>CALWDR010000042.1 GCA_944376745.1 uncultured Lachnospiraceae bacterium
CCTTCTTCGGCTACTGCGCCCTGGAGGGAACGGCAGGCATATGGGCCAGCAGTTATCTGGTGCAGTACCGGGGCATCGATTCGGAGACGGCGGCCATGTTCGCCTCGCTGTTTTATATCGGCATTACTGCGGGACGTTTTCTGAATGGGTTTATCGCGGAGAAGCTGGGGGATAAGCGGCTGATTCGGTACGGGATTCTGATCATGGCGGCGGGCATTCTGCTGGTGGGGCTTCCCATCGGCGCCGACGGCCCTTCCCTGGCGGGCCTGATCGTCATCGGTCTGGGCTGCGCGCCGGTGTACCCATCCATTATTCACGCCACGCCGGACAATTTTGGCAAGGAAAATTCCCAGGCGGTCATTGGCGTGCAGATGGCCAGCGCTTATGTGGGCTCCACTTTTATGCCGCCGCTGTTCGGATTGCTGGCGGGGCATATCTCCATCGGCCTCTACCCGCTGTTTCTGCTGGTGTTTGCGGTTCTGATGCTTTTGATGTCGGAGAGCCTGAACCGGTATAAGGCCGGGAGGAAGGCGGCGGAGGGATAATATGGAGTCAAAAGGTATTTTGACCCCATAATGCGAACTTGAAAATGACTTGAAAAAGGCCTTGACAGAAATGGTTTATTGCTATAAACTTGGTTTATAACAATAAACCATTTTGCTTTGTGGGAAACTTACCGGTTCCGGGGAAACAAAGCATGCGAAGAAAGGGAGCTGTTTGTCATGGAGATACAGAAAATTGCCGACGGAGAATATCGTTTTGCAGAACTTGTGTGGGAGCGGGAGCCCATCAATTCCACGTCCCTGGCGAAGCTGGCCCAGGAGCGCCTGGGCTGGAAGAAGGCTACCGCCTACACGGTGCTGCGCAAACTCTGTGAGAAGGGGATTCTGCGGAACGAGAGCGCCACGGTGACTGCCCTGGTGAAGCAGGAGGAGGTACAGAGACAGGAGAGCGAGGCACTGCTGAAAAAGAGCTTCGGCAATTCCCTTCTGGCTTTCCTGGCGGCCTTCTTAAAGGACAGGAAGCTGACGGAGGCGGAGGCGGAGGAATTAAAGCAGATGATCGAGGCGGCCAGAGAAAAGGAGTGAGAGCGGGAGCGTGTGGCCCGGCAGCCGGCGGTATGCCCGGAGGGGCGTGCATCCTGTGAAAGGTTGATGCAGAGGGAGGTTATTTTATGAGTGAGATTTTTGTCAGGATTCTGAATATGAGTATAAGCGCCTGCTTCGTCGTCGGGGCGGTGCTTTTGTTCCGGCTGCTGCTTGCGCGGGCTCCGAAGCAGTATTCCTATTTTTTATGGCTGCTGGTGTTTGTCCGGCTGCTGTGCCCCTTTACCATAGAATCGCCCTTGAGCCTGGTTCCGGTGAAGGGGGAGGCTCTTTCTTACCAGAGCGGAAGCATGGAGATCGACACCGGAATCAAAGCGGTGGACAGGCTGGTGAAGGAAGGGATTGCTTTGCCGGAAAATGGCGGCGGATATTCGCCGGAGCCCGGCGGCTCGTTATCCGGTGGGGCCCGCCGGGAGAGCCTTACCGGTGAGGTCATTACGGTGGCGGGGTGGATCTGGGCCCTGGGCGCGGCAGCGCTGCTGATTTTTGGTGCGGTGCAGGTGGGACGGCTCCGTTTCCGGCTGCGGACGGCGGTCCGGGACGGCAGGGAGGAAGCCGGGGACTGCCCGATCCCGGTCTATGAGAGCGGCGCTATTGACACGGCGTTCCTGCTGGGGGTGCTTCGTCCGCGGATCTATCTGCCCCTGGGAATGCAAAAGGAGCGGCGCTATGTGATTGCCCACGAACTTACGCACCGGCGCCGGCTGGATCATCTGGTGAAGCCGCTCTGCTATCTGGCTGTGGTACTTCATTGGTTCAACCCTCTGGCGTGGCTGGCATTTTCCCTGATGACCCAGGATATGGAAATGTCCTGTGACGAGCAGGTCCTGAAGAATGCGGGCGGCGATATTCGCGGCGATTACGCGGAAAGCCTTTTGAGACTGTCGTCAAGGAGGAGCGGTCTGGCGGTGCCTCTGGCCTTCGGGGAGACCAATACCCGGAAACGTATCCGCCATGCCCTTAAGGCGCATAAGACGTCCGCCTGGATCGGGGCGGCGGCAATCCTGGTACTTTTGATCGCCGCGCTTACGCTTTTGACGACCAATGGCGGAAACGGATTATCTGGCGGCGGGGAGGAAGGAGACGTTACCTTTGCATGGGGGGATCAGGGGAAACCTCTGCCGGAGGAGGAATTTTACCAGCAGCTTTCCGCAAACCGCAATCCCTATATCGGGGATGCCAGCGCCAACGGCCGCATCATCGGGCTGCTGCCGGGGCTTATCGGCTATGAGTATGCCGGGACGGAGCTTCAGACCAGCACGGAGCCCTATGAACTGACGGTTTTTTATAAACAGACGGAGACCATTTCCCAGGAGGAGGAGCTGGAAAATGCGGATATCATGGCCCGCAACGCCATGTATCTCTTTACCGCCATTGAAAATATGGGATGGTGTCAATTTGAGCTGGAGCCGGGAATGTGGGCGGATCATGCGGGGAGTATTTTCAGTTATGGCCGGGAAGAAATGGAGGAGATTTATGGTCCGCTCTATGAGAGATCCGAGACGCCGGAGGGACTTAGGCAGTTAGCGGAAGATTATGACGCTCATCAGGAGGAGATGCGAGAGCGTTTAAACAGCACGCCGGTACAGGTGCGTGAGGAATACCGGACGGAAGGGGAAGCAGGCGCCTCCGGGGCAGGAACGGAACCGGAAAGCTCCGGGAAGGGGACTTCTGCCGGGCAGCAGGATTTGATGGATGGAAGGGCTTTGCTGGAAACGCTGTTATCGGAGGCAGTTCTAAATGCGGCTGCGGATACTTCCGTGGAGGGGATGCACGTGGAAGCGCATGCGATACTGGGCGGCGATACTGCTGTTTTCCGGGAGTTCATGGGGTCCGATAGGGAGATGGTATTTTATTTGCTGGTGCGGGAGGCCGCTTATGATGACAGTCCCCTGACTGTGGAAGAAGTGAAGGAAGCTTCTGAGGAGGATGGGGCAGGAGGCCAGACAGGCGCCCGGGAGCTGTACCGCTCCCGGGTTATCGCAAACAGATTGCTGGCGGGCAGCAGTTTCCCGGCCAGGGTCACTATTTCCAGGGACGAGAGCGGAGACATGTCGGTGTCGGATGTTTGGGTCCCCGGAGCCGGAACATGGGAGGAAGATATCCGGGCGGAATTTCCGGAGGAATATTGGGACGCGGGCATCACCATGGAGGGGTATGAGGAAAGCCTGGAGGAGGCAATGCTTCAACAGATTTCCACGTATTTTGCGGCGGAGATGGAGGGGAACTTGGAATGATTGCGGGGAAAAGGGTATTTTGGATAGGTTTGGCATCCGTATGCCTTGTGTTGCTGTGTGCGGCATGTGAGGAAACGGACGGGAAAAAGATACAGCCTGCGGGAGGGCTTGCCGGAGGAGCTGTGGGAGGAATCCCAGGGGAAGTCCTGGGGGAGCCGCCGGCAGATACCTTGGAGGAGTTGAGGGAGGAGGTTCTGGGAGAGAGGCCGGAGGGAGCGGAAAGACCCTCATTGGACTGGCCGGAAATTACGGATGAGGGTGTGGACGAGGCACTGTTTTGGGAACATTTGGATATAGAGACGCTGGAAGCTGTGGCTTTTGAGCTTCAGACACTGGTGGATGAGGAGGCGGAAGCGGAGCGGGAGAATCCGGAGCTTGTGATTACCGAAGGCTTTGTGCGGGTGTTTGACAGTGAACGGTACAAAAAGGTACTGGATCTGGGAGAGGCGGCCATGAAGCCCCTGTACTGGATCATTTACAAAAGCCCTGAGGCGGGACTGTATGAATATATCTGCGCCAGGGCTTTGGCAGAGTTGTCCGGGTATCCCTTTGAAAATGATGACGGCACGCAGACCTGGACAAATTCCAGAGAATTTTTGGAGAGATTTGATGAGATGGTGTTGGAGGATTGGGGGAATTAACTGACATAGACGTCAATAAAAATGTGGAGAAGAAGGTGTGGAGCTATAGTGGAAAAAGAATGGACAGAGCCCTTTCTGTACCTACTCTTTGCTTGACATTGTAATATGCCGGCGTATAATAAAAATAAAAAAAGAGATTGTAATAGATATTTTTATACACAACAATGCGATACAATGTTCTGTTTTGGAGAGGAGAGGCGATATGTTCATTAATTCTTTTGGAGAAAAGATTATAAGTGACGACGTATACATTAATAATATCCTCGAAATCAATCTTGCGGGGGTGACCAATCCAAATCCGGACTATAGGATGATGCAAAATGTCATCCCTTCCAAGATGAATTACCGTTATTACGTATTCGAGTATGTGCTGGAAGGGAAAGGATATATTGAGACGCCGGAGAAGAATTATACCGTTTATGCAGGTGATATGTATTTCCTGAATAAAGGACAGTACCATATCTACTATGCCGATCATAAGAATCCTTTCAAAAAAGAGTTTATTGTGCTGCGCGGGGAATTGGCGGACCGGTTGGCAGCGCTGTATCAGGTGGAGGACAGCGTGATTGTTCGGCAGATGGATATCCATCCGATTTTCGAACGGATTTTTGCGAATATAGAGAGGGAAGATGTCATTCCCAACGATGAGCTTGAATTGCTTATAGTTCAGCTCTTTCAACAGGTGAAGAAGCAGGAGCCTGGAAGGAAAAAAGAGAAAGATCTGGCTGTTCAGATCAAGGATTATCTGTATGACCATATTCGTGAGAATCTGACGGTTGCGAAGATGATCTCGGATTTGCATATCAGCAAATCGGTGGCACACCGTTTTTTTGCGGAACGGTATGGCATTTCTGTGATGAAATACTATATGACCATCAAGCTGGATTACGCGAAACAGCTGATTCGCCAGACGGATGAGTCCATCGCAGAGATTGCTCATTACCTGTCTTTTGAGGATGAAAAATATTTTTCGAAGTGCTTCAAAAAAGAATACGGAATGACACCCAGCCAGTTCCGAAAGTATCCGAAGCGGGATAGTACCAGAGAGTATAAGGAATGACGAAGAGAGGGATGCCCCGGATGCTTTTTGACTGGAAATTATGATATAGGATAAAGGACAGAAAAAAAGAATTTGTCAGCTTTGATAGCGGCAGGTTCTTTTTTTGTGCTTTTTTTGGGGGGATACCGTTGAGAACAAGGACGATTTTCCACCTTTTTCGTAAAAAATTCCGTTTTTCACAGGTAAGAAAGATTATATAATTTATGTAAAGCTAAGACACTGGAAAGGAATGAGGATTGATATGAAAACACAATGGCCTGTAGAACAGGTCAACGAATGGTATGCAAAATTGCCGTGGCTGCGCGGGTGTAATTTTATCGGGAGCGATTGCGCCAACCGTTTTGATATGTGGCAGAGCTACCGGGCAGAAGAGAAGCTTGTAACGGCGAGACGGGAGCTTGCATTGTGCGAAGAACTTGGGTTTAACACGGTGCGGCTATGGATCATATTTGAAGCATGGCTGAATGAACCGGAGTTTTTTATGAATATGCTGGAGGAATATATTACCACGTGCGCAGAACATCATCTCTATGTTATGATTTGTCTTACCCATGAGGAAGATCTTCCGCGTGGATCCTTCCAGGATTTTAAGCCCATTTCCATCGGCGAGCAGAAGTACGCGCTGGGGTATCATCAGGGGCGTTTTCCGTTAGAACCGGAGGAAGAGGCTCTGCCAAGATGGCATTATGCACAATCTCCATTTCTAGCGCCGAAGTTCTGGCAGATGATTGAGGACATCGTAACGAAGTATGCCAATGACAGCAGAGTGCTGTGCTGGAACATTTATAACGAGCCGGGGGCAGCGCTTCATGAGGCGTGTGTTCCTATATTGGAGAAGCTGTTCGACGTGGTGCGCTCCTGTGATCCAAGCCAGCCTGTGACAGCAGATATATGGAGAGGTGTGGGAGAGGATGACGCTCCGGGGACGAAGGAGGAACAGATTGCGTTGGATCATTCGGATGTGATCAGCTTTCACTGCTATTCTTCTTTTGTAAATCTCTGCCGGGAGGTAGATCAGCTGCGCATCCATCACCGTCCCTTGTTCTGCACGGAATGGCTGCACCGCATCAATCACAACGAGGTACATAATGTCTATCCGCTGTTCTATATGACGAAGGTTGCCAATTATTGCTGGGGCTTTGTTGTGGGGAAGACTCAGACCAACGAGCCGTGGGAAGACTTCTGGAAACAGTACTATGATCCCAATCTGCATGTGGATTATGCTTTTACAAAATGGCAGCATGACTTGTATCGTCCAAACCTTCGTCCTTATGATCCGAAGGAGACGGAATTGATCCGGAAGTATAACGATATTGCAGATAAACGATTTGCACAGAGGCAATTATAAATATACAAATCAAGGAAGGAGGAAAAAAAGTGGAAAATCGTTTGAAGAACAAGAAAAAGCTGATTCTGGCTGGCACGGGTGTACTGCTATTGATTCTGGCGCTGGCGTTCGGGCTGTGGTTTGCACTGGCAAGAAACGCTGCTGGAGGCAGAAAAGAAATATACAAATTCAGTCTGAATGAGCGGGATGTAGCGCTGAATGTGGGAAATACGCTGAAGCTTGATGTGATACCGGATCGCAGCAGCAGGAGCCTTAAGCCGGAGCTTTCCTGGATTAGCGCAGAGGAAGGGGTTGCCACGGTGGCTGAAGACG
>CALWDR010000043.1 GCA_944376745.1 uncultured Lachnospiraceae bacterium
CGCTGCTGCGCAGCTCCTGTCTGTGGCTGATTGGCGTTTAGCCAATCTACGGCAATAAAAAGACCGCCCTTAGCAAATAAATTTGCACGGTCTGTCTTTTTATTGCCTAGCTGTCTGAACTGTTACGTCAGAATTATGTGGAAAAGGACCCGGAATTGGAGCAGATCTTGTTTGCGTATCTTCTGGATCGGCAGGGAAAATGGGTTGTCCCGAAACAGGAGAATTTCCTGCTTTTTTACCTGTGCTGGGGACTGAAGGGCGATGGAGACGTTGACTGGGACAGCATTTTGGATCTGGGCTGGGGCACCTGTCTGGTCAAAAACCGGAAAGGGGATCGGGATCTGTATGTTTCCGATTTCGTGAATCCGAAAAATTCAGAATGGATACGGAAAATCCAGCGGATCATGAATGAGATAGACGAGGAAGGGTTCCGGCAGGGCTATGTGGTGCCGAAAATTCAGGCCTTTTTGGAGAAATATGCGGGAAAGCCGGAGCGGGCCGCGGCCTTGATGGAGGATATCCGCTGGGAGATCGACGTTGATTTTGACGGGGAGCTTTGCGGAAGCTCGGCCGTGATGGACGAGGCCATGGTACTGGCGGAGAATCTGGAGATAGCCGTGCTGTATGATGCGGAGGAATGCCTTTCGGTATCCGCCCTGAGATCCTTAAGCAGGCGGAAGAATATCTGCGAGAAAAGTAAGTACGGGCATATCTCCGTTTCTGTTTACAAAGAAAAGGACCGGGAGTATCTGCGCAGGCAGGGGGTGTTTCTGACCCTGGAGCGTTATCTGGAGAAGCTGGAAGTTACCCCATCCCCCCGGTCTCGTCCGTCATAATGGGCAGCTGATAGACCCAGCTGTAGTTATCCCGCTTTAAATATAAGGAAAAGATTTCCGCTGCCGCCCCCAGCGGCAGCAGCTTCTCCAGCTCGGGAGAGGCGGTGATGTTGACCTCCATCTCCAGGGAGGTATTTTCATGTACCGCGGTTTTCAGCGTATCGAGGAAATAATCTCCCAGCTCCAGCATATGGCCGTATAGTACGATGAGCTTGGGATTCAGCAGCATGACGGCGTTGGCGATGGCGATTCCCAGGGAGTTGGCAAACTGCCGTACATAGTAGCGGCACATCTGGTCGCCGGCCTCCAGGGCGAGACGGATGTCCCGGGTGGTGATGGGAGAACCCGGCTCTATCGCTAATTTGGAGAGGACGTTGTGCTTTAAAGCGCCCCGGATACATTTCACCAGCTCCGGGAAGGAGGAGTAGCATTCGATGCAGTCGGGCTTTCCGCAGTAGCACAGCTTATGGGCGGTGCCGCCGCCACCCAGGACCGTGCCGCCGGCCCCGATCACCGTGCCGCCGGCTCCCACCACGGTGTGTCCAAGCTCACCGGCAAGGCTGTTGGCGCCGGTGACGGCTTTGCCGTTGCAGCAGATGGAGCAGCCGATGCCGTTGGAGAGCTCCACGCAGATGAAATCGTTGACGCCCCTGGCAGCGCCGAAGTTCTGGGCGGCTGTGATGGCCAGAGTGACGTCATAAAATACGCTGGCCGGGATGTCGAAGGTTTTCCGCAATTCCGGCAGCAGGACCTTGTGGATCCAGTCCACCAGACGCGGATAGGACGGATGGAACCTGGCGATGGGATAGCTGGCGGGGTCGTTGGAAGGTGTGCAGATGCCGATGCCGAGGATGGTTTTCTCCTGATAGGCATTCAGAAGCTGCCGGATGTGCGTGATGATGTGGAACAAAAAATCCGGTTCTGACAGCTTCTTTGGAAAATCAATGTTGATCTCGTTTAAGATCGTACCGTCAAATTGCGCCACGATAAAGGTGATGGCGGAGACGGAAAAGGAAATGCTGATGGCGCAGAGCCGGTTCTTGTTGATCTCCAGCAGGGTGCGCTTTCGGCCGGGCCCCGCGGAATAGGAGCCGGTTTCCACCAAGATATGCTCGTCGATGAGCTGCTTGGTGAGGGCTGTGATGTTGGCGGGCTGATAGCCGGTCAGGACCGCCAGCCGGGTACGGCTCACGGCGCCCAGATGATTTACGATATTCAAGATCAGATAGCGCTTGTGTTCGTTGTAATTGCTGACCATATCGTTATAGTCGTTTCGCATAAAAATCCCCCATTACAATTGTGAATAATTTTTGTTTTCATTACTATAACACAGTATTTCGAGAATGGCAATCGGGTTAATTTCAATTTCGCAAAAAATAACGCCGGAGCAGGCAAAAACTGCACAAATTTAAGTTTAAAACTTGTCTAAAATTAACAAAAATAAAAAATACAAGGGAAAGCTATTGCTTTTGGAGAAGAAAGTGATACAATTATTTACATAAAAGAAATAATTGAACGAACAAACAAGCGCGAAACTTTACAATTATTTTACTTAGAACAAATAAATGGGAAAAATTACCTATGAAGGAGCGTGCCTTATGAGCAAGATACCGGAACTGCTTACTTCCTTAAGCGGTGAAAAAATTGATACGGTAGAAAAATGGGAGAAATTCCGCCGCAGAGAGATCCTCAACTTATTTGAGGAGTACGTGTACGGCGTCCGGGATATTGAGAGGCCGGAGAATCTGCGGTTTGAGATAAAACACGAGGACATCTTCCGCTGTATGCGCCGCAGAGAGATACGGGCAAGCTTCGATAGCTTTCAGTTTCCCTTTACCCTGTATCTGCCGCTGGAGCAGACAAAAGCGCTCCCGGCCTTTGTGCTGGTGCTCCATGAAAATATGGAAAATCATTCCTATTTTAATAAAGAAGGAAATCTGATCTTCGAGGACAGTCTGATGCCCATAAAGGATATCACGGAGCGGGGCTTTGCCGTGGCGGTGATGCCCACCCGGGACCTGTACCGGGACTGGATGGCTCACGAGCACTATCAGCACGGCGTACTGGCCGCCGTGAAAACGCCCAAGGGCCGGCAGAAGAATTCCTGGGCCACCATTTCGGCCTGGGCCTGGGGAACCAGCCGGGTGCTGGATTATCTGGAGACGGACGAGGAGATCGATGACAAAAATGTGGCAGTGATCGGCCATTCCAGAAGCGGGAAGACGGCGCTCTGGGCGGCGGCCACCGACCAGCGGTTCAAGCTGGCCGTTCCCAACAATTCGGGCTGCATGGGCGCGGCTGTTCTGCGTGGAAAAGAAGGCGAGCATGCCAGGGAAATCAACATTTCCGACTGGTTTTGCGAGAATTTCAAGGATTTCAATGAATATGAGGAAATGCTTCCGGTAGATCAGCATATGCTTCTGGCACTGGTAGCGCCCCGTTATGTGTATGTGACAAGCTCTCAGATCGATACCTGGGCGGATCCCAGGGCGGAATACTTAAGCTGCCGGCTGGCAAGTGAAGCCTTTGAGTTATATGGTCTGAAGGGCTTTGAGGCTCCGTCGGAGGAGCCGCCGCTGGAGGAGCCCATCCAGGAAGGGCACATTGCCTACCATATGAAACGGGGGGACCATTCCATTACCGCCTACGACTGGAATCATGTCATGGATTATTTTGAGAAGATTATAAAGCAGGAAAATGAGGAGAGAGTATGATTGCGATTAAGAACGCAGTACTGGTTATGCGCGACTATTTGATACCCGATGGGGTATTGCTGATGGAGAAGGACAGGATCAGCGCCTATGGGGAGAAGAGTGAGGTGGAGATTCCCAAGGACAGTGAAGTGATAGATGCGGAAGGCCTTTTTGTGGGGCCGGGATTCGTGGACATCCATACCCATTCTGACGGGAAAGTATTTTTCCATGAGGACCCGGCAGCCGCTTCCCGATATCATTTAAAACACGGGACTACCACAGTCCTGCCGGCGCTGTATTTCAGTATGAACGCGGAAAAATATAAAAAGGCCATCCGGGTGATCCGGCAGGCCATGGAAAATGGGGAAGGCTCCAATATCGGAGGACTATATATGGAAGGCCCCTATCTGAATCCCAAATTCGGCTGCGACAAGGAGAGAAATCCCTGGCGGGGACCTATCGACCGGAAGGATTACGGTTCCATTATCGAGGAAGCCTGGGATATTGCCAGGGTGTGGGCCCTGGCGCCGGAGCGGGAGCACATTCTGGACTTTGTCCTGGATGTGAAGAAGAAGAACCCGGCAGCCGTATTTGCAGTGGCCCACAGCGAGGCGTCCCCTTTGCAGATCGAGGCGCTGATGCCCTATGGGCTGCGTATCGGCACACATCACACCAACGCCACCGGCGACCTTGCCAAGTACCCGGAGTGCCGGGGAGTCTGTGTGGACGAGGCGGTCAATTATAACCGGGAGATTTACGCGGAACTGATCTGTGACAGCCGGGGCATTCATGTGGATCCCTACATGCTGCGTCTGGTGCGGAGGATCAAGGGGGATGACCGGATCATCCTGATTTCTGACGCCTATGCCTGCGACGGGCCCATTCCGCCGGGGTATGAAGGGGTTTCGGATATCAATTTCGACCACAGCGGCGAGATCGCCGGTTCCAAGATGACCTTGGATGTGGCCTGCCGGAATATGATGAAGCATACCGGCGCTTCCGTTGTGGATGTGTTCCAATACGCGTCCTACAACCCGTCCAGAGCAGTGGGCTTTGTGGACCGCGGCGAGATTGCCGTGGGAAAGAGAGCGGACCTGGTACTGGTTGATTATAATATGAATGTCAAAAAAGTCATTATGAAAGGGGAAGTACAACAATGAAAGACATTATTTTTGACCCGCCCACAAAATTTGAATTCAAGTGCGGAGATTACGTGCCCTTCAAGGACCGGGAGGTGTGCGAACGCCTGCGCAAGATCAGTGGGACAGATCTGGAGAAACACGAGAACCCGGATTTTCATATCAAGGTCATGATGAACCCCCATCCGGTGCTGATCGCCACACTGTTTTCAAGGCTGAAAGCCGCTTCCGAGGCCGGTAAGAAATATACCATGATCCTGGGAAATCCGGAGCCGGAGACCTATATCCCGCTGGCACAGCTGATCAATTATTTCCAGGTGGACTGCAGCAAGCTGCATATCTTCGCCATGGACGAGTGGGCGGACGATATGGGAAATATCGCTCCCGAGACCTATGAGGCCGGATTTGCCCATTCCATGCTGAAATATTTTGTCTATCAGATAGATCCGAAGCTACGGATGCCACTGGAAAATGTCCATTATCCCACCAATGAAAATATCAGCCATTATTCCAAGCTGATTACCGAGATTGGCGAGGGCGGAGCAGATATCTGTTCTTCCTCTCCGGGCTGGACAGGCCATATGGCATTTATCGACCCGGTGGACGAGTTTATGACGGACAACATTGACGAGTGGCTGAATATGGAGGCGCGTATTGTAACCCTGCACCCCCTTACCGTGGCCCAGAACTCTTTGCACGGGGTATTCGGACAGTCCGGTTATATCGCCAGCGTGCCGCCCAAGGCTGCCACCATTGGCCCCGTTGACGTGAAGAACGCAAGAGAGAGAATTGAAGTACATGCGCTTCTGACAAATAATACTTTTTCGTCCTGGCAGAGAATGACGTCCCGTCTGGTGCTTCACGGACCGGTGACGCCTGCCATTCCAAGCTCCATGCTGCAGCTGATGAAAACCCAGGTCTATGTGAGCGAAGAGATCGCGGCGCCCTTTGAGTGCTGGGAAAAAGTCGGATATTAAATCAATAGGAGGAACAAAAGAGATGAAAAGGAAAGTAAAATTCGGCGCGGTAGGCGCCAGCGCTATGGGGCTTTTGCACATCCAGGCCATTGCCCGTCACCCGGAAATGGAGTTGGTTGCGGTCTGTGACAAGAACCCTGCCCGTCTGGAGATTGTAAAGGAGAAGGTTGACTGCCCAAACCTCTATACCGATTGGCATGAACTGATCAAGAATCCCGAGGTGGAGGCGGTGGTGCTCTGTATCCCCGACGGCCTGCATATGGAGATGACCGAGGAAGCGCTGAAGGCAGGCAAAGACGTCCTTTGCGAGAAGCCCATGGCGCTGACCCTGGAGGAATGTGAGAAAATGCGGGAGGCCGAGAAGAAATACGGCCACCGGCTGATGATCGGGCAGATCTGCCGCTATACGCCGGCCTTTATCCTTACGAAAAAGCTGATCGAACAGGGTGAGATCGGAGAACTGTACTTTGTGGAGAGCGAATATGCCCACGATTACTCCGTTGCCCGGGGCGCCGACGACTGGCGGGTGGATCCGCGCCGGGAGCCCTACATCGGCGGCGGCTGCCATGCGGTGGATCTGCTGCGCTGGATTGCCGGAGATCCCTATGAGATCACAGCCTACTCCAACCACAAATGTCTCACCGACTGGCCCGTGAACGACTGCACCATTTCCATTCTGCGGTTCCCCAACGACGTGCTGGGCAAGGTGTTTGTGTCCATCGGCTGCAAGCGGGACTATACCATGCGGTCTGTGTTCTACGGCACCAAGGGTACCATCATCTGCGACAATAAGAGCACCCACATTTCTGTCTACAAAACGGGGCTGAAGGATGAGGACAGCCTGTTTGCGGGAAAACGGGATTACACCATCCCCATTAAGCTGCCGGTGGAAGTGGATAACCACAACACCTATGGCGAACTGGAAAGCTTCGCCCAGTGCATTTTGAAGGACGAGCCTGTGCCCACCACTTCCTACGACGGAGAGTGCACCGTGGCCGTATGTGTGGCGGCAGCGGAATCGGCTGCAAGCAACAAGATGGTGCGGATTCAGTACCCTGTAAAATAATGGGGTGACGGGTGATAGCTGTCATCCATGGTGAAGTATGAAAACTACAGTAAGAGAAAAAATAAAGTCAAGTGTATTGATACTATTTGGAATTATATTGACCGGATTCGCCATCAGCGTGTTTTTTGTGCCAAATAAAATCGTGAATGGCGGGTCCTCCGGGCTTTCGACGGTTCTGTACTATACCACAGGACTGAAGCCGTCCCTGGGGAATGCGCTGATCAACGCGGTATTGCTGCTGATAAGCCTGTTCTGCTTCGGGTGGAGATTCGTGGTAAAGACGCTGATCAGCATAGGAATCTTATCGGCGGTGATAGAAGTATTTTCCTATGTACCGCCTGTGACAGACAATATGATACTGGCAGCCGTATTCGGAGCGGTATTGTACGGCTTTGGAATCGGAATCGTGCTGTCCCAGGGAAGCACCACCGGAGGGACCGACATCCTGGGCAGGCTGATACAGCATAAATTTCCCCACTGGAAGATTGGGAAAATTCTGCTGGGCGTGGACCTGTTTGTCATAGCGCTGTCCTTTGCCACCTTCCTGACCACCGAGGCGGTGCTGTATGGAGCGATTGCGCTGTTTATATCAACGACAGCCATCGATTATCTGATGAAGACCCTGAATATCTCAAAGCTTGCCTTTGTGATCACCGACAAGGGGGCGGAGATATCAGATGTTTTGATCCATACCTCTCCCCGGGGCGTTACCCTGGTGGATGTCACCGGAGTTTACAGCCATAGTCCCAAGCAGATGATGATATGCGCGTTGAAGGAAAGCGAGCTTCCCGAATTTCAGAGGAAAGTGCTTAAGATGGATGAAGCGGCCTTTATCATCTACTCCGAATCCCAGCAGATCGTGGGAAATGGTTTTTATACTTATGGGTAACGCGGACAATTCCGAAGTATTAGGAGGAAACTACTATGAATAAAGTAAAAATTGGTATTGTTGGCTATGGTATTATGGGTAGCGGGCATGTCAGAAAACTGAAGGCCGGTATGGTGAAGAATATGGAGGTTACCGCTATCTGTGATATTTCAGAGGAAAGAAGAGAGGCGGCAAAGAAAGCCTATCCGGAAATCGCGGTGTTTGACAATGCGGAGGAACTGTATGAGAGCAGGCTGTGCGATACCGTTCTCATCGCGGTACCCCATTATGGACATCCGCCCCTGGCTATTAAGGCTTTCGCCCATGGTCTCAATGTCATTATCGAAAAACCGGCGGGTGTATATACAAAACAGGTAAAAGAGATGAACGAGGCGGCGGCAAAATCGGGTAAGTTGTTCGGTATCATGTACAATCAGAGAACCAACCCGGTCTATCAGAAGCTGCGGGAAATGATACGGCGGGGAGACCTGGGACATATCAAGAGAATCACCTGGATCATCACCGACTGGTACAGGCCCCAGGCGTATCACGACAGCAGTGCCTGGCGTTCCACATGGAAGGACGAAGGTGGCGGTGCCCTGATCAATCAGAATCCCCACCAGTTGGATCTGTGGCAGTGGATGTTCGGTATGCCGGACAGAATCTATGCGAGAGCAAGCTTCGGAAAGTATTACGACATCGAAGTAGAAGATGATGTGATGGCGTATTTTGAATATGATAACGGAACCACCGGAGAGTATATCACCTCAACAGGTGAAGCGCCCGGCACCAACCGGCTGGAGGTTGCCTGCGATATGGGGAAAGTGGTGATCGAGAACAATAAGCTGATCTTCCATCGGAATGTGGTCTCGGAACGGGAGTTCAACAAGACCAACACACAGCCCTTTGGGGTACCGGAGTGCTGGGAGTGCAACATACCGGCTGATTTTTCCGGCGGACCCCAGCATGTGGGCATACTTCAGAATTTCACCGACGCGCTGCTGAAGGGAACGGAGCTTCTGGCAAAGGGAGAAGAGGGAGTTTTGGGGCTTACCATTTCCAACTCCATTCATCTGAGCGCCTGGACAGGAGAGACCGTGGATGTAAAAAATTTCCCGGATGACAGATTTTATGAACTCCTGCAGGAAAAAATCAGAAATTCGAGGGGGTAAATCATGGACAAGCGAATAGGCGCGCAGTTATATACCGTCTGTAAATCCATCCAGACGCTGGAGGATTTCGATGAGAGTTTAAGAAAGATAAAGGAGATCGGATATCAGATCGTGCAGATTTCCGGCACGCCTCTGGCCGCAGCGGACATGAAGCCTCTTCTCGATAAATACGGCCTGGAGGTTGTGGTTACCCACAGGGATTATGAGGATTTCCTGAAAAATCCGGAAGAAATCATCGAGTACAACAAGCTTCTGGGCTGTCAGTTTTGTGGTATCAGCTATATGGAGAAAAATTACAGAGAAAGCAGCGAAAGCGTCAGCAAGTTTATTGCGGGAATCAATCAGGCTTCGGAGAAGCTTCGCCAGGCAGGACTGTATCTGGGATATCACAATCATGCCTTTGAATTTGCAAAACAGGATGGAACGTTCATCATGGACCGGATCATCGAAGAGACAGATCCGGAAAATGTAAAATTCATCGTAGATACCTACTGGCTCCAGGTAGGCGGAATGAATCCGGCAGGCTACATCAGGAAGCTGGGAGAGCGGGCAATGGCCATCCATTTCAAAGACTTAAAGATGAACATAGACAATAAGTTTGAAATGGCGGAAATCGGGGAAGGTAATTTTGACTGGGATGAGATCATCAAAGCCTGCGGGGAAGCAGGCACGAAATGGGCGCTGGTGGAGCAGGATGTCTGTCAGCGGGATCCCTTCGAGTCACTGAAGATGAGTTATGATTATCTGAGGACCAAAGGATTTTGCTGAAAATACATTTAAGGAGGGAAAGGAATGAAGAGAATCTTTGAGAGAATCCTGACGCTGGTCTTGATCTGCGCCATGCTGCTGCCGTCCATGACGGTCTCCTATGCCACCGACGGCAGTACCGGGGACGGCGCCGGAGAAGTCCTGTTCTTCAGCGATTTTGAGGACAGGAATCTCAGCAGCCTTGCCGGTCTTGAGGACGAGGAGCTGGCGGAAGCTATTTTCGGGGAGGGAAATTACATCCTCGGACATGCGGACAGGGACGCGTCCCTGCGGATCGAGGACGGAGGCCTGCGGATCATCGGCGACAACAATCAGGCGCCCGGTGATGGAAGACGAAGAACAACCGCACCCAGATCCTGCTGGCCAGCAATGAAGCGATTTCGGAACAGGGCGTTGTGATCGAGGCTGACTATACATTTAACGAGGGCAGCCAGAACGCCTTTACCTTCCAGAGCAAGCCCATTGACGAGACGCTGAAGTCGATTGACTCCGGGGATATCTGGATATCCGGGATCTGGGCAAACGGGTACCGGACCGCCTTGCGGAGCAACAATTCCTGGGAGAATCCGGGATATGCAAATACCAGCGACACGGCCTACAGCGTTCCGGGAACGGAGTACAGCCTCAGGCTGGAGGTGTCCCCGGTAAAGGGCATGACCTTAAGCGTCAGGAAGGCCACCGACGCCGATTATACGGTTCTCCAGACGCTGAGCGTGGCGGAGATGGAAGCGGCGGACGCGTCCCTTGCGGATTGCCTGGACGGGAACGTGCGGATGGTGGTCCAGTGCCTGTGCGACGTGACCATTGACAGCCTGAAGGTACGGCTGATGGAGCCGGAGGAAAACGCGTTGTATTACAACGACTTTGAGGCTGAGAGCCTTGCGGCTCTGGAAAATGAGGAGCTGGCGGAAGCGGTCTTCGGGGAAGGCAATTATCTTCCCGGACATGCGAAAACCGACGCGTCCCTGCGGATCGAGGACGGGGGCTTAAGGATCATCGGCGATGATAACGTGGACCCTGGCGACGGGACGACAAAGAACAACCGCACCCAGATCCTGCTGGCAAATGACGAGAGGATCTCGGAGCAGGGCGTTGTGATCGAGGCTGACTATATCCTGAATGCGGGAAGCAAGAACGCCTTTACCTTCGCCAGCAAGCCCATAGATGAGACCTTGAAATCCATTGAGTCGGGAGACGTATGGCTTTCGGGAATCTGGTCGGGAGCCGGATATCGGACATCCTTAAGGTGTACGGCCAACAACAACTCCTGGGAGAATCCGGGACTGGTAAACAGCAGTGACAGAACCTACAGCACCCTGGGAACTGCTTACAATCTGAAGCTGGAGGTATCACCCACCAGAGGGATCACCCTCAGTGCCAGGAAGGATGGCGACAGCGCCTATACGGTACTTCAGGCTCTGAGTATAGAGACCATAGAAGCAGCCGGAGTATCGCTGGCGGACTGTCTGGATGACAACGTGCGTCTGATCGTGCAGTGCCAGTGCGACGTGACCCTGGACAACCTGAAGGTGAGCCTGCTTAATCCGGAGACGGAAGAACCGGACCCGGAAGAACCGGACCCGGAAGAGCCCGGTCCAGAGGAGCCGGAAGAGAGCTTCTGGTTTGACAATGACTTCAACGATGCAAGTCTCAGCAATCTGGAAGGCGAAGCCCTGGCGGAGGCGATCTTCGGGGAAGGAAACTATATCCTGGGACATGCGGCTACCGATGCCACCATGAAGATAGAGAACGGGGCGCTGCGGATTATCGGCGACGATAACGGGACGCCCACGGACGGGGAGACGAAGAACAACCGAACCCAGATCTTACTGGCAAGGCACGAGGATATTTCGGACAAAGGCGCAGTGATCGAAGTGGATTATACGCTTAAGGAGGGCAGCTCCAATGCCTTTACCTTCGCCAGCAAGCCCATAGATGAGACTTTTAAGTCCATTGAGTCGGGCAATGTATGGATTTCCGGAATCTGGACCAACGCCGGATACCGCACTTCCTTAAGGTGCACGGCCACGGAGAATTCCTGGACGAATCCGGGCATCGCGAACACTGCGGATACAACCTATAGCTCCATCGGTACCGCCTATAACCTGAGAATCGTGGTATCCCCCACGGATGGGATCAAGTTATATGCCAAGCGGAGTACCTCAAGCTCCTACGCCCTGCTGGCAGATCTGACAACGGACATGATGAATGCGGCGGGCAGCGGCTTATATGCGGAGTGTCTGGATGATAACATCAGATTGATCGTTCAGTGCAACTGCGATGTGCTCCTTGACAATCTCAAGGTGTATTCTGCCGAGGAACAGGAGCCGGGGGAGGATACGCCCTCCACAGAGGTAGGATTTTTCAGCAGTGACTTCAACGATCCTGCTCTGGCCAATCTGACTGATGAGGAGTTGGCGGCGGCCCTGTTCGGAGAGGGCAATTACCTGCTGGGACAGGCCCAGACCAACGCGACCCTCAGAATCGAGAACGGCGCGCTGCGGTTGATCGGAGACAACAACGTGGAGCCCACGGACGGAAGGACCAAGGTGAACCGGACCCAGTTCCTGTTAGCCAGCAACGACCAGGTGTCGGACGGTGTGGTCATCGAATGTGATTACATCTTGAACTCCGGCTCTCAGAGCGCCTTTACCTTCGCCAGCAAGCCCATAGATGAGACCTTTAAGTCCATTGATTCGGGCAATGTGTGGATTTCCGGAATCTGGACCAATGCCGGATACCGGGCTTCCTTAAGATGTACGGCCAATGAGAATTCCTGGACGAATCCGGGCATTGTGGACAGTTCGGATATCACCTACAGTTCCACCGGGACTGCTTACAACTTAAGAATCGTGGTATCTCCCACGGATGGCATCAAGCTGTACGCCAAGCGGAGCACCTCAAGTTCCTACGCGCTGCTGGCGGATCTGACAACGGAGACGATGAATGCGGCAGGCAGCAGCTTATACGCAGAGTGCCTGGACGACAATGTAAGACTGATCCTCCAGTGCAACTGTGATGTGACCCTTGACAATCTCAAAGTGTATCCCCTGTCGGAGGCGTCTGAAGATGTAGTATCGCCCTCCACAGAGGTAGGATTTTTCAGCAGTGACTTTAACGACGCTTCCATTGCCAATCTGACGGATGAGGCATTGGCGGCGGCCCTGTTCGGAGAGGGAAATTACCTGCTGGGGCAGGCCGAGACCAACGCTACCTTAAGGATTGAGAACGGCGCGCTGCGGCTGATTGGGGACAACAATGTGGACCCCACGGACGGAAGGACCAGGGTGAACCGGACCCAGTTCCTGCTGGCCAGCAACGGCCAGGTGTCGGATGGAGTGGTCATTGAATGTGACTACATCATAAACGCCGGTTCCCAGAGTCAGAGTGCCTTTACCTTTGCCAGCAAGCCCATTGTATCTTCGGGCTCCATCGACGGCAACGACGTGTGGATTTCGGGTATCTGGACCAACGCCGGATACCGGGCTTCCTTAAGGTGTAGAGCCAACGAAAATTCCTGGACGAATCCGGGAATTGTGGACAGTATCAATGCCACCTACAGTTCTGTGGGCACCCCGTACAAATTGCGGCTGGTGGTATCCCCTACGGATGGAATCAAGCTGTATGCCAAACGGAGCGGTTCCGATTCCTACGCGCTGCTGGCGAATCTGACAACGGAGATGATGAATGAGGCAGGCAGCGGCTTATTTGCGGAGTGCCTGGATGACAATGTAAGACTGATTTTGCAGTGCAATAGTGACGTGACCATTGATAATCTGAATGTATATCCCATAAGTGAGGCGGCGCCGGAGGTGCTGAACCACTCCACGGAGGTGGATTTCTTCGACAACGACTTTAACAGCGCCTCCCTGGCCGGACTGACAGGCGCGGATCTGGCGGTGGCAATTTTCGGAGAGGGAAATTACCTGCTGGGACAGGCCCAGACGGACGCTACCTTGAGAATTGAGAACGGAGCCCTGCGGCTGATCGGGGACAACAACGTGGAGCCCACGGACGGAAGGACCAAGATCAACCGGACCCAGTTCCTGTTGGCCAGCAACGACCAGGTGTCAAAGGGCGTGGTGATCGAATGTGATTACAGGCTGAATTCCGGTTCCAAAAGCGCCTTTACCTTTGCCAGCAAGCCCGTTTCCTCCACGAATATCGAAAACAACGTATGGATCGCGGGAATATGGTCAAATGATAAGTCCCGTACCGCCATGAGAGATACGGACGGGGTGGGCAAGGACTGGTCGCCCCTGGCGTACAGCGATAACCTGGAAACCTGCGGCAAGATTGGCGTGAACTACAAGCTGCGCCTTGAGGTTGACCCGGAGGAAGGCCTGACCATGTACGCAAAGAGAGAGGGAGACGCCGATTATGTTCGCCTGGGTACCTGGACGGATGATGATGTTGCAACCTTCAAAGGAAGCGCCTTCGACTGTCTGGACGACAATGTGCGGCTGATCCTCCAGTGCGAAACGGACGTGACTATTGACAATCTGAAGGTAACTCCCCTGGCGGAAGCTGAGGAAATGGAAGTATCGGACGTGGAATTTTACTTCTACAACGACTTCAATGACGAAGATTTGGCCGGACTGACCGGGGAAGAACTGGCGGAGGCCATTTTCGGAGAAGACCATTATCTTCTGGGCCATGCTCTGACAGACGCCACGCTGAGTATTGAGAACGGCGCCCTGCGGCTTGTGGGAGACGACAATGAGGACCCGGAGGACGGAATTGCAAAGAACAACCGGACCCAGTTCCTGCTGGCCAGCCATCCGGATATTTCCTCGGAGGGCGTGGTGATCGAGTGTGACTACACCTTCAATCCGGGAGCCACGAGCGCCTTTACCTTTGCCAGCAGGGGGCTTATCACTTCCAATGATCCGGCGAAGGTGCCCTCGGGAATCGAGACCAACGTGTGGATCGCCGGAATGTGGGCGGAGGATGAATCCCGTACGGCGGTCAGATATCCCAGCGACTGGAAGCCCATCGCCTATGGTCCTACTGCGGATATGAGCGGGGAAATAGGTACCACCTACCACATGAAGCTTGAGGTATCCCCCACGGAGGGCCTGGCCCTGTACGCCAAGACTTCTCTGAAGGGAGAATACAAGCGGCTGGGTACCTGGAGCGAGGACGACATTGCGCTGTTTACCGGGGAATATAAGAACAGCCTGGACGACAACGTGCGGCTGATCCTTCAGTGCAACAACGACGTGACCATTGACAACCTTGTGGTGTATCCGCTGGGCATGGATTACGAGCCCTATGTGGAGGAAGTCAGAGTAATGGTCAACGGGGAATATATGATGCTCACGGTGGGCGAATGGGATTTAAGTACCCTGGTGGACGGGGAATTCCTCTTTGCCGTAGTGGACGGAAGAGTTACCACGAATCCCATTGTGAATATCACCTCCGACACCAAGGTCATTGACATTTATACACTGACGCTGGATACCCTGGACGGCGCGGCCTTAAGGACCACGGGAACGGCAGCCCTGCGGTGGATGACGAAGGTCAGCACAGCGGAGTATGATGCTCTGATGGCTGCCGTTGAAAATGGGATCATCAAGAGTTTCGAGGTGGGCACACTCACTACGAAATGGGAAAATCTCGGATATACCGAGATGCTGGATCTGGACCAGTTGGAAAATGGCGCCGTAGCCCAGGTATTTGACGGCGAATGGATCGAATCCGATGCCTATGGGGACGTGTATCTCTACGCAGGCGCCACCGAAGACATCGATGAAGAGAATTATAACATTCGATACTGCGGCGTCGGCTATGGGACGGTCACCCTGAACAATAATCAGAAATTGACGGTGTATGGCGGCTTTGACCGCTACGTACACGCCAGAAGTGTTTCCCAGGTGGCGTCAACCGCCTATCTGGATGAAAACAGCGGGCTGACAAAAGCCCAGCAGCGTGCCATTAAGCCCTGCGCGGTGGCCTATGCGGGGGCAGAATCCGTGGACGGTGTCATCCGGACATTGGATCTGGCGGAAAACGGAGCGTCCAACTACGAGATCGTGGTAGGCAGAAACGCCAGCGCGGCGGAAAGCGCTGCGGCCTCCCAGCTTCGCACCGCCTTAGGCACTTTGACCGGCGTCTTCTTTACGATAAACACAGACAGCAGATATAAGGAGGACGCATACCAGATTGTAGTAGGAAATACCCAGTTTGCGGAGTCGGAGGAAGCTTTGAGCAATCTGAATAAGAATCAGAGCGGCGTCAAGGTAGTGGGTAACAAGATTATCATTAACAGTTACACAGACTCCATGCTGCAGGAAGCAATCCGTGAATGGGAGACTATGCTGGAAGAATACGTAGTACAGGAAGAGGATGGCACAAAAACCCTGGTGGCCAGCACAAAGGAGGAGGTACGCATGACAGACGAGAGCATTTTGCTGGATATTCCCGAATTTAAGGGAGGCACTTACGAGGCCGTTTATGAGAGCGGAAATAATAACATGCAGCTTGTTTACACGGAGGTGGACGCTTCCCGTATCG
>CALWDR010000044.1 GCA_944376745.1 uncultured Lachnospiraceae bacterium
CAGGAAGAACCGCTGGATCTGACGTCCTACAGCGATCAGACAGAGCTTTCCGGCATCTACCGTTTTACCGGAGAACTCCCCCAGGGACTTCCGGCAGGATACCTGCTCTTCGAGACGTCAGGGGCCGCCATCACCCTGTCCCTCAACAGTCAGGTACTGTGGGAATCCTCCGCCGCTGCGCCGGAGGGTTCCATGGGAATGTCCCAGGCCACGATTCCCCTGCCCCCAGATCCTTCCGGGACCCTTGTGATGACCTGCGAGATCCTGGATGGGCAGAACATCCTGTTCCCGCCCCTGCTCCGTTTCCTTCCCGATACTTTGAACGACACCCAGTCCGCCGCCCTTGCCAACCACACGGCGCTGCCCACCGGTGCCGCCGCTCTGGGCCTGCTGCTGATCATCGCCCTTTTTTTCGTCAGCCTGCGTTTCGGAAAGGCAGATCTTACGCTGCTGCCGCTGGCGCTGGCCGCTCTGGGGCTTACGCTGCATCCCATAAGCCTGGAACAGGGTGCCTTTTTTCTGCCGGACAGAGTTTCCTCTTTCCTGGGAAATCCCAGGTTCAGCCTGCTGATCCCGCTGGCGCTCCTTGTCTATCTCCTGTTGAACCGCCGGCGCAATTACTGGAAAAACCTGCTTCTCATCACCCTCTGGAGCGCAGGGGCCCTGCTCATAGCCTACCTCTTCTCCCTTCTTCGGGACGGATATCTTGCCACTTACTTAAATTCCATCATACCGTCCTTATTCCAGTTTGGATTTTATGAGGGACCGGCCCACTGGTTCACCCTGTGGCTCACCCTGGTATGCGCCTTTCTGTCCGCCTGCGGAGCCGCCCGGGCATTCTCCGAACAGGCGGCCATGGCACGGGAACTGACCTTAAAAAACCAGCTGATCTTAAAGGATTATCAGTCCATCGAACAGCGGCTGGACGCCAAAAACAGCCTGCTCCACGAGTGGAACCATCAGCTCACCGCTCTGGACTGTCTCTATGAGGCGGGGGATTATTCGGGGATCAAGACGCTGATCGATCAGTTGAAGCAGGACAGCGCCGACACGCGGACGGATTTTTCCGCCAACATCACCTACAACGCCATTTTAAATGAAATGTCCGAGCGGGCTATAAAGGCCGGTATCCGGCTGGAGACGGAGCTGCACCTACCGGCAAAGCTCCCCATCCCGGAGTCAGATCTGTGTACTCTGCTTCTGAACATGCTGGAAAACGCGCTGGAAGCCTGCGAGAAGGTGACGCCGCCGGAAAAGCGCAGGATCTCCTTCCGCTCCGGCATTGAGAAGAATTATCTGACCATTTATTGTGAAAATACCTTTCAGGGCGAAATTCTGGAAACCAGAAAGGGCAGACTGCTGTCCACCAAAAAGGACGGAGAGGGGCATGGCTACGGCCTGGACCAGATGTCCGCCGTCGTCCGAAAATACCACAGCATCCTGGACGTGCACTACACGGAGGACGGGCTGTTCATCGTGCAGACGGCCCTTCGGCTGCCGGAGGCGTAAATCCCCTACGAATACCCCCGCCTGTAATTCAAATACTGCACAAAGGCGCTCTGAAATTCCTTGTAATACTTCCGCCCGATGGGAAGCTCCGCGCCGTCGTACAGGGAGAGGTAGGTGCGCTCAAATTCTTTTACCTCCTCCAGATTGACCAGAAACCGGTTGTGACACCGGCAGAACTGCCCCGCGGGCAGAAGCTTCATCATCTCCGTCATGGACAGGGGAAACGCCTGGGTCCCGTTTTTCTGATGGAGCAATACCTCATGATTGGCGCTCTCCACATAGACAAGCTCCTCCAGGGACAGCCGCAGGATCCTGCTGCTTTTTTGGAGAAGCACCGTCTTGGGACGGCGGTTCCGCTTCCGGTCTGTCCGAAGAGCCGCGGCAAGTTTTTCCCGGCTTGGGGGCTTTAACAGGAAATGGATCGGCTGCACGCCGTAGCCCTCCGCCAGATATTTTTCATTTCCGGTGATAAAAATAATGCTGACCCAGTTCTCTTCCCGGCGGAGCCTTTCCGCCAGCTCCATCCCCGTCATGCCCTCCATCTCAATATCTAAAAGCAGCATATCGAAGGCCGTCTTCCCGGTCTCTATCTCCTTTAAAAGCCCATCCGCCGCAGTAAATTCCCAAATCTCGCCGGGGACGCCGTCCTCCATAAGGATCTCCCGGCACATCTGGCTGATCCCCTTAAGCACGATGGGGTCGTCCTCACAGATGGCTACATGATAGGTACTCATCTTCCTCATCCTCCCGCTTCATCTCTAAGGTAAGTATATAAGATTTCGCCGGGAAAGTAAATATGGTTTGTAACAGTTACGACAAATCCTGTTTTTTCCTCTCCCTCCCTTGTCAAGACAGGTCCTCCTATGGTAAGATAAAATGCGAATCTCATCATTATTAAAAACGAACAACGCGAATCGTGCCGCCCGTTTCCCCAAAGCGGCGGCCATCGTCATAAAGGAGGACGTTATGGAACAACACAAAACCGGCTTCAAACCACTACAGTTTCTTTTCCGCATTTTTCAGGGAGCTCTGATCGGCCTGGGAGCGGTGCTTCCCGGAATCTCCGGCGGAGTGCTGGGCGTAATTTTCGGCATCTACAAGCCCATCATGGAACTGATCTCCCACCCCTTCGCCAACTTTAAGACCCACGTGCCCAAGCTGATCCCGGTCTTTATCGGCGGGGTCATCGGATTCCTCGGGATCGCCAATCTCCTGGCATTTTTCCTGACGAAATATGAGTATCCTTCGGTCTGCCTGTTTATCGGACTGATCACGGGGATGCTGCCCTCCCTCTTCCGGGAGGCGGGGGAACAGGGAAGAAGCAGGGGTTCCTGGGTGTCCCTTGTGGTGTGCATGGCGGCGACCTTCTTACTGCTGGGCGGCTTAAATATGGCTTCCGTCACCATCACCCCAAATACCTTCTGGTATGTGTTCTGCGGCTTCTGCCTTGCCCTAAGCGTCATCGCCCCGGGCATGAGCTTCTCCACGCTCCTGATGCCCTTGGGGCTGTACACGCCCTTCATCGACGGGATCGGGCACTTTGATCTCTCCGTTCTGATTCCCGGAGGGATCGGCGCGCTGCTGACGGTCATCCTTTTTGCGAAGGCCATCAACGCACTGTTTACCCACCGCTACTCCGTCGCCTTCCACGGCATTGTGGGCATTGTGATCGCCGCCACTGTGATGATCATCCCATTTAAAAGCTTTGCGGCCTCCCCGGTCCAGGCGGTGGTCAATATCGTCTGTCTCCTGGTGGGCATTGTCCTGGCGCTGCTCTTAGACAAATTCAACAGCCGCGTGGAGGTCAGCGCGGACTAGTATGCCGTTCGCTAAATAACTGGACCAAGCGGGAAAGCAGAAATGGTAATTATTTACATCGAGGGATATTTATGAAACGTAAGATATCTTCCACAGGGGAACTCCGAAAATTTTTCCTTGGAATGAAAAAGGGTGTGCTCCACGTCCTCTCCCGGATCGGGGTGCTGTTGAAATGGGCGCTGTTCGCGCTGCTGTCCGGGATACTTCTGGGCCTTGTGGGCTCCCTGTTTTACTACTGTATGAAATACGCCACCGAGACCAGAGAGGCCCATCCCTGGCTGGTGCTTCTCCTGCCTCTGGGCGGCCTTCTGATCGTGGGCGCCTACCGGATCCTTCACAACGAGAAGGACAGCGGCACCAACCTGGTGCTGTCGGCCATTCAGTCCGGGGAGCAGATCCCCTTAAAAATGGCCCCCTCCATCTTCATCGCCACGGTGCTGACCCACCTCTTCGGCGGCTCCGCCGGGCGGGAGGGGGCGGCCCTGCAGCTGGGCGGAAGCATCGGCAACACCCTGGGCCGCCAGTTCCGGTTCGACGAGAAGGACCAGCACATCATGATCATGTGCGGCATGAGCGCGGCCTTCTCCGCCCTCTTCGGAACCCCCATGGCAGCGGCTATATTTTCCATGGAGGTGGTGAGCGTGGGCATTATGCACTACTCCGCCCTGGTGCCCTGCGTCATCTCCTCCCTCACGGCCCACGGGGTGGCCCTGTGGCTTGGGATCGCGCCGGAGCAGTTCCTGATAGCGCAGATTCCCGGTTTCACGGTGCAAACGGCGGCCCAGACGGCCCTCCTGGCAATCCTCTGCGCCGGAGTCAGCGTGCTGTTCTGCATTGCCCTCCACAGCTCGGAACGATTGTACCAGAAATTTTTCAAAAATCCCTACCTGCGGGTGGCCGCCGGCGGCGTTTTCGTGATCCTTCTGACCCTCCTTGTAGGAAATCAGGACTACAACGGCGCAGGCATGTCCGTGATCGCCCGGTGCTTTGAAAATGAATGTGTGCCTTACGCGTTTTTGCTGAAAATATTATTTACCGCGGTGACCCTGGGGGCCGGCTTCAAGGGCGGGGAGATCGTCCCCTCCTTCTTCATCGGGGCCGCCTTCGGCTGCCTGATGGGCAATCTCATTGGGCTCTCCCCGGCTCTCACAGCCGCCATCGGCATGGGAGCCGTATTCTGCGGAGTCACCAACTGCCCCATCACCTCCCTGCTCATCTGCTTTGAGCTCTTTGGCTTTGAGGGGATGCCCTATTTCCTCCTGTCCGTGTCCATCAGCTACATGCTGTCGGGCTACTACGGGCTGTACCGCAGTCAGAAGATCGTGTATTCCAAATATAAGACGGAGTTTATCAACCGGAAAACCCACTGAACGAAATGCCAAGCCCACCACCACAAAGAGCGTGCCGCTCCATCCTCCCAACAGACGATGGAGCGGCACGCTCCTCTCTTAATCCCGTTTCGTGGACAGCACCTTCCGGGGCTTATCCGCCTCCGCCTCGCTGTCCCAGGGCAGCACATCCCCCGGCTCCCGCAGATATTCCAGAAGCTGCCAGATCCCCTCCCCGGTATAGGCGCTGACGTGAAACACCTCCTTGCACCCGGCCAGGCGCAGCCAGTTCTCCGCCCGTCTGGGATCGGCCTCCGGCTCGTCGATCTGGGTCACCACCCCGATCACCGGACGGCAGCAGATGGCCGTGGAGCAGGGCGGAAACAGGGAGTAGGGCTCCGTGGCGCTGATCAGAAGGGCCACCACATCCGCCTCGTAAGAGTAGAGGGCCAGCGCCCTTCCCAGGGGACCGTTCTCCGCGTACTCCCCCGGCGTGTCGATGACCACGTCAAAATGGTTGATATATTGTGTTTTGTGATAGTGAATGGTGTCCCCCTTAAGGGCCTGGCGCAGAGTGGTCTTGCCGCACTCGCTGCGCCCCACCAGCATGATTTTCTTCATGATACAGCCCACCTGATTTCTTCTGCGGACGGTTCGGCAACCACAGATCCGTTCCGATCTTCTGCGGACGGTTCGGAAACCACAGATCCTTTCCGATCTTAGGTCCTGGTAATCTCGCATACCGTAAAGCCAAGCTTCTCGATGAGATAGGTGTTGATGGCCCCGATGGCCTCCTCCACCGAGGAAACCGTCCCGGTGAAGATCAGCGTGCCGCTGAACCGGTCAATAAAGCCAAGCTCAATATCCGCGCTCTTGATGGCCAGATCCCCGGCGATGACGGAGATCTCCGCCGGGCTCATGCTGAGGATTCCGATAGCCGCGCGGCTGTAGTCGATGCTGGGGTCCAGGCCCAGCTTCTTATATACGATTGGGTCCGGGCTGGCAATGATGTGGGCCAGGGTCACCTGTTTGCCCGGCACCAGCTCCTGGACGATCCTCATTTTTCCTTCCTGGGAAGGCGGCAACTGAAATTCCACAAAAATCAACTCCTTTTGGTTCTATGATACAACAGAATCCCACATAATGCAACAGGAATCTTGGGATTTTACAGGGATTGTACAATACCAATTTCCAAAACGATTCCTCCGTGGCCTCCTGTATTAAAGTGACTCTCACATTTGCCAAAACTCCATATCGTTATAAACAAAATCTGCTTTTTTCTTTTCGGAGAAGTTTTCCGTTGGATATCCCTGCGGAATCAGTTCTATATATCTTGACGTTTCCGTCCGCCCATCAACTCCGTCTTTGTTAAGAGTACAGCGAGCAAAGCGGAACGTATTCTTAATCATATAATTTCTGTAATATTCTTTATCTAACCCGGTTCCATTATAATCAGCTGTGGGGTTTTCAAATATCGGCTCATCAGCCAACAAGAGTTCTCTTAAATGTGAAAGCGAAACATAATTGCCTTCCTTATCTTTCAAATACAAACGCCACGTAGGGTCAAGCATAATTCGCTTTCCAGACGGCAAAAGACAATCTACTACAACATGGCAATCCTCAAACGGATCTTCATAAGGCAAGCAAGTAATATGCTGTGCTTTGATTCCGTTCAAACGAATGAGAGAAGCTAAGAGAATCGCCAATCCACGACAATTTGATTTGTTATCGT
>CALWDR010000045.1 GCA_944376745.1 uncultured Lachnospiraceae bacterium
ATGGACCAAGGACTGGAGCAGGGAATAGAGGCGTTTATCCTTGACAATCTGGAGGAAAAGATACCAGAGGAGCGCATTATTGAAAAATTGCAGCGAAGATTCCGGTTGACGGAAGCGGAGTCCAGAGTGTATTTTGAAAAGTATGCCATGGCAGTGCGGTAAAAGTGAGAAAGGAGCTTACCATCGTCCCGGGGAAACGGCGGCGGAGGTGCTGAAGGTCACAGGGATTATGGAATAGGGATTGAATATGCATAGAAACTATGGCAGAGAGGCTGTTGCGGATTTGCAGCAGTCTCTTTTAATCTCGATTACGTAACTTCACCGAAACTCCACTTTTGTGTGTTATCCTGAAGGCGGAGGTGTCGAAATGGC
Source organism: uncultured Lachnospiraceae bacterium (assembly GCA_944376745.1). GTDB lineage: Bacteria > Bacillota > Clostridia > Lachnospirales > Lachnospiraceae > 14-2. The sequence goes on from CALWDR010000045.1 coordinate 373, forward strand.
CAAAACAATTCTGATTGTGGAAGATGAAGCGGCGATCCAGAACATCATCAAAGCGTTTCTTGAGGACGCGGGATATACCACGGTCTGCGCGGATGACGGCTTAGAGGGGATCGCGAAATTCCGTCAGTGCAGCCCCGATTTGGTGCTCCTTGACCTGATGCTGCCGAAGATCAGCGGTTTCGCGGTCTGCGAGCTGATTCGGAGAGAAAGCCGGGTCCCCGTCATCATGCTGACTGCCCGGGATGACGATGACAGCCAGATGAAAGGCTTTGACGCGCTGGCGGACGATTACATTACCAAGCCCTTCAGCATGCCCCTGGTCACGCGCAGGATCGAATGGGCGTGGATTACATAGAAACGATTCGGGGGCTGGGGTATAAAATTGGGAAAGAAAATTAGGAAAAGTATTCAGGCAAAAACCTTTATCGGCATGACGGTACTGCTCATCGGCTGTTGTGCCATCATTTACAGCATGGTAGTGATATTTCTGCCGAAGAATTATCAGACAAAGCTGGAGCATCAGGTCACGGCAGACTTTTACGGTATGGCCGCGCGGTTGGAGAGGGATGGCTGGGAGGCAAGCACGGACGGGCTCCTGGAATTTTCCATGAAGAACAGTACCACCGTGAAAATCAGTGACGAAAATGATAACCATGTATTCTCGGTGAACTTCGCGAATATGGAGGAGGGCGGGACCGCTTCCGCGTCTTCCCCGTCGATGATCTACCCGGTAAAAGGGCGTGAAGATCTGCTTTAACTCCTCCTCCGCGATATGAACGCCTGAATTTTCCACGGAAAGCACTCCTTCCCGCAGGGACACGGTGATCACGGCGCCCAGGGGAGAATAAGCCGCCGCGTTGCCGATGACATTGGAAAATACCTTCTCCATCAGCCGCCCGTCCCCCTCATAATGAAAGTCGGGCTGTATATCCATTTGCAGCTTCATTTCCTGATCCTCCATCCTGCCGCTGTTTTTCCGGCAGACCTCCTGCAGCATCCGGCCAAGATTCAGGTCGGAGCGCGCAAGCTGAAAACCGCTTCCGCCCATCCTTGCCGCCCACAGGATTTCCTTAACGATATGCTCCATGTCGCCCGCGGTTTTCAGGCAATGGCGCAGATACGTATCTCTGTCCTTATACTGGCCGACCTTGTAAAGCATCCCCTCCAGTTCGCCCTTGATGATGGCAATCGGGGTCTTGAGTTCATGGGAGACGGAAGTAAAGAAATCGATCCGCTGTCTTTCCTGCATTCGTTCCTTCTCGATCTCCTGCTGCAGCTGCCCGTTGGCTGTTTTCAGACTGTCCAGGGCGGCGCTTAACCGTTCTGACATTTCGTTCAGACTGGCGGCCAGAACTCCGATCTCATCCTGCCGTCTCACATCAAATCCCGCAACCGCAACAGCGGCGGCAGCGGGCCGGGGCTGTATATCACGAAGACGATCCTCGATCATCACGGAATCCCCTGCAAAATGGAGAACACGGAAAGCGGCGTGAGGTTTACGGCGGTCTTCTCTGCAGGGGCTATATAGGAGATATATTTGTATCATTTCTATTGACATTTTCCTTTTATTTATTTTCGACGGAATAGGAGATTAGAGGTTTATGAAAAAATCTAAGGTTATTACCTTTATTGGCGGCTTTTATATATTTGGCGGCGTTATCGTATTATTATCTTTGCTGTTTCATGGGAGTCAATTAAATACAGCTTTTGGTCTGTCAAATATCCCGGACCCTCTGATCAAGCTGTCTGTTGGAATGCTCTATATACCATTGGGTTATTTCTATGTGAAGAGGAGAAAGCCTGTAAATTGGATAATATTGGCATGCGCAATTTTAACTTTCTGCATAAGTGCTGATCTGGCAGCGAAATGGAACAGCCAGCCGTATATTGGAAATTTGCTATATTCTTTGTTTGTTATCCTTGCCACAGTCATTAGAAGAAAAGAATTTAAAAAGGTACTAAAGGACGTGAGTTTTTCCGTGGAAGAGGGAAAAATGTACGCGATCCTCGGGCCGTCGGGCTGTGGAAAAACAACGCTGCTTTCCCTGATGGGCGGCCTGGACAGCCCCTCTGAGGGACAGATTTTGTATGAGGGACAGAATATTGAGAAGATGGGACTTTCCGCCCACCGCAGGAACAACATCGCGTTTATTTTCCAGAGCTATAATCTCATCGATTATTTAACGCCAAGGGAAAATGTGGCTTTGACCTCAAAGCTGCCGCCGCTGCCCATTTTGGAGCGCGTGGGGCTTACGGAGGAAGAAAGCAGACGGAATGTGCTGAAACTATCAGGCGGCCAGCAGCAGCGCGTGGCCATTGCCCGGGCGCTGGCTTCGGACGCAAAGGTCATTCTTGCCGACGAGCCCACGGGAAATCTGGACGAGGATACCGCGGACGACATCACCGCCATCCTGAAGGACTGTGCCCACCGGATGAACAAGTGTGTGGTTGTTGTGACCCATGCAAGGAAACTGGCGGGGCAGGCAGACGTGGTATTTCGATTGAAGAGAGGGCAGCTGCAGATGGTTCAGGATTGATTTTTATAAGACATTTTTATATAATAGAGTGGTAAATATAAGGTGCGGTCAGCCCGTTGTCAAGCAGGCTGACGAGATCGCCCGGCTTCAGCAGCAGTATGCCTACTATCAGGACAAGCTCAGGGACGAGGAGCGCATACGCTCCATCTACCACGATATGAAAAATCATCTGCTCGTACTGGAGGGCAGTCAGGGGACGGAAGCCACCCGGCAGATGGCGCAGGAGCTGCGCTCCCAGATCGCGGACTATGAAAACTATATCCACACGGGCAACGAGTTCCTTGATATTATCATCCGGGACAAAGCGGAGAAAGCCCGTGAAAAGCAGATTGACTTTTCCGCTTTTATTGATTTTGGCACAATAGATTTTATAGAGCCGCTCGCCATCAGCACCCTGTTCGGCAACGGGATCGACAACGCCATCGAAGCCAGTGAAAAACTGCCGCGGGAACAGCGTGTGATCCTTGTCAAGGCGGGAAAGGTGCAGGATTTTGTATCGATCCTGATTGAAAATAACTGCATTGACGAGAAACCTGTGGACGGCCATACCACAAAGGCGGATAAATTCCTGCATGGCTTTGGGATTGCCAATATGAAAAAGGCGGCGGAAAAGTACGGCGGTAGCTGTATGACCGCGCAGGCCGCCGGAAAGTTCACTTTGAAGATATTGTTGTCCGTCACAAAATAAATCGACGGCGCAGGATCATGAAAAGGGATATTGCTTCCCGCCGCAAAATAAATCGACAGCGCAGGGCAATTTAACTGGTTTTGACTGGCGAAAGAGGATTTGGGTTTAAGAATGGGGGCTGAATGATGAATGGATTCGAGACAATTTTGAGCGTGGGAATTCCTCTGGGAATTGTGCTGTGGGGAGTGGCTGTCTATCACCAAAAGGGTACTTGGTTTGTGGCCGGCTGGAATACCATGCCGAAAGAAGAAAAGGCGGCCTATAACGAAAAAGCAATGTGTCAGTTATTGGGAAAATGCGTTGTTTTTTGCGGAATCGGTGCTTTTTTGGTGCTGTTTGGCAGTTTTAACCAGAAAGATTCTGTCTTATGTATCGGAGTGGGGATCATAGCGGTAATGGTGGTTCTGTCAACGGTGATACCGAAGCTTAATCCGAAGAAATATCGGAAGAACAGCAAAAATCAGTGATCTAAGAAAAAAGGGAGGCGCGGATATGGCCAGGGAAGAGAAAAAGGACTTCAACGCAATGCTGCACAGAGATACAGATATGCCCAAAATACAGATTGTCACGGACGAGAATACCATCAAAAGATATGGCGGGGCGCGAATGTATTTTGCTCCGATGACCGCGGGAATTTTTGTGTCCATTGCGGCCTGGGCCAGCCATCAGCGTTCCGAGGAAAAAACGCCTTATTGGAGGACCTTAAAGACGGACGGAGAGCTGAATGCAAAATACCCGGGCGGCGTGGAGGCGCAGAAAGAAAAGCTGGAGGCTGAGGGGCATACTGTGCTGCAAAAGGGGCGGAAAAATATCCGGTATTATGTGAAGGACTATGAGAAGGTTTTGATGGAGCTGAAATAAATGATTACGAAACTATCCTTATGACAAATGACGGCCAAAAGCGGCTGATGGCTGTATGTCAAGCTTGGGCCTCGGCTTTAAATACCAGGCATGCAGATATTGTTCAGAACTCTTGTCAACGAGAGGCCGATATGTTACTCTAAAAAAAGAACAGCAATGAAAAAAGGAATGCTTCAAGGGAGTGTGGAAAAATGGGAAAGACAGTTTCAATCGGTAATCAGGATTTTAGTTCTATTAGAGAGAACGGTTCTTTTTACGTAGATAAGACAGCTTTTATCAAAGAATGGTGGGACAATCAGGATGTAGTAACGCTGATCACCCGTCCCCGCCGTTTTGGTAAAACGTTGAATATGAGCATGTTAGAAAAGTTTTTTTCCAATCGTTTTGCCGGGCGCAGTGATCTGTTTGAAGGACTGTCCATCTGGAAGGACGAGGGCTACCGTGGACTACAGGGCAGCTTCCCACTGATTTCCATGAGCTTTGCGGACGTGAAAGGAAATACCTTTCATTCAGCCAGAATGGGAATTATACGCAAATTAGTAAAACTGTACAGTGAATTTTCCTATTTGAGAACAAGCACAGTGCTGTCAGAAAAGGATACGGCTTATTTTGATTCCGTAAATGCGGAAATGGAAGATGATATGGCCGTGGTCGCAATCAATTATATGTCCGATTACCTAAGCCGTTATTATGGGAAAAAGGTTATTTTGCTGCTGGACGAATATGATACTCCCTTACAGGAAGCGTATGTAAACGGATACTGGGAGGAAATGTCCGCCTTTATCCGCAGTCTCTTCAACTCCACCTTCAAGACGAATCCCTATATGGAGCGCGGACTTATGACAGGGATTACAAGAGTCAGCAAGGAATCCATTTTTTCGGACCTGAATAATCTGGAGGTAGTAACGACCACCTCCGTGAAATATGAGAAAGCCTTCGGATTTACGGAGGAAGAAGTGGCGGCGGCGTTGAAAGAATTCGACTTATCAGAAACCATAGAAAAAGTAAAATTCTGGTATGACGGTTTTTGCTTTGGAAATCAAACCGATATTTACAATCCATGGTCCATTACAAAATATCTGGATACGGGGAAATTTGGAAATTATTGGGCCCCTGAAGATTATCATCTTCAGGTCGCGGGCAGTCGCCAAATGTCTGCAAGCAGCCACTTGGCTCGTTGCCTTCGCGAAAATACAAGCTCCAACAATCTGATCGGAAAGCTGATTCGCGAAAGCACCGCAGATGTCAAGATAGCGGTAGAGGCGCTTTTGCGCGGGGAACAGATAGAAACCGCCATTGATGAGGAGATTGTGTTTAATCAGCTTAACCAAAGCGACACCGCCATCTGGAGCCTGCTTCTGGCTTCCGGGTATTTAAAGGTGGAGGATGTCACCAACGAGGAAGATGAACCAACTTATTATCTTTCCATTACAAATCTGGAAGTGAAAAAAACGTTCCGGAAGATCATTCGGAGCTGGTTTGAACAGCCCTCTGCAAAATACAACGATTTTGTGAAAGCTATGCTGAAAAATGATGTGGCTTATATGAACCATTTTATGAATCAGATGACAGAGGCAGTGTTCAGTTTTTTTGATACAGGAAAACAGAACCGATCCGAACCGGAAAAGTTCTATCATGGCTTTGTGTTGGGGTTGATTGCGGATACAAACATTCATTATGTCATCAGCTCTAACCGTGAAAGCGGATTTGGAAGATATGATGTGATACTGGAACCCAGAAATCCGTCGGCGGATGCATATGTTCTTGAATTTAAGGTGCATAACCAGGAACGGGAGGCTACACTGGAAGATACGGTAAAGGCGGCTCTTGCACAGATTGAGGAGAAAGATTATGATGCCGCATTGCTTGCCAGAGGTATACCGAAGGAAAAGATCCATCATTATGGATTTGCTTTTGAAGGAAAGAGGGTTTTGATAGGCTCTTTAAGCTCATTGGCTAAAGCTGGATTTGATGGAGTGAAATCTTAAAAAATTCACATCGTACTTGCAGGAAACAAAGCCGCAGAAGCGGCTGGCGTATTATGAGGCTTTGAAGATACTGAAGCATAAGACGATCCGCCGTTTCGTGGTATTGTCCGGTGTAAGGCGTGTGGGAAAGACCACCATTCTCTACCAGATGATAGAGAATCTGATCGGCGAGGGGGTAAACCCGAAAAATATTTTGTATGCTACTTTTGATAATCCGATACTGAAGCTGGCTAATGTGGAGACGGTACTTTCTATGTATGAGTCTCTTTATCCCATTGAGGGCACGAGATACCTGTTCTTTGATGAAGTGCAATACACGGAAAACTGGGAACTTTGGATGAAAGTGATTTATGACAGCAGAAAAGAGATTCGTTTGGCGGCGACTGGATCAGCAAGTCCGATTCTTGAAAAAGGCAGCACCGACAGCGGCACAGGCAGGTGGAGTATCTTAAAAATCCCCACCATATCCTTTTACGAGTACAGTAAGCTGCTCTCTCTTTGATGGAAAAGCTGTTTCTATACCTTTGTATGAATTCCACGGAGATTTTTAACGCGACGACAGCGGCAAAAGAACTGGAAAATATTTCAGTCAGCACGATGGAGAGCTATATCGAGGCCCTGGAAATGTCAAATCTTATTTATCTGGCAAAGCCGGTCAACGTGGGAAGCAAAGGCGCACTGAAGGGAAAGCCAAAGATTTTTATCGCAGATGCGGCCATACGCAATGCGGTACTGATGATCGAGGATGTGCTGTCGGATGAAAAGGAGCTGGGTATTCTGGTGGAAACTGCCGTATATAAGCATATGGTGTCGTTCTATCAGGGAAGTACGGCGCAGCTTGGTTATTTTCGGAAAGCCAGAGACAACCAGAAAGAGGTGGACGTCGTGGTAAAATTGCCCCAGGAGGAAATTCTCTGCGAGGTGAAATACCGCAGTAATTCTCACATTCCCACCACAGACGCCATCGTAGAGCTGTGCCGGGACGAAAAAGCAAAGGTGACAAGCGCCTTTCTCATTACGAAACGGCTGGATGACTTTGGTATTACGAAACACGAAACCGCAACGCCGATTCTGCGGGTGCCTGCGCTGGCGTTTCTCTATCTTCTGGGAAAAGCGGAGGCAGAGGGGCGAAATGGGAAATTGTAACGGGACTGCGCGGTCTTTGAAGTCTGTGCGGTCTGAATTAATGCTTCACCGCTGGCGCTGGGATCGCCCCATTGGTCCTCGCTCCAGCATTGGATCTGTAAGATGGCAGCGGGATTTTCCTGAAAGCGCAGAACAGCCGTGGGCTCGGTGGTTTCAAATTCTTGAAATTCGCAGCTCAACGGGTGGGCGGCGTCCGTTTGACTTATGACATAAGTCCCGTCGGCATTTTGCAGAGTCCAGGAAAAGGCGCCCAGCATTGCGTCGATGGACGTATCGCCGCACAGGACGGTCAGGGCTGGGGGGCCTTCCAGGAGCATGGAGGGCGTTTCCTCCATATGCAGATCTTTCGCGGGCTTTGTGCCGGCATCCGTGAAACAGCCTGTCATTCCTGAAAGACAGATCAGCGCGAAAAAGTATGCTAATAATTTTTTCATATGGGTTTTCCTCCTGTCATGGTCGTTTGTAAATATAGACGCAAACGGTGTCTGCTGGTTTCACTTTTTTTTGCAAAATCTGCAAGCCGGAGAACAAAATCGTAACAGTTCAGACAGCTAGGCAATAAAAAGACCGCCCTTAGCAAATAAATTTGCACGGTCTGTCTTTTTATTGCCTAGCTGTCTGAACTGTTACACAAAATTTTCTGATCGACGCAAACTCACATTTTTGGGGATAGATTTTTCCAGGCATTTTGTGTATACTGGGTGTAGCAGGAAGTTACAGAGAGGAGTGCCATAGGATGGGAATTTATGTGAGTCCGGGCAGCAGGCTGTTTGAGCGGGCGTTGAATTCCAGAATTTATGTAGACAAGACGGGAATGATTGCCCGATTAAATGAAATGCTGAATTCGGAACAGTGCTATGTCTGTATCAGCAGGCCCAGAAGGTTTGGAAAGTCCATGACGGTAAATATGCTGGCGGCGTATTACGATGAAGCCATAGACTCCAGTGCGCTTTTTTCCGGATTGAAGATTGCCTCGGAGGCCAGCTATGCTGTTTGCCGTAACCGGTTCCCGGTGGTTTCCGTGAATATGCAGGAATTTTTAAGCCGGAGTGAAACTATGGAAGAAATGCTTCAAAATTTCCAGAAAGAGATTATCTGGGAATTGAAAAAAACATATCCGGCGGTAGAATTTTATGATGAGAGAAATCTTTCACGTTGTATGGCAGATGTGTACCAGTATCGCGGCATACCTTTTGTGATTTTGATTGACGAATGGGACTGTATTTTCCGGGAGTATAAAAAAGATACGGCGGCTCAGGAAAAATATCTGGATTTTCTGCGCAACTGGCTGAAGGATAAGGCATATATCGCCCTGGCTTACATGACGGGGATACTCCCGATTAAAAAATATGGGACACATTCGGCGCTGAATATGTTTACGGAATTTTCCATGACAAATCCGGGAATTTTTGCGGAATATGTGGGCTTTACCGAGAGAGAGGTGGAAGTCCTCTGCAGGACACATCAGATGAGCCTGGAACAGACACGGGAATGGTATAATGGTTATCATTTTCCACGGGAAAAGGATGTCTATGCGCCAAAATCCGTGGTAGATGCCATGTTGTTCCAGCAGTTTGACGATTATTGGAATCGGACAGAGACGTATGAGGCGTTAAAGACCTACATTGAACTTGATTACAGTGGATTGCGGGAAATTGTGGCCAGATTGTTGGCAGGTGAAGCGGTTCCGGTTAATATTGGGAAATTTGTCAATGATATGACATCCTTCCAGGATGCGGATGATGTGCTGACACTTCTGATTCATCTGGGATACCTGGCCTATGATTTTGAGCATAAAACGGTGCAGATTCCCAACCGGGAAATCCGGCAGGAATTTTGTAATGCCGTTGAGGGAGCAGGAAATAAATGGCGGGAGGTGGTGACGGCGATTCATAAGTCTGCAGGACTGCTGCAGGCAATCTGGCAGATGGATGAAGAGACAGTTGCTGCGGGGATGGAAGAAGCTCATTACGAGACATCCATTCTTCAGTATCATGACGAAAACGCGTTAAGCTATACGGTGTCCCTTGCATTATATGCAGCACGGGAGTATTATACGATTGTGCTAGAAATGCCATCGGGAAAGGGCTTTGCTGACTTGATTTTTATTCCTCATAGATGGGTGCAGAAGCCGGCTATGATAGTAGAACTCAAATGGAATCATAACGTATCGGGTGCGATTCGTCAGATAGAAGACCAGAAGTATGTAACTGCCCTAAAAAATTATCAGGGCGACATTTTACTTGTAGGAATCAGTTATCATAAAGCAACAAAAAGGCACACCTGTAGAATTAAAAAGGTGAGATGGGAGGAGACTGCTGGTGATTCTTAAGTAAAATAGAAGGAAGATAAGCAGTAAGCGGGAACCATGAGAATAGAAAAAGCAACTTATGAAAACGGCGCGGTTCTCCCATACCTTGGCCGCAGCTTTACTCTGGAAATCCGTTGTTATCCTTCCTACCGGAAGCCGGGGGTGATGGCGGAGGGGGATAAGCTTGTGGTGCTCACGGCCCGGACAGAAAACGCCCTGGTAGAACGGGCGGTAAGGGAGTGGTACATATCCCGGGCGGCGGCAGTCATCCCGGAGCGGGTGCGGGTTTACCAGGACCAGGCGAAGGAGCGGATTGGCCGGATCTGCATCAAGGACGTGAGAAGCCGCTGGGGGAGCTGCAGCAGTAAGCGGAATCTGAATTTTAACTGGCGGCTCATTCTGGCGCCCATGGAGGTGCTGGATTATGTGGTGGTCCATGAGCTGTGTCATTTAAAGGAAATGAACCACTCCAGAGATTTCTGGGCTCTGGTGGAAGGAATTTTGCCGGATTATGAGAAGCGGCGGAAGTGGCTTCGGGACTGCCGGCTGATTGAGAGGTTCTGAAAGAAAACAATAAAAAAGGAGACAACAACATGAACATTTTAGTATTAAACTGCGGGAGCTCTTCCCTGAAATACCAGTTGATCGACAGCGATTCCGAGAAGATCCTGGCCAAAGGCCTCTGCGAGCGCATCGGAATCGAGGGGAGCCTTCTGACCCATCAGCGGGCCGGGGAGGAGAAAAGGAAGCGGCAGGCAGACATGCCGGATCACACCACGGCGGTGCGCCTGGTGATCGACACCCTCACCGCCCCGGAAACCGGCGTGATCAGTTCTTTGAGGGAAATCGGCGCCGTGGGACACCGGGTGGTTCACGGCGGAGAGGCCTTTGCAGGCTCCGTGCTGCTAACAGAGGAGGTGCTTAAGACCGTGGAGGCCTGCAACGATCTGGCACCCCTGCACAATCCCGCCAACCTGATCGGCGTGCGGGCCTGCCAGGAGAGTATGCCCGGCGTGCCCATGGTGGGCGTCTTTGACACGGCTTTCCACCAGACCATGCCGGAAAAAGCTTACCTCTATGGAATTCCCTACGAGTATTACCAGCAATACAAGGTGCGGCGGTACGGCTTCCACGGAACCAGCCATGATTATGTCTCAAAGCGGGCGGCGGAGATTCTTGGCAGGGACGTATCGGAGTTAAAGATCATCGTCTGCCATCTGGGCAACGGGGCCTCTGTCAGCGCCGTAAAATATGGAGAGAGTGTGGACACCAGCATGGGCTTAACGCCCCTGGAGGGCCTTATCATGGGAACCCGTTCCGGCGACCTGGACCCCTCCATCCTGCAGTTTCTGGCGGAGAAGGAGCAGCTTTCTTTTGGTGAGCTGATGGAAATACTTAATAAAAAGTCCGGGGTGCTGGGACTTTCCGGCGGCTTTTCCAGTGACTTCAGGGATTTGGCAGAGGCCAGCGCCCAGGGAAATGAGCGGGCCAGGGTGGCCCTGGAGGCCTATGCCTACCGGGTGGGCAAGTACATCGGCGCCTATGCGGCGGCCATGAACGGTGTGGACGTGATCGCCCTGACCGCCGGGGCCGGGGAGAATAACGCCGAGGTGCGCAGCCTTCTGGGGCAGTACATTGAGTATCTGGGAACCAACATCAACCCGGAGAAAAATAAAATCCGGGGGGAGGAAGTGATTCTCTCCGACGAGGGCAGCAAGGTCGTCACCATGGTGGTTCCCACCAACGAGGAGCTGGTGATCGCCAGGGAGACCGCCCGGATCATAGGAAAAAACTAGGCGGGGTATTTGCTCCCCGGGCCCTGAGCAAGCCGCGCCTTGCGGGAGGCCTGTGACCGGGCCCGGACGGTGGGTTCCGATTTTCCACCACTTACGCCCGTATTGTTACCTGTTAGGAAAAACCTCTTTACTTCCGGTTGGACTTCCTGCATAATTACCGTAAACGACAAGCAAGCTTGCCGTTTCTAATGGTTCATGGAGATGAGAACATGAAAATTCGACTGGAATTGGACAGCAGCATAACAGAAGATGAGATTGTCATACGCTGCGGGGCCTTAAGCGACGAGATCAGGAGCGTGCAGAAGGCCCTGGCGGATCTGGCTCTGGGACAGCATTCAGCGGAATCTCACCGCCTCCAGCGTGGTGGAATTTCAGAATACCCACAAGCAGGTGTTTGTGTCCAGGTATTACTATAAACCGCTGAAAATCAAGCTGGAAGAAAAGAGGAGAGTGTCATGAAAGAGGTAAGGACAAACAAGATTTTCTGGGGCGTGTTCCTGGTGCTGGCCGCGGTCTTTCTCATTGTGAGCCAGATGGGCCTGGTGGAGGGTGTGGGCGTGTTGAGCATTCTGTTCGCCATTTTCTGGGCGGCCCAGCTCATCGCCGGAATCGTGAAGCTGAGCTTCGGCAGGATTTTATTTTCCCTGGCCTTTCTGGCCATCATTTTTGACGAGCAGCTGGGGATTGAAGCCATCACTCCCTGGACCGTGCTGGGCGCGGCCTTACTTGGAACCATCGGCCTTAACATGATTTTTCGTAAGAAACGGAAAAAATATTATCACTACGAGTCAAACTGGTATGGCGCAAGTCAGGAAAGCGGATACCCGGGGGAAAAGGAGTCCTATGTGGACGGAAAGATCGTGGAGGACGGCGGGGACGGCAGTGATACCCGCAGCGGCGGGCCGGGCAGCGGGGACGGCAGCGGTACTCACAGCGGCGGGCCGGGCAGCGGGGACGGCAGCGTGTATTTCGAGACCTCCTTCGCCTCCGCGGTGAAATACGTCAGCACCGACGATTTCCGCCGGGCCTGTATCAACTGCAAGTTCGGGGCCATAAAGGTATATTTCGACAACGCGGTGATACAAAGAGGCGGCGCGCAGATCGAGCTGCATGCCTCCTTCAGCGGCGTGGAGCTTTACGTTCCCTCCCACTGGAAGCTTGTGAACCATCTGGATTCCGGCTTTTCCGGGGTGGAGGAGCAGAATGAGCGGCGTTTTGGGGACGGCCCGGAGGTGGAGGTGCTTTTGACCGGCAGCGTCAGCTTTTCCGGGGTGGAGGTCATCTATATTTGATCTCCCCGCTCCCCCTGCCTGTCACAGCGGATTCTCGTCCCTGGCGCGGGCGATGGCGCACTGGGGCAGGAAATTGTAGACGTCCAGATAGGAATCCAGCTCGTCGTCCGTCTCCGGCGGCCGGGGTACGGACCCGGTGCAGTCGGTGGCGGAGTTGGCCCGGAAGAAGTCGTACTCCGTATTCGGCGTATATTCGGGCGTTCTTTTTGGCCTGTTTTCATCCCCCTCGTCGTGGGGGCGGGCATGCGTATTTGTCATAAAGTCACTTCCTTTTTTTGATTTACCCATAGTTTTTGCTGCTGCAAAAAATATATACCTGGTCCGAAACGAAAACCGGATATTGGCGGAAGACGTCTGTCTGGCCTGTCGTTTGTCTGGCCCGTTGTTTGCCCGGCCTGCCGTCTGTCTGGCCTGTCGTCTGTCTGGCCGCTGTCTGCTTTGACAGAGGCTGTGCCTGGTAAATCTAAAAGAATTCTAAAAATTCTTAAATATAAAAAAAGTGGTTGCTTTTTTCGTATGCGTTTCCTATAATAGAAAACGAAATATGTAGCATGCTACAGAAAAGAGGGAATGAGTTATGCAGCCGGACATCGGATTTCTTCTGAAAGTCATCCAGGAACATCTGGACCGTCACGCCAATCAGCTTTTTAAGCCCGTGGATTTAACGTCCTCCCAATTCCGCGTTTTGAAGTTTGTGAGGAGCCGCGGACAGGAGCCCACCACCCAGAAGGATATTGAGGATCATCTGCAGGTCACCCATCCCACGGTGACCGGAATCGTCAAGCGCCTGGAGCAGAAGGGCTTTGTGCGCTGTGAGTTTGGCGGCAGGGACAGGCGGATGAAATATGTGTATCTGACAGAGAAGGAAGCCCAGCTGTTTGAGGAGATGGAGCGCTCCCGGATTCAGATGGAGCATTTTATCGCCGGAGGTATGGAGGAGGAGGAGATCGCGCAGCTTCGGGCCCTGCTGATCAAGGTGTTGGAAAATGTGAGAGTGTAAATGCCGTCCTGTAAAATGGACGTTTCGTGCGCCCGGCGGTTCCCGCGTCCGAGGGTACAGAGCAGTTGCCGGTCTGAAAGATTCGCCGGTTGTCCAAAAGTGTAGCATGCAACAGAAGAAAGGAGTACAGAGACAAATGATAAAAACCATATTTGCCCAGGTGAAGCAATACAAGAAAGCCTCGCTTCTCACGCCTGTGTTCACAGCTCTGGAGGCTGTGCTGGAGCTGTTGCTCCCCATGGCGATGGCGTCCATCATAGACGATGGGATTCAGAAGGGCGATCTGAGGCATGTATTTTACTGCGGCGCGCTGATGATTTTGATGGCGGGCTTTGGCCTTACCTTCGGTATCCTGGCGGGCCGGACGGCGGCCTATGCCTCCAGCGGTTTTGCCTGTAACTTAAGGGACAGCATGTTTGCCCATATTCAGACTTTTTCCTTCCACAACATCGACAAATTCAGCACGGCGGGGCTGGTGACCAGGCTCACCACGGATGTGACCAACCTGCAGAACGCCTATCAGATGATCTTAAGGATGTGCGTCCGGGCCCCTGTGATGCTGGTGTTCGCCCTGGTGATGTCCATTCTCATCAATCCGGGCCTAAGCACGATCTTCCTGGTGGCCATTGTGATACTGGGCTCCATCCTGTTTCTCATTGTCCGGCGCTCCATGCCCCTCTTTGACAAAGTGTTTGACCGCTACGACGAGCTCAATGCCAGCGTGCAGGAAAATATTTCCGGCATCCGGGTGGTGAAGGCCTTCGTCCGGGAGGAGCACGAAAAGGGAAAATTCACCAAGGCCGCCGATCACATTTACGAGATGTTTGTAAAGGCCGAATCCATAGTGGCCCTGAACAGTCCCGTGATGATGTTCGTGGTGTACGCCTGTATCCTGGGCTTGTCCTGGCTGGGCGCCCGGATGATCGTGGGTGGAAGCATGACCACCGGGGAACTGACCAGCATGCTCAGCTATGTGATGTGTATCCTCATGAGTCTGATGATGCTGTCCATGATCTTCGTGATGCTGACCCTGAGCATGGCCAGCGCCAGGCGGATCGCCGAGGTGTTGAATGAGCAGGCGGACCTTGTCAATCCTGCGGACCCGGATTATGATGTGCCGGACGGGCGGGTGGATTTTGATCATGTGTCCTTCGCCTACGGAACCGGGACCGGCAAGCCGGTGTTAAAGGATATCGATCTGCATATCAAAGCCGGGGAGACCATCGGCATCATCGGCGGAACCGGAAGCGCCAAGTCCAGTCTTGTCAATCTCATCAGCCGCCTCTACGACGTGACGGAGGGAAGCGTCCGGGTGGGCGGCAAGGACGTGCGGACCTACGATCTGGAAACGCTGCGCAATCAGGTGGCCGTGGTGCTTCAGAAAAATGTGCTTTTCTCCGGCACCATCCTGGAAAATCTCCGCTGGGGCGACAAGGAGGCCTCCAGGGAGGACTGTGTCCGGGTCTGCAAAATGGCCTGCGCCGACGAATTTATCCGTCAGTTCCCGGATGGATACGACACCTACATCGAGCAGGGCGGGACCAACGTGTCCGGCGGGCAGAGGCAGCGGCTCTGTATCGCCCGTGCCCTCTTAAAAAAGCCGAAGATCCTGATTCTGGACGATTCCACCTCCGCCGTGGACACGGCCACCGACGCCAGGATCCGCAAAGCTTTTCGGGAGGAGATACCGGGAACCACCAAGTTCATCATTGCCCAGCGGATCTCCAGCATCCAGGACGCGGACCGGATACTGGTCCTTAACGAGGGCCGGATCGACGGTTTTGACACCCACGAGAAGCTTCTGGCCTCCAACGCCATTTACCGGGAGGTCTATGAGAGCCAGACCCAGGGCGGCGGCGATTTTGATGAGAATGGAGGGGAAGCGGCATGAAACGTTTGATTGGGATGATTTTAAAAAATTATACACCGCACTGTATCCTGGTGGTGATCTGTATCGTGATCTCGGCTTACGCCAATGTGCAGGGAGTCCTGTTTACCCAGAGCCTCATCGACGATTATATCATGCCTCTGACGGGGACGGCCAACCCGGATTTCGGGCCTCTTGGCGCGGCGATCTTAAAGGTGGCCGTCGTCTATCTGGCCGGCGTTCTCTGTACCTGGGGATTTAACCGGATCATGGTAAATGTCAGCCAGGGAACCATGCGGAACTTAAGAAAAGCGTTGTTTGACCGCATGGAATCCCTGCCCATCCGGTATTTTGACACCCATTCCCACGGGGATGTGATGTCCATCTACACCAACGACACGGATACCTTAAGGCAGTTGATCGGGCAGAGCATACCGCAGCTTCTAAACAGCGGGATTTCCATTGTCACCGTGTTTTTCAGCATGATCCTTCTGGATGTGCCCCTGACCCTGATGTCCCTGCTGATGGTGGCCGTCATGCTCCTGGTCACCAGGAAGATCGCGGGCATGTCCCGGATCTATTTCCAGACCCAGCAGAAAAATCTCGGGGTCGTGAACGGCTACATCGAGGAGATGATGGAGGGCCAGAAGGTGGTGAAGGTATTCTGCCATGAGGCGGAGAATCTCGCCCGGTTCCGGCAGCTCAACGAGAATCTGCGGGACAGCGCCGACAACGCCAATAAGTATGCCAACATTTTGATGCCCGCCATCGCCCAGCTTGGAAATATCAGCTATGTGGTCTGCGCCCTGGTGGGAGCAGTGCTGGCCATTAACGGCTACGCGGGCCTGACCATCGGCGTGCTGGTGTCCTTCCTGACCTTGAACAAGAGCTTCAACCAGCCCATCGGCCAGGTGAGCCAGCAGCTGAACAGCGTGATCATGGCCGGAGCCGGCGCGGAGCGGATTTTTGCCCTGTTGGACGAGGAGCCGGAGGTGGACGAGGGCTATGTGACCCTGGTAAACGCCAAAAGGAACGAGAAGGGCGAGCTTACAGAGTGTAAGGAGCGCACCGGTCTCTGGGCCTGGAAGCACCCCCATCACGACGGGACCACCACCTACGTGGAGCTTAATGGGGACGTGGTCTTTGACGATGTGGACTTTGGCTACACGGATGAGAAGATCGTCCTCCACAACATCAGGCTGTACGCCACGCCGGGGCAGAAGATCGCCTTTGTGGGTAGCACCGGGGCGGGCAAGACCACCATCACCAATCTCATCAACCGGTTTTACGATATCCAGGACGGCAAGATCCGCTACGACGGCATCAACATCAACAAGATACGGAAGGCGGATCTGCGAAGGAGCCTTGGGATCGTGCTCCAGGACACCCACCTTTTTACCGGGACGGTGATGGACAATATCCGCTACGGCAGACTGGACGCTACCGATGAGGAGTGCGTGCAGGCGGCGAAGCTGGCCAACGCGGACGGCTTTGTTGAGCGCCTGCCGGAGGGCTATCAGACCATGCTCACCGGGGACGGAGCCAATCTGTCCCAGGGCCAGCGGCAGCTTCTGGCCATCGCAAGGGCGGCGGTGGCGGACCCGCCGGTGCTGATCTTGGACGAGGCCACCTCCAGCATTGACACCCGCACCGAGGCTCTGGTACAGCAGGGCATGGACAGCCTCATGGAGGGGCGGACCACTTTCGTCATCGCCCACCGCTTAAGCACCGTGAAGAACAGCGACTGCATCATGGTGCTGGAGCAGGGGCGGATCATCGAGCGGGGCAGCCATGAGGAGCTCATCGCCCAGCAGGGGAAATATTATCAGCTGTATACCGGAAATGCCATTGCGAAAGCATAGTGCAGGTGGAAAAATTTTTCAGGAGCGGCAGGGAATGGATGGGCGCGAGTGACGCGTCCCCTCCATTCCCTGCCGGTTTTTATGCAGAAACTGCTTGCGAAAAGAATGGATTGCCCGTATAATAATTCGTGAATTGCTAATGATGGAGGTTTTCAATGAAAAAGCTGGTTATCGCGGAAAAGCCCAGCGTGGGCCGGGACATCGCCAGGGTGCTGGGCTGTAAGCAGGACGGAAACGGATTCCTGGAGGGAAAAGATTATATCGTCACCTGGGCCCTTGGGCATCTGGTGGAGCTGGCGGACCCGGAGAGCTACGGGGAGCAGTGGAAGGAGTGGAAGCTGGAGACTCTTCCCATGCTGCCTAAGAAGCTGGAGCTTCAGGTGATCAAAAAGACCGGGAAGCAGTATCAGACAGTGAAAAGTCAGATGTACCGGAAGGATGTGGACACCCTGATCATCGCCACGGACGCCGGGCGGGAGGGAGAGCTTGTGGCCCGCTGGATCATCGAGAAGGCCGGGGTGCGAAAGCCCATGAAGCGGCTGTGGATCTCTTCGGTCACGGACAAGGCCATCCGGGAGGGCTTTGCCCATCTGAAGGACGCCAGGGAGTATCAGCACCTCTATGAGGCGGCGGTGGCCCGGGCGGAGGCGGACTGGCTGGTGGGCTTAAATGCCACAAGGGCATTGACGGTGAAGTACAATGCCCAACTGTCCTGCGGGCGCGTGCAGACCCCGACTCTTGCCATGATCGCCAAGCGGGGAGAGCAGATCCGGCAGTTTCAGCCCCAGAGCTATTACGGATACCGGGCCCAGGGGGCCGGGATCTCCTGGAGCTGGAGGTCTGGAAAAACGGGCGGCGGCACTACCTTTTCCAGGGAGGAGATCGAGGCGGTACAGCGTCTGACCGAAGGGGGCCGCGCCGTGGTGACAGCGGTACAGAAGAAGGAGAGGCGCACCTACGCGCCCAAGCTTTACGATCTGACCAGCCTGCAGCAGGAGGCCAACAAAAAATACGGATTTTCGGCGAAACAGACGCTGAACTATATGCAGAGCCTCTATGAGCGCCACAAGGTGGTGACCTACCCCAGAACGGATTCCCGGTATCTGACTACGGATATCGTGGAGACATTGGCGGACCGGGTGAAGGCCTGCCGGGGCGGGGAGTATACCGCCGTGTGTGCCCGGATCTTGAAGGCGCCCATCCAGGGAAATAAATCCTTTGTGGACAACAGCAGGGTTTCCGACCACCATGCCATCATCCCCACGGAGCAGGGCATTCGCATGAATGAATTGGAGTACGGGGAGCGGAAGATCTACGAGCTTGTGGTGTCCCGGTTTCTGGCGGTGCTGCTGCCGCCCTGCGTGTATGAGGAGACCTTCGTCACGGCGGAGTGCGGCGGGGAGATATTTACGGCCAGGGGAAACCGGATTTTGCAGGCCGGATGGAGGGAAGCCTATCCCTATGAGGAGGAAGAGGATGAGGAGGATTTTCCGGGAGGAGATCTTGCCGCAGGAGATTTTACGGGAGGAGCTGTTGGGGCGGCAGACTCTTTTGCAGGAGAGGCTTCCAGGTCTGAGGCTTCTTACGCAGGCGGCGGGAAGCTGCCGGAGCTTCCGGCTTTAGAAAAAGGGCAGAAGGTGGCGTTTACCCACGGCAAGATCACCGAGGGCAAAACAAAGCCGCCCCTTCCCTTTACGGAGGCCACGCTTTTGGCCGCCATGGAAAATCCGGTGAAATATATGGATACCAGGGACAAGGAGCTGATCAAGACGCTGGGGGAGACCGGCGGCCTTGGGACGGTGGCCACCCGTGCCGATATCATTGAGAAGCTTTTTAACAGCTTTATGATGGAGAAGAAGGACCAGTACATCCATCTGACCGCCAAGGGCCGCCAGGTGCTTACGCTGGCGCCAAAGGCCCTGACCACCCCGGAGCTTACCGCCCGCTGGGAGCAGCGGCTTGCGGACATTGCGAAGGGCAAGGCCAGTCCCGGGGATTTTGACGCGGAGATCCGAAGCTATACCAAAGATATCGTGGGAGAGATCATCGCCTCCTCCGCCACCTACAAGCACGAGAACATCACCGGCAAAAAGTGTCCCCAGTGCGGAAAGCTCCTCTTGGAGGTGAACCACAAGAACGGGAAAATGCTGGTGTGCCAGGACCGGGAGTGCGGCTACCGCAGGACCTTATCCCGCCTCACCAACGCCCGCTGTCCCCAGTGTCATAAGAAGATGGAGCTTGTGGGCGAGGGGGAAAATAAGCGGTTCACCTGCGTCTGCGGCTACCGGGAGAAGCTGTCGGCCTTCGAGAAGCGCAGGCAGGAGAGCGGAGGCGGCGTCTCCAAGAGGGACGTATCGCGGTACTTAGAGCAGCAGAAGAAGGAGGCCAAAGAGCCTGTGAATAACGCCTTCGCGGAGGCGTTGGCGAAGCTGAAGCTGTAAAATAGGAGACATTTATGTATGGAGAGGCAGGAGGGTCGTATGTATAATTTCAGCGTACTGTGGAAAAACGAGCTTGTGGCGGATGTTTCCATCTCAGAGGATGAGACGGGGTTTAAAACTTTAAACTATATCCGGCGGTATACCGAGGATGTGGGAAAACAGCCCTTTGGGGGGATCCGGTTGGATTTAGCCCGGGTGTACGAATTTCTGGAGGGGCGCTGGTTCGAACGGGCCCGGCCGGATGTACCGGAGCAGCTGCAATATCTGGGACTTACGGAATATAATCCGTGGGAGATCGTGAAGAAAACCCACGGCGTGATGTTTGAGGATTTTATCTGGGTCCGCTTTGAAGGGGAGGCACTTACGTGGGAAGATGTGAAGATTCGGGATTAAGGAATGTGATACTGGACAAAACATATATTCGGAATATGGATAACAGTTCCAAAGGAACACAGTTGAAATTTTTTAAAGACGGCGTCTGGTATAAGCAGAACCGTACAGGGTATGAAGGGACGGCGGAAGCTTTATGTTCGTTGCTTTTGTCTTATTCTAATATTGAGGATTTTGTAAGATATGAGGAATGCAAGATAAACGGAAGAAGCGGCTGCCGATCCGAAAATTTTCTGAAGGATGGAGAGGAATGCATTACTCTGCAGCGTCTGTATGAATATCACGTGGGCGGGCAGCTTCAAGAGGCAGTTTTACGGTTTGAAACTGTGGAGGAGCGAATTGCGTTTGTGCTTACGTTTGTGAAAAAGTCGGCAGATTTAGATTTGCGCGGTTACCTGGCCAGGCTTCTGACCTTTGATATGGTAACCTTGAATATAGACCGGCATTTTCACAATATTTGTGTCATACGCAAGGAAGATGGCCGGTACCGGCAGGCTCCGGTCTTTGATAATGGCGCGGCGCTGCTGAGTAATTTCGGCATTTTCCCTGTGGAGGATGATCTGGAAAAAAATATTGCCCGCGCGGCGGCGGCCCCCTTCAGCGGAAGCTTCGAACTTCAGGCAAAGGCGCTGGGACTGGACTTTCGAGTGAAAGCGGATATTTTGAAAAAGCTGAAAACCTGGCCGGACTGCCGGGCAAAGCAGGTGCTCTTGCATCAATTAAGCCGTTACAAATTTTTGGTTTGTTGACAATCCCGCACAATGAGCATATAATAAATTCGTTCACAGATACGGACAAATAAGAAAAATTGCGGCGAGGAAGGGACATAGGATGACATTGCTGGAAGGAACGCCCAGGGAACAATATCTGGTGAAGGAGATCAACACGGAGGAGGCCATTACACGCCGCCTGGAGGCTCTCGGCATCAACGAGGGGACTGCTCTCGCGCTGATGAACCGGAAACGGAACGGCGCGTTGATCATCAAGGTGCGGGGGACCCGGTGGGCCATCGGGAAGGAGATTGCCAGGGGAATTTTGGTTGAGCCGGCAGGCGGGAAGGAGGGAGAGCGATGAGATCCATTCATGTAGGATTCGCAGGAAATCCAAACTGCGGCAAGACCACGCTGTTTAACGCCTATACGGGGGCAAATCTGAAGGTGGCCAACTGGCCCGGCGTTACCGTGGAGAAGAAGGAGGGGGAGACTGTCTATAAAGGACAGCACCTGAAGCTGGTGGATCTGCCGGGCATTTACAGCCTTACCTCCTATTCTATTGAGGAAAAGGTGACCCGGCGCTGCGTGATGGAGGACGACATCGACGTGATCGTCAATGTGGTGGACGCCTCGGCGCTGGAGCGGAACCTGTACCTGACGCTGCAGCTTCTGGAGCTGGGCAAGCCGGTGATCCTGGCTCTGAACATGATGGACATCGTGGAGGAGCGGGGCATGGAGATCGACCTGCACCGTCTGCCGGAGATGCTGGGCGGAATCCCGGTGGTGCCCGTCTCCGCCAGAAAGCGCACCGGTCTCGACGTGTTGATGCACGCGGTGGTACACCACTACGAGGAGCAGCACTCCCCCCATGTGGTGCAGTATTCGGAGGACCTGGAGGAGAAGATCGCGGTCCTGGAGGAAGCCCTCCATAAGGCAAATCCCGGAATCGTCAACGCCAGGTGGCACGCCATTAAGCTTCTGGAGCGGGACGAGGAGATCTCAAAGGAGTATCCCTTAAACCTCCCGGAGGTGCTGGATAAGAGCTATGAGAAGACCATCATCAACCAGAAATACGCCTACATAGAGGAGATCATCGAAGAGACGTTGTTTTATAAGGAAGAAAAGGGCGCCTTCACCGACAAGGTGGACCGGGTGCTGACCCATCCCGTCTGGGGGATGCCCATTTTCTTCTGCATCATGGCAGTCGTATTTTTCCTCACCTTTGCGGTGGGAGATTTCCTGAAGGGGTACTTTGAGATCGCCCTGGACTGGTTTTCCGGCGCGGTGAGCGGGCTTCTGACGCAGCTTTCCGTGGCGGAATGGCTGGTTTCCCTGATGGTGGACGGGATCATTGCCGGCGTGGGCGGGATTCTGACGTTTCTTCCCAACATCTTCATCCTGTTTCTGGCTCTGGCGATCCTGGAGGACAGCGGCTATATGGCTCGGGTAGCCTATGTGATGGACAGTCTTATGGGCAGGCTGGGGCTGTCGGGCAAAGCGTTTCTTCCCATGGTGCTGGGCTTTGGCTGCACGGTGCCGGCGGTGATGGCCACCCGGGCGCTGGAGAAGGAGAAGGACAGGAGGCGGGCCATTCTGATCACGCCCTTCATGTCCTGTTCGGCCAGACTGCCCATCTACGTCCTGTTTTCGGGGATGTTTTTTGAAAGATACGCCATGGCGGCGGCCTTCTCCATGTATGTCATCGGCCTTCTGGTGGCGATCCTGGTGGCCTTTGTGCTGCACCTTCACGATAAGAAGAAGGAGAACGGCACCCTGCTGATCGAGCTGCCCGAGTACAAGACGCCCAACGGGCGCACCATTGCCGTCTACGTGTGGGAGAAGATCAAGGATTACCTGACCAAGGCGGGGACCACCATCTTCGTGGCCTCCATCGTGATCTGGTTCCTGCTGAATTTTGGGACCGGGGGAATGGTGAAGGATGTGTCCGACAGCTTTGGAGCGGTGATCGGTCACTGGCTGGTGCCGGTGCTGGCCCCGGCAGGGCTGGGCCTGTGGCAGGTGGGCGTGGCGCTCATCTCCGGCATTTCCGCCAAGGAGGTGGTGGTGACCAGCTTCGCGGTGCTGTTTGGCATCAGCAATCCCAATTCGGCGGAGGGCATGGCCTCCCTGACCAGCCAGCTGGGTGCTTACGGCTTCGGGGCTTTAAACGCCTACTGCCTGATGCTGTTCTGCCTGCTGTATACCCCCTGCGCGGCCACCATCGGGACCATCAAGAAGGAGACGGGTTCCCTTCTGTTCACCCTGAAAACCATCGTGTTTCAGCTGCTGGTGGCCTGGTGCGCCGCCACGCTGGTCTTTCAGATCGGCAGCCTGTTCTGATCTCGGACAGGCTGCCGGGAGGCAGGCGGATGGGCAGGCGTTCGTCTTATGGTGAGCGGATTTCCGTCTATGAGAGGGCGGGTTCCTGCCTGTATTTTCTTGCATACAATGTACATTTTGCTTGCAAGAGGGAGAATGGCATGCTACATTAGAAGCATAAAAAGCAGATTTTACGAAGTGATACAATCAAACGTTGGAGGAAAAAGAAGATGATGAGAGGATTGGAAACGCCCTTGTCCCAGCTTCGGAAGCAGGTCTTTGTGGAGGTTGCAAGGGTTGCTTATGAATCAGAGAACGTGAACAATGACATTGAAGCCATTCCCTACAAGGTGACGCCGGGAGACGCTCCCCGGTTCCGGGAGAGCATTTACCGGGAGCGGGCCATCGCCTCAGAGCGGGTGCGTCTGGCCATGGGTATGTCCCTGCGGCCTGAGGATAAGCCGGTGCACATCACCGACGGCGTGGAGGAGAGCAATATTTCCGAGAAATATTATGAGCCGCCTCTGATGCAGGTGATCCCCTCTGCCTGCAACTTCTGTGACGACAATAAATACATTGTGAGCAACCAGTGCGAGGGCTGTCTCGCCCATCCCTGTATGGAGGTATGTCCCAAGGGGGCCATTTCCCAGGTGAACGGGGCGGCGGTCATCGATCAGTCGAAATGTATCAAGTGTGGAAAATGCAAGAGTGCCTGTCCCTACGACGCCATTGCCAAGAAGGAGCGCCCCTGCTCAATGGCCTGCGGCGTCAAGGCCATTGAGACGGACAAACACGGGCGCGCCACTATCAATACGGAGAAATGCGTGTCCTGCGGTATGTGCATGGTGAGCTGTCCCTTCGGCGCCATTGCGGACAAATCCCAGTTCTTCCAGCTGATCCGCTGCATGAAGGAGGGGGGAGAGGTCATCGCGGAGATCGCCCCGGCCTTCGCCGGACAGTTTGGGCCCGACGCCACCCCCAGAAATGTGAAGGCGGCTCTTTTGAAGCTTGGATTTTCCGAGGTGTACGAGGTGGCCCTGGGCGCGGATATCGGCGCGGTGTCCGAGGCCCATCACTATGCCGCCCATGTGGTGAACGGAGACCTGCCCTTCCTTCTGACTTCCTGCTGTCCCTCCTGGTCCATGCTGGCCAAGCGGACGCTGCCGGACATGGTGGAGAGCGTTTCCACGGAGCTGACCCCCATGGTGGCCACGGCCCGGAGCATCAAGAAGAAGCACCCCAACGCCAAGGTGGTGTTTATCGGCCCCTGCGCGGCCAAGAAGCTGGAGGCCATGCGTACCAGCGTCCGCAGCGACGTGGACTTTGTCATCACCTTTGAGGAGCTGAACGCCATGTTCGAGGCCCGGGGCATTGATCCCCAGAACACCCCCGGCGACAGCTCCATGCACGACGCCACCGGCGCGGGCCGGGGCTACGGTGTGGCCGGAGGCGTGGCCGCTGCCATTGAGAGCTGCATCAAGGAGTATTACCCGGATGTGGAGGTCAAGATCGAGCATGTGGAAGGCCTTGCCGAGTGCAAGAAGGTGTTGATGCTGGCCAAGGCCGGCAAGAAGAACGGCTACCTTATCGAGGGCATGGGCTGTCCCGGCGGCTGTGTGGCCGGAGCCGGAACCATCGCTCCCATTGCCAAGGCCAAGGTGGAGGTGGAGAAGATCGTGAAGAATTCCACCCACCGTCTGCCCGCCAAGGAGCTTGAGGACATCGAGCTGGATTAACCCCTTTTCTGGAGTGGGCAACCCGGAATTTCAACGGGATATAGAAGGTATGTTTTTGCCAAATACCCGGACGGCATGTGCTGTCCGGGTATTTTTAACAGGAGCTTTTGTCTGGACGGCATAAGCTGTCCGGGTATTTGTATTAGGAAAGCTTTTTGCCCTCCTCTATATAGAAAATTTTATCGGAAAGGTTGACGGGCTTTTGCGAAAGTAAGATCCGAAGAAGAAAATGGATAAAAATTGGATATGAAAAGGATGAAAAATGGAACGATTTCGGGTGTTTTTCGGTTGACAAATGGGAGGATAAGTGCTATAGTTTAGATATGAATTTTGGGAGAAAGGAGAGAATCCGATCATTTTTTTACAGGATCGGATCAGATGTGCGATATGGATTTGGAGAAATGGAAGGCCAGGAAGAGGGAGCTTGGCTACAGCTTCGCCCAGCTCTCAGAGTTGTCCGGCGTCCCGGTGGGGACCATTCAGAAAATTTTTTCGGGGGAGACCAGGCAGCCAAGGTACGCCACTATTCAGGCGCTGGAAGGGATTCTGAAGCCGCCGGTGCGTTACAGTGAGATCGCGGCTAAGGCCCAGGAGGAGTCCTGCGTGATGGAGGAGGCCCTGGCTTACGGGACCAAGAGGCCGGAGGACGATTGCGTGCGGGAGGCTGCGGCAGTCTACGGAGCGAAGAAGCAGGGGGAGTATACCCTGGAGGACTATTTTGCCCTGCCCGACGATCAGCGGGTGGAACTAATCGACGGCGTCATCTACGATATGGCGGCTCCCACGCTGCTGCATCAGAGGCTTGGCGGGGAGATTCACCGGCAGATCGCCAATTATATCATGGAGAAGAAAGGGCCCTGCGTCCCCTTCATTGCCCCGGTGGATGTGCAGCTTGACCGTGATAACAAGACGATGGTACAGCCGGATGTGGGGATTCTCTGCGATTGGGACAAGCACCGCAACGGCAGGATCTTCGGGGCGCCGGACTTTCTGGTGGAGGTCATATCCCCCAGCACGAAGCGCAAGGATATGACCCTGAAGCTCTACAAATATCAGAATGCCGGAGTGCGGGAATACTGGATGATCGACCTGTACCGGCAGGCGATACTGACTTATTTCTTCGAGGCCGAGGATTATCCTGTGATCTACGGCTTTCGGGATTGTATCCCTATCCGCATTTATGGCGGCGCGCTGAAGATCGACATGAGCACCATGCTGCCCTGGATTGAGGAGGCGGCCAGAGACGGATTTGATTGACCGGTGAATCGTTGAGCGGACAGTGCTCACTCCATGAAAAGCTCCCCATGAAAATGCAAAATATAATATATAAATGCAAAATATATTTGACATTATAATGCAACGGTAGTATGATAAAGAAAAACAGTGAAAGCTTAAACCGTTATCGCGGACTGTACCGCGGGTTTAGCCCGTCACAAATTTTTACGAAAGCACATCAGAAAGGCGGCTATGAAAAATTTACGGATGAAGCTGAAAAGAATGGAGAAGGATATGTCCCAGTCGGAACTGGCAGAGCGGGTAGGAGTGACCCGCCAGACCATCGGCATGGTGGAGGCGGGGGATTACAATCCCACGCTAAAGCTGTGCGTTGACATCTGCAGGGAGCTGGGATGTACCTTAAACGATCTGTTCTGGGAGGAGGACAATACCCATGCGTGAACGAAAGAATATTCCCCAAAATACGCGCAAAATGGATGGAAGAAGGACTGGGCTGGACGAGCGGCAGCAGCAGATCGCGGATAGGACGGGAACGGTGAGCTGTTTTCTTATGCTTGGGATTTCCCTTGCGTGGATCATAGGCCAGCTTCTGTGGACCGGGGAGGTGACGATGGTCCTGGGCGAGACTGTCATATTCCTGGCAGGGGGGATCGCGTACCTGGCTGGGAATATCCGAAACGGGATCTGGGACAGGGGCGGAAGGAAGCGCGGGGCTTTTCGTAATCTTCTGGAAAGCGTACTTTTCTCCGGGGTTTTTACCGTGCTGTATGTGATGATAATTCTGAAGAAGGCCAAAGAAGGGACCAATGTCGCGCAGATTGCGGTATTGTTTTTCGCAGGGATCGCAGTTCTTTGCTTTTTGAGCCTGACTATTTTGGAAAAGGCCGCAAAGCGCCGGAGAGAAAAGCAGGAGGAGAACTATTTGGATTAACCAGGCGGGAAGGCCGGTGGCAGCGTATTTTTGATGAGTATGAAAACGACAGAGACAGGAGGAAGCGTCATGGAAGAAGGAAAATTTGTCAAGGTAACCACGGTGGCCAACGAGATGGAGGGTCAGCAGTTGGTGGAGATACTGCAGGAGCAGAAAATAGCCGCCTGCTATAAGCCGGGCAGTATGGATGCCTATATGGGAAGTTCCCCGGAGGGAGGAGTCATCCTGGTGCCGAAGGAGGATGAAAAGGCCGCCAGAGAGCTTCTGGAAGAATTTCCGCCCATTCAGACGGCTTCAGGGTCCACCGGCGCGGGAAGCTTTGGGAAAAAGAGGGCGCTGGGCTGGATTTTGCTGGCGGTGATCCTGGTCATCTGCGTGGTGATTCCGCTGCTGTTGTAAGACTGTTACTAGAATATTGCTGCCAAAAAATAAGGTGCTGATATAAAAAATATATTCTTGACAGATATATCAGCGTATGATATATTATGTATGCGATATATCGTGAGACGATATAGGGGGGGGTAAAACGTTGATGAAAAATCAACCAATGACAGAAGGTGTGTATTACATCCTGTTGTCCCTTCTCACTCCCAACCATGGCTACGGCATTATTCAGAGCACATTGGAACTGACCAATGGCCGCGTGGAGCTGGGTGCAGGAACCCTGTACGGTGCCATCAACAATCTGCTGGAAAAGGGATGGATCACCCTGTATAGTGAGGAGAAGGAGTCCAGAAAGAAGAAGGAATACGTGATCACAAAAATCGGCCGGGCGGCCCTGGAGGAAGAACTGGAGCGGCTGACAGAGCTGGTGGAAAACGGCAGGAAGCTGACAGTATCTCCGAAAAAGGGAGGTGAAGGAAATGGTTAGATTCCGTATTTATTTCGACAAGGACAAGGAAGAACGCTGGCTTAACCAGATGGCCGAAGCGGGCTGGGCCATGGCAGGTTTTTCCCTGGGCTTTTACCGCTTTGAGCCATGTGAGCCGGGGGAGTACATTTACCAGATAGACCTGTTCACCGAGAACAAACAGCATATGACCCATGCGGAATATGTAGGCATTATCGAGGAAAGCGGCGCGGAGTATGTCTGCAGCTGGTTCTGGTGGAGGTTCTTCCGGCGGCGGGCCGAGCTGGGTGATTTTCAGCTATATACGGATGTGGACTCCAGACTGGAGCAGCTTCAGCGGATTTTTCGTTTCTTTCGGCTGGCTCTGGTTCTGGAGGCGGCCATTTTCTGTTATGAGCTGATCATCAGTATCATAGACTTCTATCAGAGCGGGCCCTCTGGGACAGTGCCTGGCGATGCAGTGTTTTTCATCGCGCTGATGGCGCTGATCGTGTCTGTATTTGGTATCGTCTGCTATCGTATCAGAAGGAAGATCAATAAGCTGAAAAAACAGCTCATATAAGGAGGATGTTATGGAAGAAATTCTAGTGGCGAAGGGCTTAAAAAAGACCTTTCGGATTTCCGCCAAGCAGCAGAAGCTGGAAAAGACCAGGGAGAAGATCAAGGTGGCGGTGAACAATTTGTCCTTTACGGCTTACCGGGGAGAGATCTACGGGCTGTTGGGCTCCAACGGCGCGGGAAAGACCACGACCCTGCGGATGATCGCCACTCTGATCACCCCAGACGAGGGGGATGTGCTGGTGGACGGCGTCAGCGTGGTGAAGGAGCCTAATCGGGTCCGCAGCAAGATCGGTTTTCTCACCAGCGAACTGAAGCTGGAGGAATTTTTCACGCCCAACTATCTCTTTGACTTCTTTGCCCAGCTTCACGGCATGGAGAGGGAGGAGACGGAAGAGCGGAAGCGGGAGCTTTTTGATAAATTCGGCATTTCCGGCTTTGCGGAGGTGAAGGTGGCCGATATGTCCACAGGTATGAAGCAGAAGGTGTCCCTGGTGATCTCCATCGTACATAACCCGGACATCATCATTTTCGACGAGCCCACCAACGGCCTGGACGTGCTCACCGCCAAGGTAGTGACGGATTTTTTGCTGGAGCTGAAATCCCAGGGCAAAACCATCATCGTCTCCACCCATATTTTCAGCCTCATTGAAAAAGTCTGTGACCGGGTGGGGATCATCATCGACGGTGCCATGGCCCTCTCCGGCAGGCTTTCGGAGCTCACGGAGAAAAAGAATCTGGAGGACGTATTTTTTGACGTTTACGCGGAAAGGGCAGGTGAAGCGGTATGAAGAGCAATATGATAACCATTATGAAAAAAGAATTCGCCCGCTTTTTCAAGGATAAGCGGATGGTGCTTTCCACCATTCTTATGCCGGGCCTTCTCATCTATGTGATGTACACCTTTATCGGGCAGGGGTTAAGTGGCCTGTATGCCTCCGGGGAAAATTTTGTGCCCCAGGTCTATGCCGTGAACCTGCCGGAGGATTATGCAAATGCAGAAGGATTGCCGATGAACTTTATCCCCGTGGAGGACGAGACGGAGGCGAGAGCCATGCTGACCTCAGGCGCCGGTGAGGAGGAAGGGGGCTGTGATCTTCTGGTAGTGTTCCCGGAGAACTTTACGGAGGCGGTGAACGCCTACGAGACCACCTCCGGGGAGAAGGCGCCGGAGGTGGAGGTGTACTATAATTCCGCGGATACGGATTCCTCCACGGCCTACAGCATGATGCTGGATTTCCTGGACGATTATGAGGCCTCCATGGCCAATAAGTTTGACGTGAACAGCCAGGAGAAGCAGTACGATCTGGCCTCGGAGAAGGACACCGCCGGCATGGTATTTTCCATGATGATCCCCATGCTGATGATGATCTTCCTGTTCAGCGGCTGTATGGCGGTGGCGCCGGAATCCATTGCCGGCGAGAAGGAGCGGGGAACCATCGCCACCCTTCTGGTGACGCCCATGAAGCGGAGCCATCTGGCCTTGGGCAAGATTTTAAGCTTAAGCGTCATCGCCATCTTAAGCGGACTGTCCAGCTTTATCGGCACCATGCTGTCCCTGCCCAACATGATGGGCGGAATGGAGGACGTCAGCGCCAGCGTGTACCAGGTCAGCGACTTCTTGCTGCTGCTGGCGGTGATCTTAAGCACCGTGCTGGTGATCGTGTCCATCATCTCCATCATTTCCGCCTTCGCCAAAAATGTGAAGGAGGCCACCACCTGGGTGACGCCGGTGATGATCGTGTGCATGCTTTTGGCAGTCACCTCCATGATCGAAAGCTTAAAGCCGGATAATATTTTCATGTATCTGATCCCCCTGTACAACAGCGTGCAGTGCATGAACGGTATTTTCTCCTTTACCGCCGATATTCCCGGCATTGGGGTCACGGTGGCATCCAACGTGGTCTATACCATCCTGGGCGTGGGAATTTTGACAAAAATGTTCAACAGCGAGAAGGTGATGTTCTCCCGGTAGCAGGATGAGTCTGCCGCTGCGGATTTGCATGAGAGTTTTCGCTGCCGGCAGCAGAGCGTGCTTTTGCCGCCTTTGCTGTCTGGACTTTTCTGGAAAATAAGTATTTTTCGGGTAATTTCAGGAGATAATAGTATGATACAAGCGTCAAAAGGTCATGTGGGCTGCGCTTGCGCAGGCAAGTATGACCTTGGGGCGTGTATCATGAGCGTCAAAATACCTTTTGACGCTTTCATCATAGTATTCTGAAAAAGCACCGGTTTGGAGGCGCTGGCGCGGCGGATGCCGGGCAGGCGGCGCTTTCAGCCGGAACCGGAAAATACTTATTTTTTTGTGCGGAAAAATCCGGGCCGCAGGGAAAGGGGGACCTATGGAATCCATCTGGAAAAAAGACACAGACCCGGGAGCGGTCAGGCAGCTGAAAGGAAGCCTTCAGGCGGACGTGGTGGTCATCGGAGCCGGAATGGCAGGGCTTTTGACGGCATTTCTTCTCAAGGAGGCGGGAAGAAAGGTGGTGGTGCTGGAGGCGGACCGGGCGGGAAGCGGTCAGACCGGCGGCACCACCGCGAAAATTACTTCTCAGCACGGCATGATCTATGAGTATCTCACCAGAAAATTTGGAGCCGAAAAGAGCCGCCAGTATGCCAGCTCTAATCAGGCGGCCATCGGGGAATATGAGAGAGTGGTGAGGACGCTGGGGATTTCCTGTGACTTCCGGCGCTGTCCCTCCTATCTCTACGCCCTGGAGGGGGAGGCGGCGGAGGGGAGGATGGAGCGGCTAAGGCGGGAGATCGCCGCCGCGGCGGCCCTGGGAATCCCGGCGGAGCCGGCCCGGGTGACGGAGCTTCCTTTTCCTGTGGCGGGGGCGGAGGTGTTTCCCGATCAGGCGGTGTTTCATCCTCTGAAATTTTTGCGGGGAGTCCGGCAGGAGGTGGAGCTTTATGAGCGCTCCGGGGTGCAGAAGGTGCGGGACACCTGCGTATTCACGGACCTGGGCGTGGTGGAGGCCGGGGCCGTGGTTTTTGCCGTTCATTATCCCTGGATGGTACGGCCCGGCTATTATTTCCTGCGCATGCACCAGAGCCGCAGTTACGTCATCGCCTTAAACACCGGAAAAGCGCTCTGCGGCATCTACCGGGATATGGAGGAGCAGGGGCTGTCCCTGCGCAGCTGCGGGGACGTGCTGCTTCTGGGCGGGGAGGGACACCGCACCGGAAAAAACAAGCAGGGGGGCAATTATGAGGAGCTGGCCAGACAAGGGCGGCTGTTGTACCCTGGCGCCAGGGAGGCGGCCCGCTGGTCCGCCCAGGACTGCGTTACCCTGGACCGGGTGCCCTATATCGGGCAGCTGAGCCCTGCCTCTCCCAACTGGTACGTGGCCACGGGCTTTGGAAAATGGGGCATGACGGGCTCCATGGTCTCCGCCATGCTCCTGCGGGACGCGCTCACCGGAAAGTCCAATCCCAACAGCCGGATCTTCACGCCTCACCGGCTGAACCTGAAGGCTTCCGTCCCGAAGCTGGCCCAGCATACCGGCTCCGCCGTTGTCAATCTCTCCCGGAATCTTGTCCCCGTGGGGGAGCGGAAGGTCTGCCGCCACATGGGATGCCGTCTCAATTTCAACCCGGAGGAGCAGACCTGGGACTGCCCCTGCCACGGCTCCCGCTATGACAGGGCCGGCAATCTTCTGGACGGACCGGCCCAGAAGCCGTTAAAGCGTTGCTGTTCACTCCGTGACCAGTAACCCCAGTGCCCCCCCCCTTGCGGCGTCTCCCAGATTCTGCTATAATGTTTCTGCCTGGCGGGGGATTGCCGGGCACGGGAAGCGGTTTCCAAAATAGTTTCTGCCTGGCGGGGGATTGCCGGGCACGGGAAGCGGTTCCCAGAATAGCGGAAGAGAGGATTTTTCCATGGAAGTCGAGATACGGCAGATCAAAGAGAATGAAATCACAATGGAGTTATTTGCTCATTTTAACCGTTACCAGGATGTAAAGCGCTGTTGGCGTAAAGAGGAGGGAAAATGGGTACTCAAGGATATTGCCTTTGTGGAGCAGTGGTCTAAGGAGGATTGCGCGTATCTGGTGAAGTGTCTGAAGCACACCGCGGCCACGGAGGGAATGGTCTGTGGGGCCTTTGAGGACAAGGCGCTGGTGGGCTTCTGCTCCGTTGAGCGTGAGCGTTTCGGCTCCCGGAGACAGTATGTGGAGATGACCGCCCTGCACGTTTCTTATGAGAAGCGGGGAAAGGGGATCGGAAGGCGTCTCTTTGCGGCTGCCCGCTCTGCGGCGGCAGACTTTGGGGCGGAGAAGCTGTACATGTCCACTCATTCTTGTGAGGAGACCCAGGCCTTCTATAAGGCCGTGGGCTGTGTGGAGGCGGAGGAGTACAGAAAAGAGGCTGTGGAGAAGGAACCCTGCGACTGTCAGCTGGAGTGCGGGGTATAGAACGGATGTCGGTGATGGGGGGAAGGGGTCCTGCGGCCTTCAACAGAAGCGCGGGACCGGGGGTTTCCGGCGGGAGAGCTGAAAGCTGTTGGGAAACTATTTTCCTTCCTTCTCCCATTCACAGGGGATTTTAGGCAGAACCCGCATGAGAATATCTACGGCTGTCTTGAAATCCTGCCGGTCCTTTTCGTCCATGGTTTCCAGCAGACGCCGGTAGCAGCCCATGTCCTCCATCAGAAAGTGGTCGATGTAGTCCAGCGCTTTGTCGGTGATCTGAATTTTGATGA
This sequence comes from uncultured Lachnospiraceae bacterium, assembly GCA_944376745.1. GTDB lineage: Bacteria > Bacillota > Clostridia > Lachnospirales > Lachnospiraceae > 14-2. The sequence continues at coordinate 33,598 of CALWDR010000045.1, forward strand.
TCCTCCGGTCAGCGGAATCGTAGACGCGCCGGATAAATCCCAGCTCTGCCAGGCGGTTTGTGATCTTGGTCATCTGCTGTTTCTGCATGCCCACAAAGGGCATGAGCTCAGAGAGTGCCATTGTGCCGCCAAAGTAGCGCAGTGTCTGAAGAAAATAGTACATTTCCATGCTGACGCCCTCGTCCAGCCGCTGTTTGAAGGGCTTGGCGATCCTGTAATTCCAGTAGGGCAGTACGCCCAGCAGAGTTGTCTGAATCTGATCAATTTCTTCCTTTTTCATGATCTCCTCCTGTATAAGGATGTCAGTTTTCATGTTACTGGTCACGGAGTGAACCGTAACGTTTTCATACGCCGGCTCCATCAAAAAAATCAATTCCCCTCTATTGACAGAGGCATTTCTTTGTGTTATATTGAAAGTACCCTAAAGGTTACTATAAACAAAAGGATACTGTAGCGTTTAGGAAATTTTACAATATTTCTCAGAAAATGTCAAGGAAGAAGATTGCGCAGCCGTGATTTTTCTGACAGTAATTTTTCTGACAAGGTAAATAAGGCAGATGATATGCCATAAAAAGAAAGGATAATAGAGATGGGTAAGATTGAAAAAATTGAAAAACTGACACAGAAAGGGAAGGCGGGCAAGCTGGTTTCTCTGGCCAAGGATAAGGAGAAGGAGGTCCGTATCGCGGCGATTGCCGGTCTCGGCAAGCTGGCGGCAGATGAGGACGCGCTGAATGCGCTGATCGGAATGATGGAGGATGAGGATGCGGACGTCCGCAAAGCCGTGGTCACCGCTCTGGGAGATTCCAAGGGCAGCTATGTGGAGACGAAGCTGAGCTACTGCATTTCGCATGAGAAGGACGCGCAGGTGGTGGAGGCCGCCCGGGCAGCTTTGCGGAAGGTGAGACAGTAAAATTTTATTTTTTGCTTTTGCATAAGACTTTGCAGCCAGTCTGGCGCGCGCCCTGTGGTCATGCGCCGGACTGGCCGGCAGGGTCTTTTTTTGCGTAGAAAAACAATAGAAAGTACACTTCGCGAAGGTTCTGTTCACAGATTTTTCACAAAAAAATTAGCACTCACCTATTGACAGTGCTAACAATAAGTGTTATAGTACACATAGAACAAAGATGAGAGGAACAAAAGGAGGAAGGACATATGAGGAATATGAAAAAACATTATCCGATGAAGAGCGATGTGAGAGAGAAGGATGACCGGTATATTGTGGATATAGACCTTCCTGGTTTTTCGAAGGATGCCATCAAGGCTTATATTTCCGACGGCTATCTGGTGGTATCCGCATTCCGGGATCAGGAAAAGGAGAAGAAGACAGGGAAGACCATTTACCGGGAGCGCTACAGCGGAAGCTGCCAGAGAAGCTTCTATGTGGGCGACAGCGTCCGCCAGGAGGATATACGGGCGGTATACAGGCACGGCGTCCTGAAGCTTACGATTCCAAAACATCCCACACAGAAAGCCATTGCGGAAAGCTCTATTGAGATTTCCTGACAGGGACCAGGCAAAGGAGCGGATGCCCAGGCGATGGGAGGTCCGCGGTAACGTATCTGATGTAAAATAGATAATTCGTCAAGGAGGAATGACTTATGTTAGTACCCAGCATTTTCAGCAACAATTTTGTAGACAGCTTTTTTAACGATACCTTTGACAGCATGTTTGACGACATGCTGCGCACGCCTTTTTCGTCCGGCGGCCTCGCGGCCATGAGTACGGACGTCCAGGATCTGGGGGACAGCTACCAGCTGGAGATGGAGCTTCCCGGTTACGCCAAGGAGGATCTGAAGGCGGACTTGAAGGATGGCTATCTCACTATAACCGCGCAGCATAACAGCGAGAAGGATGAGAAGGACGAGAAGGGTAAGTTCGTGCGCCGGGAGCGGTATACGGGCCACTGCCAGAGAAGCTTTTACGTGGGTGAAGGCGTCAAGCAGGAGGACATCAAGGCCAGCTTTGAAAATGGCGTGCTGAAGCTTCTGGTTCCCAAGAAGGACGCTCCGGCAGTGGAGGAAAAGAAATATATTGCGATTGAATAAGCAGCAGGCGGGTGAACCGCCTATTGCAAAGGAAAGGGCAGGTACCAGATCCGGGTATCTGCCTTTTTGCTGTGGTCTGCTTATAACAAAATCGCCATCCAGGGCTGCATTCCAGACAAAGGCTGGTCATTTTGCCAATTTCCCCACCCTGTGGCCAGTAACGCATCCCAACCCAGCCAGCGGTATTTCGTCAAAATACCTTTTGACCATGACACGATTCTGTGATACAATCATCATACATATCTGAGAAAGCGCCAGCCGGCGCAGAGAAGAAGGAGAACTACCAATGAGCAAGATAAGAACCAGATACGCGCCCAGCCCCACAGGGAAAATGCACGTGGGGAACCTGCGCTCCGCACTGTACGAATTTCTGATCGCCAAGCATGCGGGAGGGGACTTTATCCTCCGCATTGAGGATACGGACCAGGAGCGGTTTGTGGAGGGCGCCACCGACATCATATACCGTACCATGGAGGAGACCGGGCTGATCCCCGACGAGGGCCCGGACAAGGACGGCGGCTACGGCCCCTATATCCAGAGTGAGCGCATGAAAACAGGCATTTACCTGAAGTATGCCAGGGAGCTTATCGACAAGGGTGAGGCCTATTATTGCTTCTGCGACAAGGAGCGGCTGGCTTCCCTGAAAAGCGAGGTGGTGGAGGGCAAGGAGATCACCGTTTACGACAAGCACTGCCTGTCCTTAAGCAAGGAGGAGATCGAGGAGAAGCTGGCCGCGGGCGTGCCCTATGTCATCCGCCAGAATAATCCCACCGAGGGGACCACCACCTTCCACGATGAGCTGTACGGGGATATCACCGTGCCGAACTCCGAGCTGGACGACATGATCCTTATCAAGTCCGACGGCTATCCCACCTACAATTTCGCCAACGTGGTGGACGACCACACCATGAATATCACCCATGTGGTCCGGGGAAATGAGTATCTGTCCTCCTCCCCCAAATACGTGCGCCTCTACGAGGC
>CALWDR010000046.1 GCA_944376745.1 uncultured Lachnospiraceae bacterium
TCTACAAGATCGTGGAGGAGCATGACCCCGCCATGATGGAGGAGATCAAGGCGCGGATCGCGGAAGGCCGCTGGGAGGTCACGGCCACGGCCTGGGTGGAGACGGACAAGAACATGCCCTCCGGGGAATCCCTGCTTCGCCATATCGAGTATACGAAGGAATATCTGACGAAGGTGTGGGGCGTGAAACGGCTGGAGGTGGATTTCTCGCCGGATACCTTCGGCCACAGCGCCAACGTTCCCGAGATCAACACTTACGGAGGGGTCAAATATTATTACCACTGCCGAGGCAACAACACGGAACAGGTGCTTTACCGTTACAGGGCCCTTTCCGGGAAGGAGGTGCTGGTCCACCGGGAGCAAAACTGGTACAATTCCGGGATCACGCCCCATATCGGCACCCAGGTGATGGAGGTGGCCAGACGTTCCGGCGGCCTGAAAACGAGCCTTGTGGTGTATGGAGTGGGCGACCACGGCGGCGGCCCCACCAGGCGGGATGTGGAGCGGGCGCTGGAAATGATGGACTGGAAAATTTTCCCGGAAGTCAGGTTCGGCACCCTGCATGAATATTTTGACGAGGCCCAGAAGGTGTGGGACAAGGTTCCGGTGGTAACGGAGGAAATGAACTTTATCTTCCCGGGCTGTTATACCACCCAGAGCCGTATCAAGCGCGGAAACCGCCGTCTGGAGGCCGCGTTGACGGATGCGGAGCATATGACGGCCATTGCCGGCAGACTGACCGGTTTCCCCTATGCGAGAAAGCAGATGGTCTCCGCCTGGCAGAACGTGCTGTTTACCCATTTCCACGATATTTTGACGGGCTCCTGCGTGCAGGATTCCCGAGAATATGCCATGGGGCTGTACCAGAAATCCATGGCCGTTGCCAACACCCAGATTCAGAATGCCATGCGAAGCATCGCCCTTCAGATTGATACCTCCTCCATCCCGGTGGACATCGATGCCTATAACAGCCAGTCCGAGGGGGCAGGCGTAGGCTACGGCGTGGAGCATTTCTCCGGCGTTCCCAGCACGGAGCGGGGAAGCGGGAGGACCAGGATCTTCCATGTGTTCAACACGATGACGAAGGACCGCGAGGAGACGGTGGAATTGACGGTGTGGGACTGGACCGGGGACCTGAAACGGATACAGGTGAAGGATTTTAACGGAACTCCCATCCCCTTCCAGCTGTTGGATGATCAGAGCCTGTTCTACTGGGACCACCTGTATTTCCGTGTGCTGGCCAGGGTCACTGTTCCGGCCATGGGTTACACCACCGTGGTGCTGTCTGAAAAAGAGCTGGAGACCTATCCCGTCTATCTGGGCGAGACGGGCGATGGGCTTGCCACGCAGCCCTTTGACGATTTTGTCCTGGAAAATGCGCGGCTTAGGGCGGTGATCGACCGCAAGACGGGACGTCTTTCCTCCCTGACGGACAAGAGCTGCGGGAAGGAGCTGATCGCCGCCGGGACGGGCGCGGGCTTTACCTACATTGAGACGGAAACCAACGACATGACTGCGTGGATGATAGGAAGGCATTTGCGGGAGCTTCCGGTGGAGCGGTGCGTGGAGCTGAAAGCCCAGCAGATGGGTAAGCTGCGCCAGAGCGTGAAGGCCGTCTATGAGATCTGCGATTCCAAAATAGAGGTGACCTACAGTCTGGACCGGGAGGCAAGCGCCGTGAAAATGGCGGTGAAGATCGACTGGCGGGAGCATGGAGTCGGAAAGGACAACATCCCTGTCCTGGATTACCGCGTGCCCCTTGCCTATGAGGCCGGGGAATATCTTTACGACATTCCGGCCGGGGCGATCCGGCGGAAGGAAAGGAACAACGACGTGCCGGGCCTTCAGTACGGGCTGGCCCTTGGCAGAAGCGAGGAGAGCTGCGCGATCCTGGTAAGCGACAGCAAGTACGGCTACCGCGGGGCGGAGAATACCCTTGCCTTAAAGCTGATCAACAGCGCGGTGAATCCCGACCCCTATCCGGAACGGGGGATACACAACATCACCCTGTGGCTGGGCGCCTGTCCCGGGGATGCCAAGAAGGCGGAGGAACTGGCCATGACCTGCAACCATCCGCTGTTCTACCAGCCCTCCAACTGCCACACGGGCTCCCTTCCCATGGAGAGCAGCCTGCTTAAGGTGGAGTCGGAGACGGCTGTGGTTTCCGCAGTCGTGCCCGGTGAGGACGGCAGTATCCTTGTCCGTGTTTATGAAGACGCGGGCCGGGAGGGTCAGGCAGTCCTCACATTTGCCGGGGAAGTGTCCGAGGCGGAGGCCGTTACCCTGTCCGGGGAGGTTCTGCCAGGTCGGGCGCAGGTGCAGGGAAATCAGGTGGTGCTCAAGGTGGAGTCCTGCGCCATTGCGGCGGTCAGGGTGAGGCTGTAGAGAAGCGGAAGAATAGTTGCTGAGATTGTATCAGAGTGATTTTTTGTGGGTCAAAGGGTCATGCTTGTTTATGCGGGCATGGCCCTTTGGTCATAAAAACAGGACTCAACAGAGGGCATTGACCACTTGTTTATTAAAAATGAAACGAAAGCTGTGAATCGAGATAGTATTGACAAATACACTCATTGAGTGCATAATATTATCGAGGTGATAAATATGACCGTTCGTGAAATGAGGACTCTCTTAGGTGATACACAAAATGAATTTGCCATGCGGTACAATATCCCGTTTCGTACCGTTCAAAATTGGGAAACAGGGGTGCGCAGGCCGTCGGAGTATATAATAAGTTTATTGGAACAACGGGTAAGAGAGGATTTGGCCAACCGGAAGACATTTGAATTACCAAAGTATGATCCAAGAAAGAGCGACCTGCCCAAAAGAAGTGACTATGTGGGAGCAATCCCGTGGCTGAAAGCGGTTAAAGAGTGTATCGGGAAGCCATTTGTTTTTGCTTTGGATGAAGCGTTGATGTGTCAGGGAAATTTTGGGGGACGCAGTGATGAGTTCCTTGTGTGGGGATACGGTGATGATTCTGTTTCCCGTTTTAACGGTGTGGTTCTGCTGGGTAACCGTGTAAATTCATATAATGTAAAGGAAAGAGACGGGCTTATGCATACCGATTTTAACAGAACGATTGCGGATGCCATTGCCAACGAATCCATTCTGGATATGCAAGGTATTGTAGAGGCTCTCAGCCGATACTATTACCGCAACGGAGAGAGCTTTGAGGGGATTTTTGTAGTTCCGGAATATCAGGAAAAGTTTGAAAAGCTTGCTGATGAGGCAATAAGCTATTATAAAAATTAGAAGGTGAGAAAAACAGCGGGAGAATCTTGGATAGCTTTCATGGATTTCTTCATAGAACCGAAGAATTACGGCACTCTTATGAAAAGTTCCGTTTTGCAGGTGGTGTGAATAAGCCATCGTTTGATGAAGTGTATCGTGCAGTAAGATGGTATATTAAAGATGTGCTTCCCCCAAAATGGGAGGTTGAGAGATAAGTAAAAATCAGGCAGTGGAGGGGCGAAGGGCCTCCTGATGAAGGCGGATAATTAAATTTTATACTGCCTGCCGATTGTGAATGGCAGGGATATTGGGAGCCAGATCCGAAAGGACCTGGCTCTGTTTGTTGCGGTTACATAAGCGCTCTCCAATCCATGCTCCTACAGACACATGGCCATATACAGGGGAAGGTACAGGATGCCATCCTCATATTTTAAGTCCTTGGGGTGGAGGATGAATTTGTCCTCCACCCGGATGGGATATTTTTGCAGGAACAGATCAAAGGACTTGTGTGCTTTGTAGCCGGAGGATTTCACCTCGATCGGACATATTTTTCTCTTTTTTACCAAAAGAAAATCGATCTCATATTTCTTTTCCTTTGCGTCCTCGCTCTCGCGGTACATGAATTCGTGGAAATACAGATGGTATCCATTTGCCGTTAACATCTGCGCAACCATATTTTCCATGATCATTCCCTGATTGATGCCCAATTTCCCGAATATGAGGGCCTTGTAAAGACTGTTGTCAGCGGTATCCTGGCTCTGCATGATCTGTGAGACCAACAGCCCGGTATCCCCCATATAGAGCTTGAAATTGCTGCGGTCCGCGTAAGCCTCCAGAGAGACCTCAGGCGCGGTTGCCTGGATACATTCATTGCCGATCATGGATTCCGCAATAAAATTTACTGCCTCCACGTAATTTTTATAGCGGGCATTTTTGTCAACCAGTGAAAACTTAAAGTGCGAGTTGTGGTTCTCCAGCTGTTCCGGGATCGTTTTGAATATGACGGAAGCTTTTTCGTGATTGCTGTCATCATATTTTCTCAGATCATCCTCGTACAGCGACAAGATCCTGCGCTTGATAAAATCGATTTCCTGATAGCTTTTGCCTTCCGTGAAAGCCAGAACGGCCTGAGGCATTCCGCCCACGGCGAGATAGGTGCGGAAGGTCTGCATGATCTTCCGGTGGACGGCGTCCCCCAGTGCCTTCCGTCTGGTGAAGGCATCGCGAATGGCCGGCGCGGTGATCTCATCCCCCGTTGCCCACAAAAATTCTTCAAAATCCATGGGATACATTTTGAGCTTGTATTCCTCCGAAGGGATCAGAATGTCCTGGACGTTTTTTTTGATGGATATCAGGGAGCCTGTTTCTATATAGTCATAACGGCCGTCCTGAACCAGATATTTAATGGCCTGGCGGGCCGGAGGAAAGAGCTGAACCTCGTCAAAAATGATCACGGCGTTTCTTTGGGGCAGGCTTTTTCCCTTCAGCAGAAACAGGTTCCGGAAAAAAACATCCAGGTCGCCGATGTTCTCCTCAAAATTTCGCTTTACTTCCTGACTTTCACGGGCAAAATCCAGTATCATGTAATCTTTGTATTCATTTTGGGCGAAGGCCTCCGCGACGGTACTTTTGCCGATACGCCTTGCGCCCTCCAGAAGAAGCGCGGTCTGACCGTGGGAAAGTTTTTTCCATTCTGTTAATTTTTCATAAATCTTTCTTTTGAAAAGCATAAAACCGCTCCTTTGAAAGTTTCTTATACAATGCCATCATACCATAGTTTCCCGAAAATTACAATTTTATATACACAGTTTTTCCCGAAAATCGAAAAAGTTTCCGCAGAAAATTACAGAAAATCGAAAATGTTGACCTCGGAAAATTCCAGAAATTTAAAAAAATTCCGACTCCCGCGCAAAAGAACACTTACCGGTACGCATTCAAAGTTTT
>CALWDR010000047.1 GCA_944376745.1 uncultured Lachnospiraceae bacterium
ACCTGCGGTTGATGAAAAAAGCAAAGAGCACCGCGCCGGCCCAGGCCAGGGTGTTGGCCAGAAGGTAATCCACCCGGAAAAATCCCAGGCCAAAATAAAGGATGTAGTTGACCAGGGTCGTCAGGACACCGCCGATCCCGTAGGCGAAAAGCTCCCTAAGCTTCTGACAGAGCCTCTGTCTGCCCGGCGATCTCTGTTGTATGTTTGCATCATCAAGTATATTCATTTTAAGTTTCGCTCCTTTCTTTTTCTGTCCTGTTTTTTGGACATAAAGGGATGCCCGAAGGGTGTTTCTTATGACTGCCGAACCGTTCCGCCATCAGCAGGCCCGCCCAGAACAGCCAGCCTGCCAGGGAAGCCCTCATTCCCGCCTTCTGCAGGGGCGGCTCATAGACGAGGCGCACCGTGTGGGTTCCCGCCTTCAGCGGCACCCCCACAAAAGCCGTATTCACGGTTTCCACCGGAACCTCCTCGCCGTCCACATAGGCCCGATACCCCGGCTGCATGGGGTAGGAGGTGATCAGATAGCCGTCCTTTGGCATGGTGATGGTTCCCCGTGCCATCTCCTTTTGTCCCAGGCCCGGTCTTGCCTCCTGTCCCTCTGCTGATTCCGCCCCGCCCTGCTTCTGTCCGGACACCCCCTCCTCTTTCTCCGCTTCCTTGAATGGAACAATGGAGCGATTGCCGAGGTAAGAGGCGTCCAGGCTGTATACCCGCAAATTTTCTATTGCAAAGGTTCCGCTGGTCTTCACCCCAAATTCCGTCATGGCCTCATTGGAGGACAGGAAATAGATGAAGTTCTCGTTGTGGTTGGGGTAGGGCGCCGAAGCCCCCGACATTTTATTCTGAATCCCGTTGATGGAGATCGTAACCGCCCCTTTGGACTGGTTTCGCACCGCAAAGGCCACCACCAGGATTTCATTTTCCACCGGCTCTGTGGGGATCACGGTAAATTCATTGTCGGACACTCTCTCCACCCGGTAGTCTGCGCCCTCCCTGGGGTGAAGCTCTTCAAAATGAGAGGTGAACGCCTGCTCCCCGTTTCCTGCCTCCCCGCCGTCCCCCTGGCGGCTGCCGCCTGAGGCCGCCTCCGCCGCGCCGGTCTCCTCCACAATGCTGACGGAGGTGAGGGCCTCCAGATTTTCCGGAAATTCCAACTGCTCGTAGGCCTCCCGGGCAAGAAGGCTGACACTGCCATAGCACAGGGGCAGCACGTCCTCCCGCTCTGCCAGAACCGCCGTCCCCTCCTGCCTGAGGATCTCATAACCCACAGGCAGGCTGTCCTCCCTGGCCTCCAGATAGCGGACCCCCATGAGATAGAAAAGGAAAGGATTGGCCCGCTCATACAGCCCCACCCGGTTGTTATTTCCCATAGGGGTTCGGATCTCGTCATAGAAAAATCCGCTGTACAGGGGATTGCTGGTGGAGGTGTACATGGTAGTCCGCCCCGCCCCGTAAGCCAGCAGGCGGTTGCTGGTGCTGTAGGGCCTAAGAAGCGTGTCGAACCGGTAAGCTTCCTCCTGGTAAAACTCCTCCCGCTCCTCTTTTGAAAATGCGCTGACAACCGCGCCCTCCCGGGTGACATAACTGTCATTTCTATGTAAGGCAAGGGCGAAGAAAAATACCAGACCGCTCATGACGGCCAGCACCCCGGTGAAAGCGGCGGCGGGAAGCCTTCCCCTGAGCCTGGCCTTTCCTTCCGCCAGTGCGGAAGGCCCTGCCGCGCTGCTCTTAGCCTGTCCTGCTTCCGCGGCGGCAAAGCTTTCCAAAGCCGACTTCTCCCGCCGCGCCCGCCGCCAACGCCGGACCAATACCGGCGTAAGCCTTCCGGCTAATCTGCCGTTTGCCTGCCGCCAGCGCCAGAACAACACCCCAAACACCAGGACCACCAGGGCCAGATCCACCCATACCCAGAAATTTTTGTGGATCTTGTACTGCAGGCAGGCGGCTGCCGCCGTGAGCGCCAGGACCAGGAACGCCGGACGCCGCCCCCTGTCCCAGAATTCCCCCAACGTTTCCATACACAGGAACAGCACCAGCGGCAGGAAGGGAATCAGGATCTTCGCCCGGCTGTAGAGAAAGCCGTTCAGCGCCAGCGGAACCAGGCCGCAGACCAGGGCAGACAGGATTCCCGCCGCCAGCAGGCGCGCCCGTTTCCGGCACAGGCTCAGCAGAAGCAGAAAGAGCGCCAGCAGCGTCAGCCCCATGCCGTAGCTGCTGTAAAGCAATCCTTCCATATCCCAGGTCATCTGTAAGGGCTTTTCCCCGGCCCTTCCCCCGTCCTTGGCGGAGGCGCAGTTTAAAACGGAGGCCGCCGTGGGCAAAAGCAGTACCCCCGCCATGGCCACGGACGCCAGCACCGAGAGCCCATAACGCCAGGTCAGCCACCACCACCGGCTGACGCGTCGGCCCGCCTCCCGCCGGGCCGGCAGAGCGCTGGAACGCTGTTCCCTCTTCTCCCATCGGGCCGGCAGAGCGCTGGAACGCTGCTCCCCCTTCTCCCGCCGGGCCGTGTACAGGAAGAACAGATAGATCACCAGCAGGCAGGAGATGGAATAATAATAGCTGTGGAGATAGATCAGCGTCATCATGAGCAGCAGCAGCGCCTTTTTCCCGGTCCGATGCCAGCGCAGCACCCCCAGGAAAGCCCCCAGCAGAAACGGCATGTAGTTGACAAACATGATGTGCCGGTGTATATGAAAAAAGCATCCGGCTCCCAGAAACAAGCTTCCGCCCAGCAGGGCCAGCTCCGCCCTAAGCCCCGCCTTCCTCAACAAAAAATAGAACAAAACCACGCTGCACAGATAACCGGCCACCGCATAGGCAATGATGATATCTTCCATGGGAACCTGGGGCAGGAGACAGCCAAGCAGCACATCCGGCCTCAGATACCCATAATAAGCAAAATCATAAATGTTGCTCCCGCCGCCCAGGGGGAGCTGAGCCGGAAACAGCGTGCCCTCCGCAAGAATCGTCTGCCGCATGGTGTCCGCAACGGCCACATGCTGGGCCAGCCAGTCAGTGGTGGAGCCGTAGAGACTTCCGGGGACCCGGGAGAGAAAGATCAACAGCGCCGCCAGAATCAGCAGCAGCGCGGGATAAAATAACTCCCGTGCCGGCGCCTGTCTTACGCCCCGCCTGCTCTCCCCCTTCGGTGCCCGTCTTATGTCCATCTGTACTTTCCGTTTTGTTTCCTGCCTCATGACGCGATTTCCTCGTTTCGTAAATCTTTTTCGCAAACAGTTTATATTTTATTTCTTAATTTCCGGGGAAAGAAAATCTAAAGATTTCTTAAGAAACTTTAAAACCGCTGTCAGATGCCTGTATTTTCCGCTATAATGGATTCACAAAAAAGAACTCAGAAAAAGAAGGAATAACCTATGAACGCTTCCAAGATTCTTGTGGTGGACGACAATCCCGAGATCAGAAATATTGTAAACATTCTTTTGTCCGGCGAGGGTTACGAGATCACCGAGGCGGCAAACGGAGAGGAGGCCCTGGCACGCCTTTCCGAGACCGCCTTCGATCTGATCATCCTGGACGTGATGATGCCGGGCATGGACGGCTATCAGACCTGCCTTGGCATCCGCAAAATAAGCAACGCACCCATTTTATTTTTGAGCGCCCGGACCCAGGACGGGGATAAGACCCTGGGCTTTCAGAGCGGCGGGGACGACTATCTGGCAAAGCCATTTTCCTACAACGAGCTGTTAAGCCGGGTGAAGGCCCTGCTGCGGCGGTATCAGGTATATCAGGGAAAGGAAGCCGGCGGAACCGCCCCCGGGCAGGAAAATCACGGCCCCGGCGGCTGCTTTCCAGGGCAGGCGGATTACGGCCCCGGCGGCTCCTTTCCAGGGCAGGCGGATCACGGCCCCGGCGGCTCCTTTCCAGGGCAGGGTAATCACGGCCCTGGCGACTCCTTTCCAGGGCAGGCGAATTACGGCCCCGGTCCAGGGCAGCCGGTGCTTCAGAAAGGGCAGCTTCAGGTGTGGGAGCGGGACCAGCGGGTGCTCCTGGACGGAAGGGAAATCGAGCTGACAGATACGGAATATCAGATTTTGCTGCTGCTGATGAAGCACGACAAGCAGATCTTCTCCGCCAGTCACCTGTACGAGTCTATCTGGCAGGAGCCCTACTATTATGGGGCCAACAACACCATCATGGTGCACATCCGCAATCTCAGGAAAAAAATCGAAAAGGACCCGCAGAATCCGAAGATCATCCGCACCATCTGGGGAAAGGGGTACCGGTTCGATGCTTAAGAAAACAGAGCCAAAGAAAACCACTGTCACCGGAAAATTCCTGGCCATCCTTGTCTGTTCCACAGCTTTGGCCATCGCCTGCTTCGTATTTTTGTACCGGCATCGGGACCCGGCCTATATTTTCCTGTACGAACAAGGGCTTATCAACCATGACCGGACGGACTGGATCGAGGAATTTCTGGCCCGGGCCGGGGAAATTGTCATCGACCCGGACGACGAGGAGGGCATGCGCCGGGTGGACGAGCTTTTTGACCTCCGGGACTACTACAGCGGCATTATCATTTACGACCATGACACGGAATTCTACATCAACGCCGTCTACCCTGAAGCCATGAATAACAGCAACCTGATCTGGCGGCTGACCGGAAGCCAGGCCGTCGTTTACCAGGTGAAGCTGGATTCTCTCACCACCCTTACGGCGACGGTAGCCTTCAAGGATCAGATGGCGGACGTGTACTTTTTTTCCTACCATTACCTTTCCTTTTACCCCTGGTACCTGGGGGCCAGCCTGCTTTTTTGCGTTCTGGTCTTCCTCGCCCCCATACTCTGGTTCCTGCACCGGAAGGTGCGGGAGATCAAGAGCCTGAAAACGGAAATCCTCTACATGGCCGAAGGGAATCTGGAGCGGCCCATCCACGCAAAAAGCCGGGACGAATTCGGGATTCTGGCGGAGCAGCTGGATTTCCTGCGAAAAAGCCTGAACGAGACCATTCAGGGAGAGCGGGAGAGCCGGGAAGCCAACAGCGACCTGATCCGCGCCATTTCCCATGACCTTAGGACGCCCCTCACCATCCTCTCCGGGTATCTGGAGATCGTGAAGCTGCACCGGGGCGATGCGGCCCTGGAGGAGCAGTATCTTACTTCCTGTCTGAACAAGGTGCTGGAGATCCGGGAGCTCTCCGACAAAATGTTTGAGTACGCCATGGTGTATGAGACCCAGGAGGATTTAGAGCTGGAGCCGGTGCCCATCCGCGCCCTGCTTAAGCAGCTTCAGGAAAATGTAAAATTTATGGAGCTGGCGGGATTTACGGTGGATTTTGAAGCGGCCGAGGATCTGCGTAAAAGCACAGTCACATTTCCGGGAAATCCTCTGGCCTTAAAGCGGGTATTCAACAATCTTTTTTCCAATATCTTGAAATACGGGGAGAAGAAACAGCCGGTGAAGGCGGCATTTTCCATGGAAAACGGGCACTGGCGACTGACCCTTCACAACCGGGTCAAGCAATCCGGCCAGCCCATAGAGAGCAACCACATCGGGTTAAAGAGCGTGAAAAAAATCATGGAGCTGCACGGGGGCAGCATGTACTGCCTGCAGGCGGGGGAGATGTTCTCGGTGGAGGTTACGGTGTAAGGGGGAGGGGGGGGAACAACCGTGCGATTTTACTCCGCCACTGGCGCTTAGCACCGCTCCATCCACTTTGTGCGCTTTCACACTAGTACACCGTTCGCTAAATAACTGAACCAATCGCGCAGAATGCTTTTTCGAGTGTGCGGGTCAAAAAACGTAGGCGTAGCGGGCTACGTCGAGGCTTTTTGACCCGTGCAATCGGGAAAGCAGGCAAGCGATTTGGTGTAGTTATTTGCGAAACGGTGTACTAGGCTCGAAAACACCTCGCCAAGTGTTCAATGTGTCGCTCGCGGGCTTTCGCCTTTCTCTGCTATTCACTACCCCGCAGTGCGCAAGCTCGATTCCGCTTCGCTTCATCTCGCTCGCGGGCTTTCGCCCTATCAAAAAGAAGATAGAAACCTTCTTATGAAAGCAAGCTTTCAACGCAGGTTTCTACCTTCTTTTTGGCACTGCTCAATGCTATGCCGAAAATTGACTATTATACAACTCTGCATACTGGCCGCCTTGGGCCAGGAGGTCTTCGTGGCGGCCCTGCTCCATGATCTTGCCGTCCTTCATAAAGAGGATGACGTCGGCGTTCTGGATGGTGGACAGCCGGTGGGCCACGATGAAGCTGGTGCGGCCCTTCATCATGGCGGCGAAGGCGTTCTGGATCTTCATCTCCGTGCGGGTATCGATGGAGGAGGTTGCCTCGTCCAGGATCAGCATGGGGGGCAGGCAGAGCATGACTCTGGCGATGCACAGAAGCTGCTTCTGACCAGCGGAAAGGCTGCCGCCGTCGTCGCCGATCACCGTGTCGTACCCTTTCGGCAGGCGCTTGATGAAGCTGTGGGCATGGGCGGCCTTGGCCGCCGCCATCATTTCCTCCTCGGTGGCCTCCGGTTTCCCCATGAGGAGATTTTCCCGAATGGTCCCGGCCTTCAGCCAGGTCTCCTGCAGCACCATGCCGTAATTCTCCCGCAGGCTTTCCCGGGTCACATGACGGATGTCCCGGCCCTCCACCAGAATGGCTCCGCTGTCCACGTCATAGAAACGCATCAGCAGGTTGATGATCGTGGTCTTGCCGCAGCCGGTGGGACCCACGATGGCGACCCGCTGGCCCGGCTCCACCTTCAGGCTGAAATGCTCGATCAATTTTCTGTCCGGCACATAGGAGAAATATACATCCTTAAGCTGTACATTTCCGGAAACCTCCGACAGCACCGCCGCGTCAGCCGCATCCGGTATCTGCGGCTCCTCCTCGATCAGCTCCAGCACCCGGGCCGCGCAGGCCAGAGCATTCTGCAGCTCCGTCACCACGCCGGAGATCTCATTGAACGGTTTGGTGTACTGGTTGGCATAGCTCAAGAAGCAGGACAGCTGGCCTACGGAAATCATGCCGCTGATGGCCGCCAGGCCGCCGGCGATGCCCACGCCGGCGTATACCAGTCCATTGACGAAACGGGTGGCCGGGTTGGTGATGGAGGAGAAAAATGTAGCCCGCAGGGAATAATGCGCCAGACGCCCATTGATCTCATCAAAGCGCCCCAGCGCTTTCTCCTCCTGGCCGAAGGCCTGCACCACCTTCTGATTTCCGATCATCTCGTCGATCAGAGAGGTCTGCTCCCCCCGGGTCTCGGACTGCCGCCGGAACATGTGATAGGTCTTTTTTGCGATAAAGGCCGCCACAAACAGAGACACCGGAGTGATCACCACCACCACCAGAGTGATGATCACGTTGATGCCAAGCATAAAGCCCAGGGTCCCCACGATGGTGAGCACGCCGGTAAAAAGCTGGGTAAATCCCATCAGAAGGCCGTCAGCAAACTGGTCCACATCCGCCACCACCCGGCTGACCAGCTCTCCGTGGGAATGGCCGTCGATGTACTTCAAGGGCAGGCGCTCGATCTTGGAAAAGGCGTCGTTTCGGATGTCGCGCACCACACCGTAGGTGATCTTATTATTGCAGACGTTCATGAGCCATTGGGCCAGCGCCGTAAATCCAATGATCACGCCCATCTGAATCAAAAGCTTAAAGATCAGAGGAAAATCCACATTTCCGGGGCCTAAAATGGCGTCCACAACATTTCCGGTCAGGACAGGCACATACAGGGTGGCAAAAACGGTGACCACCGCAAACAGCAGGGACAAGATCAGGAAGGCCCAGTATTTTTTGATATAGAGCAATACCTTTTTGACCGTATTGGTCTGCATTTTATTTTTTCGCGCCATCTGCTTCCCCTCCTGTCTTAGTATCTTTCTCTGCGCCGGTCTTCGCGCTCGATGAGGCTGTCCCGACAACCGTATCTTTACCGCCGCCTCCAGGCTTCCTGGCTCCATCAGTTCCCGACTGGTACTGGGAATCGTAAATCTCCCGGTAAACCTCGCAGCTTTCCAGCAGTTGGTCGTGAGTCCCCATCCCCACCACCTCGCCGTCCTCCAGCACGAGGATCTTATCCGCATAGCGGATGGAGGAGGTTCGCTGGGACACCACGAACACCACCGGACTGTCCTTCATTTCCCGGATGGCCTTCCGCAGCCTGGCGTCGGTGGCATAGTCCAGGGCGGAAGCGCTGTCGTCCAGAATGAGGATCTCCGGCTTGCGTACCAGAGCCCTGGCAATGGTCAGGCGCTGCTTCTGTCCGCCGGAAAAATTCTTGCCCCCCTGGGCCACCGGAGCGTCAAGGCCTTCCTCCTTGCCAGCCACCACCTCCGCGGCCTGGGCCACGGCCAGGGCTTCCCGAAGCTCCTCCTCGGTGGCGTCCTCCTTTCCCCACAGGAGATTTTCCCGGATGGTACCCTGGAACAGGACGGCCTTCTGCAGGACGATCCCCACTTTCCTGCGCAGTTCCGAAATGGGATAGTCCTTCACGTCCTTTCCATCCACCAGCACCCGGCCCTCCGTGGCGTCATAGAACCGCGGGATCAGATGTACCAGGGAGGTCTTGCCGGAGCCGGTGCCGCCGATGATGCCGATGGTCTCGCCGGGATTGGCGGTGAAGCTGATGCCGGACAGCGACTTGTCCCCGGCATTTTTGTAGGTGAGAGAGACATTCTGAAACTCCACCACCGGAACTGCCTGATCTGCTGCTTTCCGCTGCACTTCTTCAGCCTGTCCACCGGCCAGGCTTGCCTGCTGGCTGTTCTCAATCTCAAAAATGCTCTGTACCCGGTTGCCGCAGGCCACGGCCTTGGTCACGGTAATGATCAGGTTGGCCAGCTTCACCAGCTCCACCAAGATCTGGGACATGTAGTTCACCAGCGCCACCACCTGGCCCTGGGTGAGGATTCCGGCATCCACCCGGATTGCCCCGGTGTACAAAAGCACGATCAGAGCCCCGTTGACGATCACATAGGTGACGGGATTCATGAAGGCGCTGATCCTGCCCACGAAATTCTGCATGCGGGTCAGCTCCCCGTTGGCCGCCTCGAAATGCTGCCGTTCCTCCTCCTCCCGGTGAAAGGCCCGGATGACCCGGACGCCGGAGAGATTTTCCCTTGTGATCCCCAACACCTTATCCAGCCGCTCCTGCACCTTTCTGTAAAGGGGGATACTGATCAGCATGATGCCAAATACCACCACGGACAGCAGCGGTATGGCCACCACGAAGATCAGCGCCGCCTTCACATCGATGGTGAAGGCCATGACCATGGCGCCGAACACGATAAAGGGGGAGCGCAGGAAAAGGCGCAGCACCAGATTTACGCCGGACTGCACCTGATTGATGTCGCTGGTCATGCGGGTGATCAGCGTGGAGGTCCCGATGTCGTCCACCTCCGAAAATGACAGTCCCTGAATATGGGCGAACAGGCTGTGGCGAAGCTTTGTGGCAAAGCCCACCGCCGCCTTCGCCGAAAAATACTGGGCCGTGATGGAGCACACCAGGCCGACCACGCCCAGGGCCACCATGATAAGCCCCATTTTCACCACATAGGGGCTGTCTCCATCGGCGATTCCCACATCGATCATGGCCGCCACCACCAGGGGCACCAGCAGCTCAAAGGAGGCCTCCAGCATTTTAAACAGCGGGGCCAGAACCGTCTCCTTCTTGTAATCCTTCAAATAGGCTAATAATTTTTTCACAGCTTCCTCCTGCAAAAACGGCTGTCCGTCTCTGCCAACGATACAGCCGTTTTCTGATTTTCTGCTTTACACAATACCCGGTGAGACCATCGGCAACCGGAAGGACCAGCTGCCATTACTCCTCCGCCGTATCCTCCTCGGAAGCCGCCACGCCGAACAGCCGGTTGAACTTCACCTTGGCCCACTCCTCCTCGTTGACCTGGAAGTCCGCTTCTTCCTTATAACCGTCGCAGATCTCCGTGTACTCCTCCGATTTCTTCTGATTTAACAGGGTCTCCTTCTCCTGCTCGGTGGCCTCCTCGTCAAACTCATCATCCAGACGGATCACATAATAGTTGGTGTCCGTGGTGATCAGATCGGAAACCTCTCCCTCCGCCAGAGCGTCGGCTGCCGCGATCACCGCCTCATCCATGGTAGTCTCATCCGCGCCGTAGGTGTAGGTGGAAACCGTATATCCATGTTCCTCGGCCACGCCGTCAAAATCCTCCTTGGCGTCGGCGGCGATGGTCTCCATCTCCTCCGCGAAGGCCTCCTTCTCCTCGTCCGTGTATTCCACACTGTTGCCGTCCTCGTCGGTGCCTTTGGTGACAGAAGCGGTAAAATAGCTGAAGGTCCGCTGGGCCGCCTCCTCGTCCGTCACGGTAGCATCCGAGGCATCGTAGATGGCATTCTGCATTTTATACTGAATGGTGTACATCCGAAGCATCTCCGCCACATACTCCTGGGTGGCTCCCATCTGGCGGATGGCCTTATCACTGTTGTCGGACATAAACTGTTTTGCCGCCTCTTCGATGGAAGCCGTCTCTTCCTCTGTGATCTCCACACCGTAATCGGCCATGTGGTCCTCCAGAAGATAAATGGTCTCGATCATGTCCAGAACAGAATCCTTGGTGCTGTCCTCCATGGTGGTGCCGTCATACTCCATGCTCCACATGTCCGGGCCGAACATGGACAGATAATTGGCATCGCTGATGGCCTGCTGGTATTTCGCGATAAAATTCATCAGTCCCAGAGAGATATCCTCCCCGTTCAGCGTCGCCCCCACGGCGTTCTGGTCTATGGAATTTCCACATCCGGTGAGAGCCACAGATGCCGCCATGGCTGCCGCCAGTGCACATGCGGTTAATTTCTTACCTTTCATAACATCCTCCTAAAGTATCATTTTTCGCAGCCGTCCCGATCTCCGAACGGCCACCTTTTTTCACTTTCTCCATTATAGTGCTTTTTTTGCAAAGCCGCAAGCAATTTCACATTTTTTTCAAAGATATTCCTCTCCGCCCGCGGACCGGCCCTGCAAACACTCTGCCGCTATGCGGGAAGCAATAACGGGGCTGCACAGCGCGCTGTCAAACGCTCTGCCGCTATGCAGGAAGCAATAACGGGGCTGCACACTGCGCTGTCAAACGCTCTGCCGCTGCGCCGGAAGCAATAGCTGCTCCTCCGCCCGTTCCAGCACCGTCCGGATCACCTCCAGCACATGGCCGGATCTTTCCCTGGAACTATAGTTCATCTGGAAGGTAAAGTAGGGGGCTTTGGCGTCCATGGTAAAGGTCAGAGCCCCGTAAAAGCCCTCCACAAACTGGGGAATCCTTGCGGCATCAATATTGGCCTTTTCGTAGAGCACGAACCTGACGCTGTCCCCCTTCTGCACCACATCCGTAAAATACACATGGTGGGCCCGGGCCTTCAAGCGGGCCGCCAGTAGCAGGTTCTGCACGGATTTGGGGGGCTCCCCGAAGCGGTCGATGAGCTCCTCTAACATTTCCTCGCTGTCCTCCTCGGTCTCGATCCCCGCGATCCGCTTATAAATGTCCAGCTTCTGGTACTCGTTGGGGATGTATTTGGGCGGAATGTAGGCGTCCAGGTCAATGTCGATGGTGGTCTCGAAGGACTCCTCCTCCGTCTCGCCCTTTAAGGTCCTGACGGCCTCGTTCAACATTTTACAGTACAGATCGTAGCCCACCGCCTCCATGTGGCCGTGCTGCTGGGCGCCCAGAAGGTTCCCGGCTCCCCGGATCTCCAGATCCCGCATGGCGATCTTAAAGCCGCTTCCCAGCTCCGTAAATTCCCGGATGGCGGACAGCCGTTTCTCTGCCACCTCCTTGAGCATTTTGTTGCGGCGGTACATGAGGAAGGCGTAGGCGGTACGGCTGGAGCGCCCCACCCGGCCCCGGAGCTGATAGAGCTGGGACAGGCCCATGTTGTCGGCGTCGTGGATGATCATAGTGTTGACGTTGGAAATGTCCAGTCCTGTCTCGATGATGGTGGTGGACACCAGAACATCGATCTCCCCATTGACAAAATCGTACATGATGCGCTCCAGCTCCCGCTCCTTCATCTGCCCATGGGCAAAGGCCACGTTGGCCTCGGGCACCAGCGCGGCGATCTTGGCCGTGACCTCCTCAATCTGGTTCACCCGGTTAAACACGTAGTAGACCTGCCCTTCCCGGGCCAGCTCCCGGTGGATGGCCTCCCGGACAATCTCCTCGTTGTCCTCCATCACATAGGTCTGGATGGGCATCCGGTCCATGGGCGGCTCCTCCAGCACGCTCATATCCCGGATTCCGATCAGGCTCATATGGAGGGTTCTGGGGATGGGGGTGGCCGTTAAGGTCAGCACATCCACATTGTTCTTCATCTGCTTGATTTTTTCCTTGTGGGCCACGCCGAAGCGCTGCTCCTCGTCGATGACCAGAAGGCCCAGATCCTTAAACTCCACGTCCTTGGACAGGACCCGGTGGGTGCCGATGACAATGTCCACCAGGCCCTTTTTCAAGTCCTCCACGGTCTTTTTCATCTGGGCCGGGGTGCGGAAGCGGCACATGAGATCCACCCGCACCGGGAAATCCTTCATCCGCTGGACGAAGGTATTGTAGTGCTGCTGGGCCAGGATGGTGGTGGGCACCAGATACACCACCTGCTTATTTTCCTGGACTGCCTTGAAGGCCGCCCGGATGGCGATCTCCGTCTTGCCGTAACCCACGTCCCCGCAGATGAGCCGGTCCATGATCCGCCTGCTCTCCATGTCCTGCTTGGTGGCCTCGATGGCCTGGGCCTGGTCCTCGGTCTCCTCAAAGGGGAACATCTCCTCAAACTCCCGCTGCCAGACGGTATCGGGGCCGTAGGCATAGCCCTCCTTCGACTGGCGGGCGGCATAGAGCTCCACCAGTTCCCTGGCGATCTCCCTGACCGCCCCCCGGACCCTTGTCTTGGTCTTGTTCCACTCCTGGCCTCCCAGGCGGTTGAGCTTAGGCTTTCTGGCGTCTGCCCCGGCATATTTCTGGATCATATCAAGCTGGGTGGCCTGAATGTAGAGGTTGCCGCCCTTGTCGTACTCAATCTTGATGTAATCCTTGACGGTCTTATCCACCTCCACCTTCTCGATTCCCCGGTAAATGCCCAGGCCGTGGTTCTCATGCACCACGTAATCCCCCACGGAAAGGTCCGTGAAGCTCTGGATCTTCTCGCCTTGATAGGTATGGCGCTTCTTCCTTTTTTTCTTTTCCTCCCCGAAAATGTCGCTCTCGGAGATCACCACAAACTTCAGCTCCGGGTACTCCACGCCCCGCTTCAGCTTGCCGTAGACCACCATGATCTCCCCGGGCTGCACCGCGTGGTCGTAATCCTCCGTGTAAAAGCAGTTCAACTCCTCCTGCTGCAGGTCCAGAGCCAGACGCTCCGCCCGGGTCCGGGAGCCGGAGAGGAGCAGCACCCGGTAGCCATTTTTCTTAAACTGCTTTAGATCCTTCACCAGAAGCTCAAAGCTGCTGTTGTAGGGATTGACGGTCCTGGTGGAAATGTGGAACTGCCGGGACACCTCAAGCTCTCCCAGCTTGGCGTCCAGGGTGCTTAAGGCCACGCATTTTCTCCGGGACAGGGCCGCGGCGGCCTCCCGGTCTGAGACGATGATATTCATCTGCCCCGGCAGGACATAGCCTTTTTCCAGGCGGTGCTTCATGCTCTCGGCAAACTCCGCCTGCACCACCCGGCCCCGCTCCAGGCACCGGGCCGGCTCGTCCAGGAACAGCAGGGTGTTCCCGGAATCAAAATAGTCCATCAGAGAGACGGTTTTCTCAAAGAAATACGGCAGATAGCTCTCCACATTGACCTGCCCCTGCTGGGCGGCCAGCTCCTCCTTCAGAGTCTCCAGGCTGCTTTTTACCCGGTAGGCCTCCTCGGTCTTCATTTCCTGCCGGAGCGCCTTGTAGAGACGGCTGCCCTCGGCCTCGATTTTTTCAAGGCCCCGGGCCAGGCGCTCCTCCGTCAGCACCGCCTCGCTGGCCGGATAGATCTCCGCCCGCTCCAGATTTTCAATGGAGCGCTGGCTCTCCGCTTCGAAGCTTCGGATGGAGTCCACCTCGTCCCCCCACAGCTCGATGCGCAGAGGGCTCTCCTCCGTCAGCGGAAACACGTCAAGAATGCCGCCTCGCAGGGCGAACTGGCCGCTGGTCTCCACCTGATAATTGCGCTCGTAGCCCATGCGCACCAGCCGCAGGGCTGTCTGCTCCAGATTCAGGCTGTCTCCCACCTTCACCTGAAGAATGCTGTCCACCACCACCTCCAGGGGCACCAGCCTGTCCATGAGCGCGTCGAAGGTGGTGATCAGCACAGGATTTTTCTGCTCCAGCAGCACCTTCACCGCCGCCATCCGCTGGCCGGTCAGGAGATTTCCCCGGATGTCGGACTGGTAGAATAAAATATCCCTGGCCGGATAGTAGACCGCATTTTTGTCAAAAAAACGGCAGGCCTCGTAGAGCTCCCTGGCTTTCTGCTCGCTGAAGGTGACAATGAGCTTGCCCGCGGCGCCATTGCAAAGGGCGTAGATCAGATGGGGTTTCTGTGCGTCGATACAGCCGGACACCTGCCGGATGCCCGCCCCTTTTTTTAAATCCGCCTCCAGGTCCTCAAATTCCTTCAGCTCTCTCAGCGGCCGTATAAATGCCTCCATTTTGATACCTCTTTATCACCATTTATGATAGCGGTTCCCAGCCGCGTCCGCTTTCCCGTCAGTTGTAGCGGTTCCTAGCCGCATCCGCTTCCCCGTCAGTCGTAGCGGTTCCTAGCCGCATCCGCTTTCCCGTCAGTTATAGCGGTTCATGGCCGCGTCCACTTCCCCGTGAAGCAGGAGCACCGCTGCCTCCGCAGCCTGCTCCATGGCTTCCTCCACGGCCTGCCGCTCCGCCTTGGAGAAACGGCTCAGCACATAGTCCGCCAGATCCCAGTCCTGGGGCTTTTGTCCCACGCCCACGCGAATCCTCATAAATTCCTGAGTTCCCAGATGGGCGATGATGTTCTTGATGCCGTTGTGGCCCCCAGCGCTGCCTTTTTTGCGGATGCGAAGCTTCCCCGGCGCCAGATCGATGTCGTCGTAGATGACGATCAACCGGCTGGCCGGGTCCAGCTTGTAAAATTTTAAAATGGCCCCGATGCTTTCTCCGCTTAGGTTCATGAAGGTCTGGGGCTTTACCAGAAGCACCTTCTCGCCGCCGATGATCCCGGCCCCGCACAGGGCCCGGTGTCTGTTGTCCGTCACCTTGATGTTATATTTTTCCGCCAGCAGGTCAACGGTGTCAAAGCCCACGTTGTGCCGGGTATGTTCATATTTTGCTGTGGGATTCCCCAGGCCCGCGATTACGTACATAGGTGTGATTTCCTCTTTTTTCTCTGTTTTTCGTTTGAACAGGAACATGTCTGTCACTTTCCTTTTTGTTGGTTCTTCAATTTTATCTCCCCTATCATACCATCAAAAACGATATATTTCAACTGCGACAACAGAAAGGATTGCCTTTCTCTGTCATTTTTATTATAATGAAAATAAATGTTTCTGATACATCAGATCCAACAGGATTGGAGTGAATGAGCTATGAGAAAAGCAAAGAATATCGCCATTGCCGCCGTTATCGTACTCTGTGCGCTGGCTGTCGTTATCGGCACCATCTTAAGCAAAAACTGGACCATCCGGTTCCATTCCGAGCTGAACCATTTTTTCGGAAAGGGAAACTGGGAATGCATCGACCAGGAGACAAAGGAAAGTCTCATTTATGACGATTATGTTATCGTGCACAGCAACCCCGCCCTGTCGGGAGCGGAGCCCGGCAGGTTCCAGAACTGGTATATTCAGTTTACAAACCGGAATGGGGAGGAGGAGGTCTGGCAGATCACAGACCATACCCTGAAGATCAATCACGACAGGTACGGGTTCTTCAGCCCGAAGCGCTATTCCCAGAAGCAGGCCTTCGTCCTGGAGCTGATGGACATCTCCTTTAGCCTGGCCGGGGAGGAGATTTGGGAGGAATTTATTCAAAGCTGCCTCCCGGAAGCGGCGGCAGACTGCTTTGAGGTCGCTGTCTCTTATACCGGAGGCAATCCGGAGCCGGAATTCTATGATGAGTTGTGGGCTCAGCCCTGGTTCACCGCCAACACCGTCACCGCCGGGGATTATCTGTCCTGCGATCTGCATGATTTTTATCTGGAGATCCGGGCCCATGACTACCGGCTGGAAAAGCTGACGGAGGAAGAATATCAGGAAACTGCCAAAGCCCTTCCGGACATCGCGGCGGAGCTGCTGGAGGAATTCGGGGATTCTGCGTCCTTTACCATCTATTTTGACGGGGAGCTTTGGGCGGAATATGTGGACGGGGTGAAAACAGAACAATAGAAGGGGGATTCCTATGCTGTCAATCAAAGTTGATTACGTGGTGCCGCTTAACGACATGCAGCTTTTGGTCTTTTTTGAAAATGGAGTGGTAAAAAAGTTTGATGTAAAGCCAATCATGAAGGATTATCCGGAATTTGAAGCTCTCAAAAACCCGGATATCTTCAACCTGGTTCAAGTTGAACCAGGCGGATATGGTATCAGTTGGGATGAAAATCTGGACTGTTCCGAAGGTGAGTTGTGGGAAAACGGCATTGAAATCCCGCTTGATACGGCAGATTTCGTCTCCTACATTAAATACATTTCCACGAAATGTTCCTCATAGGCATCCCAATATTTTCGGTATACCCGGTCCTTCCGGCCATCCAGATTTAACTGGTACATGCGGAAGATGACCGGAATGTCCTTGGGCTGCCACTGCTCTTTGTAGGAATACTGAAAACAGGGCTTCCAGGTCATATTCTGTGAATTTTCGTAGGCGAAGCCGGTCTGTCTCCAGGGTTGGGGTATTTTGGGGTGCCATGTCCGAGCCTCCTTTTCTGAAAAAGGCAGCAATTAAAACTCTTCTTCTTTCATTCCTTTTTCTTTTTATTGTTCTTTCTTGTGTACGTCACATAGGTGTAGGGAATCTCGCCCTGGAACCGCTGGTTTATCCTTTTTGTAAACAGGTCTTCCTGAAATTCCGGGAAATACGTATCGCCCTCTATATCCAGATCAATCTCGGTGATATACATTTTTTCAACCAGCGGAAGGGCTTCCCGATAAATCCCTGCTCCCCCGGAAATGTAAATGTCCCGGTTTCCTGCCAGCCCAATGGCCTCCGATAAAGATTTTGCGGTAAGGCAGTTTTCAGCGTCAAAATTCTTTGTGCCAGATACCACGATAGTTGTCCGGTTTGGCAGCGGCCGTCCGATTTCTTCGTAGGAACGCCGGCCCATGATCACTACATTTCCTGTAGTCAGTTCTTTGAATCTTTGCTGTTCACCTTTTATTTTCCAGGGAATCTCTCCGTCTCTTCCGATGACACGATTTTTTGTGTAGGCCGCGATCAGTGCAAGCATATTCCTCTCCCTTAATTCTTGGTGGTCTTAAACTGCACCACGATCCCAAGAACCGCCAGAACTGCCACAGCGGCCCAGGCCATCCAGGCATTTTCCGCAAGCTGTTCCACCGGCGTCCGAAGGCCGTCCACTGCCTGAGACGCGCCGCTTATGGCAGTCACCAGAATGATGCAGGGCCGGGCAAATTTTACTGCCAGGATGCCCACCACGATAAATGCGATCATCCCCAGCACCACCAGGACGATGCCCCAGGCCTCGGTGTAAGGGAAGGGGAGCGACTGCACCACCAGAAACGAGCTGACGCCGCAGAGCAGGAAAACGCCGGCCAGATACAGCTTAAAGGCGATCAGCGCCGCCAGGATACCCACAACGATTCCAATGGCCACCGGGATATAAGCGTCCCCACCGATCAGCAGGGCCGAGACGGTAAAACCGACGGCAAAGCCCAGGGCAAAGCCGACCACGGCCACCCAGACCTTCAGCAGACGATAGCCGAAAAAGCACTGCAAAAGGGCAAGGGCCACGCTGACGATCAGCAGCACCTGCCCGAATTCTGTGGTAAATTCTCTCCATATTTCTGTCATTGATAAAATCCTCCTTCGTGATGTTATTTCTTATCTGATTCTCCTTATCCAGCCTGGAGTCAGGCTTTCTTCCAGCGCCGGGAAGTTTTCTTTCCGACAGCTTTATTACATAATAGGAACCGCTTCACGAACCCTATCATCTTGTATTATAGTCGATTTTCGAGAATTCCGCCACCCTGTTTTTTCTCCGCGCTGTACCTTTTTCGGAAGACTTTTGATTTCGCGCTTTGACGTATCATTCCTCAAAACGAATCTTTTCTATACTGCCTCTGCCTGTATCTATGCACCGCGCGGATTTGTTCCGGATCACCACGTGCTCGATGGAGCAGTCTATCTCCGTGCCGTCCTGATACCGATAAATCCCTGGAAATATCCGCATTCTGCCGTATGGACAAACCGCAGATTTTTCAGCGTCAGCTTTTCCGCATTGCTGAAATACATACAGGCGGACCCCCGTAAAAGCTCCGTGGCATTCTCGGTATCGATGTGTTCAGCCAGGGCACCGCGATCCCGGAGGATAAGCTGCTGGCTGTCCAGCAGAGCCTCATTTCCATGACGCCCATTCCCGGAAGCCGCACCTCCAGCATCGGCCTTACCAACGTGAGCCAGAGGATCTCCGTATTTTATGGGGAGGGGTTTGGTCTGTGGATCGAGAACAGCGCCGACAGCCAGGTGAGGGTGTCGGTGACGGTGCCTCTGGTGGAACATGTGTAAGGAAGGGAGATTTTTAGGCGATCAAACTCGGACTACTTTTACCGGCCAGTGGCTTGCGCGCCCGCCGGGCGCACACGGCCAGCTATCGCGCATTTCTCCGCTCCAATGCCAGACCAATCAGTCGATCTGTCTGATCAGCCATGAACAGCGGGATGTTCAGCACATCATCATCCTGTTTTAGATTTCCCAGGGAAAAGCGTATACGGAGCTTTACCTTATCCGGGAACAGCTCCTTGAACTTCCTAAGGCTCTTGCTGGATGTATTGGATTCGGATTTGACTTCGATCGGAAAAATATCATTTTCGCGCTGGATCAGGAAATCCACCTCATACGGAGGATTGGTTTGCGTCCAGTAGCGAGGAACTATTTCAAACTGTGTAACCAAAGTCTGCAGCACAAAGTTTTCAGTCAATGCGCCCTTGAACTCGGTGAACAGTCGGTTGCCTTCCCCAAAGGCAGTGGGAGCCAGCTGTGCCAGACGACGGAGCAGACCCACATCCACCAGATAAATCTTAAAGGCTGACAGGTCATCGTAAGCTGCCACTGGCAGGCCGGGAGCAGAGCTTCGGTAAATCTTATGCACCAGACGGGCATCCACCAGCCACTGCAGTGCATCCTCATATTCACGGGCCCTGGCGCCTTCTTTGACAACCTTGTAAATAAACTTCTTATTTTCCTTTGCCAGCTGAGAAGGTATGGACTTCCAGATCATAGAGATCTTCGGGAACTCGCTGATATTGGGATGCTTTGCAAAGTCACGCTCATAAGCACTGATAATTCCGGACAGGGCTTCCTGCATAGCGGAAACGTCACGGGCTTGTGTCCACATCAGAACGGATTCCGGCATACCGCCAGTGACATAGTACATCTTCAATTTCTCGCACAGAGGGTTGAAGAACGCATCCGGAATCGGCTCGATGGTATCTACACGCTCCAGATACGCAGCAAGGTTTTCATCGCCATTGGCAATCAGAAATTCCGAGAAGGTCATGGGGTCAATCTGCATGAAGTTCACCTTTCCAACAGGGAAAGACGAAGGCTTTGCCAGGGCAATACCCAACAAAGAACCGGCGCAGGCGATATGATATTGCGGAGCGTTTTCACAGAAATACTTCATAGAGTTGATGACCTTAGGGCAGTCCTGTACCTCATCATAAATGATGAGGGTCTTTTCAGGCACGATCTTTTGACCGCTGGCCAGCATCAGGTTCTGCAGGATACGGTCAACTTCCTTGGTGGTTTCAAAGAACTGCTTATATTCCTCGTTTTCATCAAAGTTAAAATAAGCCGTATTTTCATAATAACACTTACCAAACTCTTTCAGTATCCATGTCTTGCCCACCTGTCGCACACCCTTTAGGATCAAAGGCTTGCGGTAAGGGGAATTCTTCCAATCCAGCAACTTCTTCAAAATAAATCGTTCCATAGATTTGCTCCTCACATTTTTATTAATATTTTTGTGCTATTTAATCACATTTTTATTATATATGAAAGAGTAAAAAAATACAACCCCCATTGCAGAGTCAGCCCCTCCATCCTGAAACCGGAGGGTTCTGACAGGAATATTCCAACCGCACGGAACAGTTTCTGGTGGGTGATCCTGCCGTGATTTCCTGTGCGCCAAAGAGACCGCCCGGCCATCCCTGGCCGGGCAGTCTCTTTTCTTCAAAATCCCCCTGTCTGCAATTTCCAGTGTACTGACAGGCTCCTGCCTCCGGGGCATTTCTTGAAACACGAGCCTGTCTGCACACCCCTACACCCTTTCGCAAATAAGCGCACTACTCCTCCTCAGCCTCCGCTTCCCGGTACTTCTTCAGCACCAGCTGCTGAATCTTATCCCGGGTGGCGGAGTTGATGGGGTGGGCAATGTCCCGGTATTCCCCGTCGGAAGCCTTGCGGCTGGGCATTGCGATGAACAGGCCCTTGTCCCCCTCGATCACCTTGATGTCATGTACCACAAATTCCTCGTCGATGGTGATGGAGACCACCGCCTTCATCTTTCCTTCTTTTTCGACCTTTCTCACGCGTACATCCGTTATTCTCATCGTACTTCCCCTTTCTGTCCTTCGCTTTCGCCGCCCCTTAAGGATTGACACGGTCATTTTTCAAGGGAATGACCGTGCGCCTCCCCTACAGCACGTACCTTTCGTTGTGCTCGTAGACAATCTTGATCCCGTCCCCGCCGCTGAAATAGGTGTTGGCCTTCAGGGTATCCCGGCTCTCAACGATACAGTTTTCAATATGTGTGTTGTCCCCGATGTACACATCATTGAGAATGATGGAATTCTTGATGACACAGTTCTTGCCCACGAACACCTTCCGAAACAGAATGGAATTCTCCACCTTGCTGTTGATGATACAGCCGCTGGCCACCAGGCTGTTGCGCACGTCCGAGCCCACATTGTACTTGGCCGGCGGCAGGTCCTCCGCCTTGGAGTAGATCGTAGGCTCCTCCGCGAAGAATCTGCGCACATCCGCCTTCAGGAAATCCATGTTGGTCTTGTAGTAGGATTCCACGGTGGAAATATTGCTCCAGTAAGTGTTCATCTTGTAGCCGTAAATGCGCTTCAGATTCTTATAGCGGATCAGAATGTCCTTCACAAAATCGTGGCGCTCCTCCTGGGCGCTCTGCTCCAACAGCTCGATGAGCTGTCTTCTGCGGATCACATAGATTCCCGTGGAAATGGTGTTGGACTGGGCCACCATGGGCTTCTCCTCAAATTCCACGATCCGGGAATCCTCGTTCATGCGCACCACGCCAAAGCGGCTCACATCCTCGGAAGCCGGCATGTCCTTGCAGACCACGGTGATGTCTGCCTTCTTCTCAATGTGATAATCCAGCACCTTGTTGTAATCCAGCTTGTAGACGCAGTCGCCGCCCACAATGATCACATAGGGCTCATGGCTTCTCTTTAAGAAGGTGAGATTCTGGTACATGGCGTCCGCCGTCCCCCGGTACCACCAGCTGTTGTCCGCCGTCACCGTGGGGGTGAAGGTGTACAGGCCGCCCTGCTTTCTCCCGAAATCCCACCACTTGGAGGAGCTTAAATGCTCGTTTAAGCTTCTGGCATTGTACTGGGTCAGCACCGCCACCTTCTGGATATGAGAATTGCTCATATTGCTCAGGGCAAAATCGATGCAGCGGAAGCTTCCCGCCACGGGCATGGCCGCGATGGCCCGCTTGTTGGACAATTCATGCATTCTGTTGTTGTTGCCGCCTGCTAAAATGATTCCAATCGCTTTCATAGTCTGTCACCTGCCTTAATAATATACTCTCCGCTGTTAAGGATGCCGTCCGGGTAATCCTCCGGCAGCGTCACGCCCGAGATCGCGGTGTTCTTGCCGATCTTCACGCCGGCCGGTATGACAGAATCCTCCCCGATGGTGACAAGTCCGTAGGAATAGATCTCCGCGTTCAGCTTATTGGGCGCTTCCTCGCCCACGCCAAGCTGGCAGTTATTGCCGATCCTGCTGTTCTCCGCCACGATGGACTTGTCGATGGTCACGTTGTCCCCGATGACGGTGCCCTTCATGATGATGGAGTCCCGCACCACGGAGCCCTTGCCGATGACGACGCCGGCGCCCACCACGGAGCCGTGGACCTCCCCATACACCTCCGTGCCCGCTCCGATGATGCTCCGGTCGATGGCCGAATCCGCGGAAATATACTGGGGCGTGATGATATCGTTGTTGGTATAGATCTTCCAGAATTCCTCGTACAGGTTAAACTCGGGGATCAGGTCCACCAGCTCCATATTGGCCTCCCAATAAGAGCCAAGGGTTCCCACATCCTTCCAGTACCCGTTGTACTCGTAGGCAAACAGCCGCTGTCCCTTGCTGTGACAGTAGGGGATAATGTGCTTGCCGAAATCGCAGCCGTTCTGGTCGGACAACGCGATCAGGGCGTCCTTCAGCACCTGCCAGCTGAAGATGTAGATCCCCATGGACGCCAGATTGCTGCGGGGATGGGCCGGCTTCTCCTCGAAATCCGTAATGCGCTTCTCCTCATCCGTGATGACGATGCCGAAGCGGCTGGCCTCCTCAAGAGGCACCGGCATGGCCGCGATGGTCACGTCCGCCTTGTTCTGCTTGTGAAAATCCAGCATGACCTCGTAATCCATCTTGTAAATGTGGTCGCCGGAAAGGATCAGAACGTACTCGGGATGGTAGCTCTCCATGTAGTTTAAGTTCTGGTAAATGGCATTGGCCGTCCCGGTATACCACTCGCTGTTGGTGCTGCTCTCGTAGGGCGGGAGCACCGTAACTCCGCCCTGATTCCGGTCCAGATCCCACGGTATGCCGATTCCGATATGGGTATTCAGCCGGAGGGGCTGATACTGGGTCAGAACGCCCACAGTATCAATGCCGGAGTTGATGCAGTTGCTTAAGGGGAAATCGATGATACGATACTTTCCTCCAAAGGATACTGCTGGTTTCGCTACGCTGGAGGTCAGTACCCCCAGGCGGCTTCCTTGTCCGCCTGCTAAAAGCATGGCAATCATTTCTTTACGAATCAAGTCAATCACCTCTCGTCCTTACTATTGTAATTTGTATTATACCACAAACAGGAAAAATAGTACACATTTTTGCCAATTAATTATACGGAATTTTTGTTTTTTTGGCACTTTACACAAATTTAACCTCCATTTTACAGGGACAAACCCGCTGGATTTGGGAATAACCCCCATTTTTTCCCTTCCTGATCCTCTTGTTGACTATCCAAAGCGGTTGTTATAAAATGAAGATAACGATGATAAACGGAAGGAAACAGTGTCATTTTAGAAATGGACGGTAAAAAATATGTATAAAATAGACTTTCAACATCCCATACACATTCATTTCATCGGCATCGGCGGCATCAGCATGAGCGGCCTGGCCGAAATCCTCTTAAAGGAGGGCTTTGCCATCTCCGGCTCCGACGCCAGGGAATCGGCCCTGACAGATAAGCTGGAGGCGCTGGGGGCCCGCATCGCCTACGGCCAGTCCGCAGCCAACATCCGGGAGGGCATACAGCTCGTGGTCTACACGGCGGCCATCCATCCCGACAACCCGGAGCTTGCGGAGGCCTTAAGGCAAAATATCCCCACCCTGACCCGGGCGGAGCTGCTGGGCCAGATCATGGATAACTACAGGGATTCCATCGCCGTGGCGGGGACCCACGGCAAGACCACCACTACCTCCATGATCGCCCACATCCTCATGGAAGCCCGCACCGACCCCACCGTTTCCGTGGGAGGCATTTTGAAATCCATCGGCGGCAACATCCGGGTGGGAAGCTCAGAGGTATTCTTAACGGAGGCCTGCGAGTACACCAACAGCTTTCTGCATTTTAATCCCCGGTACGCCCTCATCTTAAATATAGAAGAGGACCATCTGGATTTTTTCAAAAATCTGGAGGATATCCGCCGCTCCTTCGCCGCCTTCGCCTGCAAGGTTCCCCCGGAGGGCGTCATCATCATCAACGGAGAGATCTCCCATTATGAGGAGATCACCCGGGACGCCTCCGGCAGAACCGTTACATACGGTCTGACATCCTCCAATGCATATTATGCGGAGGACGTCCAATTTCATGCACAGGGCTGCGCAAATTTTACGCTCATGCACGAAAAAAAGGCTCTGGGCGTCATTTCCCTGAAGGTCCCCGGCATCCACAACGTGTTAAACGCCGTGGCCGCCGCCGCCCTGGCAGTGGAGCTTGGCATCCCCTTTGGCCCCATTGCCGCCGCCCTGGCGGATTTTGGCGGAACGGCCCGACGCTTTGAGTACAAGGGCACCTTAAAGGGCGTCACCATCATCGACGATTACGCCCACCACCCCACGGAGATCGCCGCCACCTTGAGCGCTGCGGCCAATTTCCCCAAGAAGCGGGTCATCTGTGTGTTCCAGCCCCACACCTACACCCGGACCAAGGCCTTCCTTGCGGAATTTGCCCGGGCCCTGTCCGCGGCGGACATTGTGGTGCTGGCGGATATTTACGCGGCCAGAGAGCAGAACACCCTGGGGATTTCCTCCCTGGACCTTCTTGCGGAGTTAAAAAAGCTGGGGACGGAATGTTATTATTTCCCCTCCTTCGACGAGATCGAAAATTTTTTACTGGAAAAATGTATGAACGGCGATCTGTTGATAACTATGGGGGCCGGAGACATTCTGCAAGTAGGGGAACACCTTCTTGGGCAATAGTTATCCACATTATCCACATTTTTATGGGGAAAACTTTCCCCATGAGAATGTGGATTTTTCGTTTACATAATCTTTTTTACAGAAACTTTACGTCTGCTTTATTTTTCCTGCATATATGCAGGTTCCGGGACGTTTGCATAAGTTTTTTCCACAAGTTATCCACATTATCCACATTTTTTCGACGGATTTTGTCCCTTGTTTTTTCCGGGGTTCACGAAAATTTTACACTTCTCTTTTTGGCAGTTCTGTGCTACACTGTACGTATGATATGATACCAGGTTCAAAGTTCCGAGTTGCAAAGGCACGCGGTGCCGCGCAATTGGCGGGTATCATGCGACAGGATAAGAGAGGTGCAAAACCCATGGGGGGAATCACGTTACATACCGACAGAGACACATCTGCCACTTATGTTCCCAACCGTTTTATTGACAACTACATGACTTCCGCCAACGGCGAGTATGTAAAAATATATCTGTATCTTCTGCGGTGCATGAACTCTCCGGACCAGGATTTTTCCCTGTCCGGAGCCGCGGACAAGTTCGACCACACGGAGAAGGACGTTCAGCGCGCCCTGAAATACTGGGAGAAGATGCATCTGCTGGAGCTGGAATACGACAAGGATAAGAAGCTGTCCGGCATCCGCTTTCTGGACAAAGCGGACGGTTCCGCTGAAGGCGGACAGGCCGCCGGCGCGGGGGCGGGCGCTTCTGCCGGCGCGGGCGCGGACGTTTTGGCCGGCGCGGGGGCGGGCGCTTCTGCCGGCGTGAGCGCGGACGTTTTGGCCGGCGCAGGGGCGGGCGCTTCTGCCGGCGCGGGCGCGGACGTTTTGGCCGGCGCGGGCGCAGACGTTTTTGCTGGCGCCGGCTCCGGCAAGGGGACGCCGGCCAGGGTCAGCTACACTGTGGCGGAGCTTGCGGCCTTCCAGGAGAAAAACGACGTGAGCGAGCTTTTGTTTGTGACGGAGCACTACTTAAAGCGGCCCCTTACCCCCACGGACATCAACACGATCCTGTTCTGGTACGACCGCCTTGCATTTTCGGCGGATCTGATCGAATACCTCATTGAATACTGTATCGGCAAGGGCCACACCAGCATCCGCTACATGGACAAGGTTGCCCTGGGCTGGCAGGCCGAGGGGATCGCCACGGTGGAGCAGGCCAAGCGGGCCTCCGCCTCCTTTAGCCAGCTTCATTTCTCCGTCATGCGGGCCCTGGGCATCAGCGGGCGGAACCTGATTCCCGCGGAGACGGCCTACATCGACAAATGGCACAAGGAGCTGGGCTTTTCCGCGGACATCATCACGGAGGCCTGCCGCCGGACCATCGCCGCCGTACACCAGCCAAGCTTTGAGTATACGGACCGCATCCTGACCCGCTGGCACCGGCAGGAGGTGCGAAAGCTTTCCGACATTGCCGGGCTGGACGCCCAGCACCAGAAGACCAGGGCCACCGCGGCGGCCCAGAACCGGACGGTTTCCGGCAGCCGGTTCAACAATTTTTCCCAGCGCACCTACGACTATGACAAGCTGGAACAGCAGCTTTTAAATCAACGATAACCTTAGGAGGGTAGCATGTCCTTAACCAACGCACAGTATGACGCCATCATGCGCCGGTATGAGGCCCGTCAGATCCAGAACCGGCATATCGCCCAGCAGCGGCTTGCGGAAGCCTACCGGCGCGCCCCCCGCTTAAAGGAGCTGGAGGAGGCCATCGCCTCCACGGCGGTCTCCCAGGCGAAGCTCCTTCTGGAGGGCAACGAGGAAGCGCTGCCCCGGTTGAAGGAGGAGCTTGCGGCTCTGTTGGAGGAAAAAGGAAGGCTGCTAGCCTCTCTTGGCTATCCCGCGGACTATTTTGAGCCCCCCTACGCCTGCCCGGACTGCAGGGACACGGGCTATATCGGCACGGAGAAATGCCACTGTTTCCGGCAGGCGGCCATCGACCTGGTCTATACCCAGTCCAATCTCAAGGGTATCCTGCAGGAGGAAAATTTTGACACCTTCTCCTTTGACTACTACTCCAGGGAGGCGGACCCCGAAAGCGGCGGACGCTCCCCCTACCAGGCGGCCCAGGAGGCCGTGGCCCGGTGCCGGGAATTTATCGAGACATTTGACAGTACCTTCCAAAATCTCCTTCTCTACGGCGACACCGGCGTGGGCAAGACCTTTCTGTCCAACTGCGTGGCCCGGGAGCTTTTAAACAGCGGCCACTCGGTCATTTATTTTACGGCGGCCCAGCTTTTCGCCGTCTTCGAGAAGACCGCCTTCCGCCGGGACAAGGGCGCGGAGCAGGCCATGGATTCCCAGAATCTTTTCGACTGCGATCTTCTGATCCTGGACGACCTGGGCACGGAATTTTCCAATTCCTTTACGGTCTCTCAACTGTTTTTGTGTTTGAACGAGCGGCTTTTGCGGCGGAAATCCACCATCATTTCCACCAACCTGAATATCCCGCAGCTGGCGGAGCTTTACTCGGAGCGTACCTTTTCCAGAGTCACCAGCAATTATACCATGATAAAGCTCCTGGGCTCCGATATCCGCATTTTAAAAAAGCTCAATGGCCAAGTATAATTTATAAAGCTCAATGGCCGGGTATAATTTATTTTTCCTGTTGCCAGCCCGCCCGCGAAATGCTATAATGGATGGCGCATTCTGCACCCGATGGATAGTTGTTTTATCCATTTAAATAATCAAGAGCTACATATGGAGGAATTTTCAATGCTGCACGATGAAAGAAACTTAGAAACGATCCCCGTGGGCGCCCTGGGACTGGTGGCCTTAAACAGCTGTGAGGACATCGGCCAGAAGGTGGACCAGTATCTGGTGAAATGGCGCTACACCAGAGAGCACGAGCACGAGGACAACATCGCCTTCAAGGGATACCAGCGGGATACCTACCGTATCTGCGCCCAGGTCCCCCGGTTCGGCACCGGCGAGGCAAAGGGTCTCATCAAAGAGTCCGTCCGTGGATACGACCTGTTCATCATGGTGGATGTGACCAACTACAGCCTGACCTACACCGTCAGCGGGCACAAGAATCACATGTCCCCCGACGACCATTACCAGGACTTAAAGCGCGTCATTGCCGCCGTGGGAGGCAAGGCCAAAAGAATCACGGTGATCATGCCCTTCCTGTATGAAAGCCGTCAGCACAAGCGCACGGGCCGGGAGTCCTTAGACTGCGCCCTGGCGCTGCAGGAGCTTGTAAATATGGGCGTGAGCAACATCATCACCTTTGACGCCCACGATCCCCGGGTGCAGAACGCCATTCCCTTAAAGGGCTTCGAGACGGTTCAGCCGGCCTACCAGTTCATTAAGGGCATCTTAAGAAACGTGAGGGATTTAAAGCTTGACAGCGACCACATGATGATCATCAGCCCCGACGAGGGCGGCACCAACCGGGCCGTGTATCTGGCCAACGTTCTGGGCCTTGACATGGGCATGTTCTACAAGCGCCGGGATTACAGCAAGATCGTCAACGGCAGAAATCCCATCGTGGCCCATGAGTTCTTGGGCTCCTCCGTGGAGGGCAAGGACGTGATCATCATCGACGACATGATCTCCTCCGGCGACAGCATGATCGACGTGGCCACGGAGCTTAAGAAGCGCAAGGCCAACCGGATCTTCGTGGTGGCCACCTTCGGCCTCTTCACCAACGGACTGGAGAAATTTGACCGGGCGGTGGAGGAGGGTCTCATCTACAAGGTGGTGACCACCAACCTGACCTACCAGACCCCGGAGCTTTTGAGCAGGGATTACTACATCAACTGCGACATGAGCAAATATATCGCCTACATCATCGACACCTTAAACCACGACACCTCCATCAGCGACCTGCTGGACCCCTATGACAGGATCGAGCGTCTGGTGAAGAAATACCGGGAAGAGCAGCAGTAAAAACAAAATCCTCTATAAGGGAAGAAGGCTGCCATGCAAAGAGCTTCTTTGCGTGACAGCCTTCTTCTATGGCTTCTGCTTCCGGTACCATAGCCGGTGGATCATCCGATCCTGACAGACAAAAAGACGGGCAGGGAAATCTCACCTCTGCCCGTCTCTCTGCTTTCCGTATGCTTTTTATTGACAGACCAAAAAACGCTCCATGGCCGTAATCGCTTCCTTCTCGTCGCGTCCGTTGGCTACAATGTTGACTGACATGCCTTTACATGGGTTGAACGCCATAATTCCCATGATACTCTTGGCATTGATCCGCTTTTCCTGGCTGACCAGCGTGATCTCGCTGTCAAACTGACACGCCACCTGCACCAGCTCCGCGATGGGGTTCTTATGCTCTCTCTCCACATTTGAAACAATAATTTTCTTTTCGCTCATTGCTTTCTCACTTTCTCATCTTTGTCGATACGCCAACAAACGGTATCTTTTTCATAGTGCCTAAAATATACAACAAAATCCGTCATTTTGCAATAGCATTTTGCCAAGTCTGTTAATTCTCAACGAAAGGATACAGGTTTTGACAGGAAAACTATGCATTTTTCTGGTATTCTTATACACCCACGTAGGCCTTATCCACCCGTATGACACAGAAATGATTCTGATCCACCTGCTGCCGCACTTTTTCCTGTATGGTTTTCACCAGCTCCTCGTCCTTCATGGCAAATCCGAAGGGCACGACCACGTCAAAGATCAGGTTGGTGTGGGTAGGACCTGCCACGACCCGGAAGTCGTGGATGGTGATCTGCTCGCTCACGCTCCTGACAATGGCCTCCACCTGCTCCTTGAGCTTCAGTATCCTGGGATCGGTGGTAACGATGGGGTCCATATGTATCACAGCGTCGCAGTTCAGCTCCCGGCGCAGCTCCCCCTCAATGTTGTCCACAGCGTCGTGGAGCTTTAAGATATCCCCCTCCGCCGGGACCTCGGCGTGGAGGGAGATCATCCTCCGCCCCGGACCATAGTCGTGGACGATCAGGTCATGGATGCCGCAGATCTCCTCATGGCTCATGACCAGCTTCTCGATCTGGTCCACAAATTCCCGTTCCGGCGGCTGTCCCAGCAGAGGATTGATGGTCTCTCTGGCGGCGCTGATGCCCGCATAGAAGATAAACAGCCCCACCAGCACACCGCAGTAGCCGTCGATCATCAGGCCGCTGAACTTGGCCACGATGGCCGCGATCAGGACCACAAGGGTGGCGATACTGTCGCTTAAGCTGTCCATGGCGGTAGCCCCCATGGCCGCCGAGTGTATTTTTCTGCCGATCCGGCGGTTGTACATGCACATATACAGCTTGACACAAATGGATACTGCCAGTATGACCAGAGCCAGGGCACTGTATTCCACCTCCTGGGGATGTATAATTTTTTCCACGGAAGTTTTTACCAGCTCGAAGGCCATGATGATGATGACCCCCGAGACCACCAGCCCCGACAAATACTCCATCCGCCCGTGCCCAAAGGGATGCCCGGTGTCCGGCTTGGCTCCGGCCAGCTTGAAGCCCACCAGGGTCACGAAGGAGGAGCCGGCGTCCGACAGGTTGTTGAAGGCGTCAGCCGTGATGGAGATGGAGTTGCTGACGGTCCCCGCCAGGAATTTTCCAAGGAACAGAAGGATGTTTAAGCATATGCCGACGGTACCGCATAATATGCCATAAGCCTGCCGGACCCTGGGGTTGGATGTCTGGTCGCTGTTTTTTATGAAAAGCTTTGTTAAAATGGTTACCACGTGTATCCCTCCATATGTTCGTTGTCTTCAAACTTATTCATTATATCATCTTTTGGGGGATTTTAACATAGTCATTTTTCATGGAATTTGCGGTTCCTTTAATATTTTGTAACAGTTCAGACAGCTAGGCAATAAAAAGACAGACCGTGCAAATTTATTTGCTAAGGGCGGTCTTTTTATTGCCGTAGATTGGCTAAACGCCAATCAGCCACAGACAGGAGCTGCGCAGCAGCGAATAG
>CALWDR010000048.1 GCA_944376745.1 uncultured Lachnospiraceae bacterium
CTCCGCTTAAATCGATGTTGTTTGCCAGGACATAATACGCGCCCAGATTCTCGCGCATTCCCTGAAGCTGTTCCGCGTTGGTGACATAGTAGGGACTTGACTGGGTCCCGTCCCCGATATAGGTGGCCGCTTTCGCCGAGAGGGAGAAGGGCAGCACCAGACAAATCACCATGGCCAATGCCAGAACAATAGAGCCTGTTTTTTTCATGTTTACTTTTACCTCCTCGCGGTTTTCTTATGACTAACATCTTATAATAGAATTTTGCGGGATTCAATGCCTTGCACCCACCTTCGAACAAAACGTAGCAAATCGGCAAAATGAATTTCTCTTGAATCCTTCCGGCTTTTATGGTATTTTATTTTCATAAAAATGTCAGGATCAAAAGATCCTTTGATCCCATGATACCGAAGCAAGGGACTGTGTCATATGCCAAATATCATTCTTGTGGATGATGAAAAGATGCTTTTGGATTCCTTATCCAGATATATTCAGAAGGAACTGCCGGATTTCAATCTATGCGGCTGCTTTTATGACGGGCAGGAGGCGCTGGACTTCCTGCTGCAGAATACCCCCCATGGTATCGACGTTGTTTTGACCGATATCTGCATGTCCCCGATGGACGGCCTGGAGCTGGCCCGGGAGATCTGCAACCGTATGCCCCACTGCGTGGTGATCATCCTAAGCGGGTTCAGCGAATTTGAGTACGCCCAGAAGGCCATCTCCTACAACGTCTTTCACTATATGCTGAAACCCATCGACTACCGGGAGCTTAAGAAGGTGCTGACGGAGGCCGCGGCCACCGCTGCTTCCCGCCGCCAGCCGCCCCGCTTCGATCTGACCGAGGAGGCGGCGGAGGTATTTTTTGTGGACCTGTTCTTCGGCTCCATTTTCTCTCTGAAGGATCTGAGGGAGCGCTTTGCCGCCCTTCACTTTCCTTTTGAGCTGGACGAGAGCGAGGGCTGCCTGGTGAAGCTGTCCTTAGATGAGCACAGCCTGGACATTTCCCTCCACTATGAGATCGACCGCCTGGTGGTCTCCCTGAAAAACGCGCTGAATTTCTCCATTCCTGACACCTGCTTCTATTTCATGCGGAAGGCCGCCTTCGATTATTACTATGTGGCTGTGGGCAGCCGCCTGCCGGACAGCAGGGATATCGCCAGACTCCGGAATAATATCCGGGAATTCCTTTCCCTGGAGTGCAGCGTGGACCTGTATCATCATTTTCAGTCCTTAAAGGACCTGATCCAGAAGAAAAAGCCAGTGCCTGTTCCGGGTGCGGAAAATTCCGCGACCAACGACAACGACGCTCTGATCCAGAAAGCCATCTCCTACATTGAGGAAAATTACAGCCAGGACCTGTCCCGGGAGACCGTGGCCGACGCGGTATATCTGTCTCCCTCCCATTTCAGCTTTCTGTTCAAGCAGAAAACGGGGCTGGGCTTCATGGACTATCTCACCAATGTGCGCATGCAGAAGGCCATCGAGCTTCTGAAGACCCACATGCGCATCAACGACATTGCCGAGAAGGTGGGGTATCAGAACCGGAACCGTTTCACCATCAATTTCCGGCAGTATACCAGCTATACCCCCACCGAGTACCGCAGGCATATTTTGTCCATGGAGGATACGCCGGATGAGAGATAAGCTTCGCGATGTCAGACGCCTCATTGTCAGCGACAGGCTTTTTCTGCGGCTTTTCCTGCAGATCTTCCTGACCATGACGGTGATATTTTCCCTGTTCACCTTCTACACCCACCAGAACTCCCGGCAGACGCTGGAAAATGAATTTACCGACGATACCTGGCAGGACGCCCGCAATCTGGCGGAGTCCATGGACAATTTCATCCTGGACATGCAGTACATGATCTCCATTCTGATCAACAACGACACCCTGCACACCTTCTACACCCTCCGCTCCCCGGAGCTTATTTCCGACCAGTTCGCCGGGCAGGTGCAGTCCCTGATCATGGCTCTCCGCAACAGCCAGCGGGCTATCGAGACCATCTACGTGTACTCGGAGGCCTCCGGCACGGTATTCTCCTCCAATGAACACGTAAGTCTGAACCGGTTCGAAGACCCCTACTGGCTGGCCGAACTTGAGGAGGACCGGGTAAATGACTTTCGCATTTTCCCCTACGCCATGCGGGACAATTTCCCTTACGTCATCTGCGTAGCCCGGGACTTTGTGGTGGACCAGCAGCGCTGCGCCATCGCCATCATGGTGGACCCTGCCCTGCTGCCCATTCTCACCTCCTTAAACGAGGAGACGGACCAAAACGCCTTTCTTGTGTCGGACGAAAATGAGGTCATCTACCGCTACCGGCAGGAGGCGCTCACCGAGCCCCTTGATGCGGTGCCCGCTCTGTCCCACTTCGACCCGTCCCTTACGGAAAATACCTCCATTTTCACCGACGACGCCGGGAATTACGCCCTCTCCCAGACCCACTCGGAGGATTATCCCTGGTCCTATGTGCTGGTGACCTATCTGCCCAACTATACGTCCCAATCCATGCTCCAGGAGATCGCGCTGTTTTCCGTTTTCTGCGGGCTGATTCTCTTCACGGTGCTGTTTTCCTTATTTTTTGTCAGCCGCTCCTTAAAGCCCTTAGAGAGCCTCCGGGCTTTGGTGGAGTCCCCGGAAATGCAGTCCCCAAATACCATCCAGGACAGCGAGAACGTCCGGTTCATCGCCCACCGGATCTCCCAGTACGTCCAGACCAACCAGGTGTTAAAGGACGAGCTGAAGGAGCAGTTAGAGCTGTTGAATCAGACCCAGATCCTGGCCCTCCAGTCCCAGATCAACCCCCATTTCCTGTCCAACACCTTAAGCCTCATGTACGTCCAGGCGGCGGACGCCCTGGGTTACAACCACAAGCTTCCGCTGATGATCTTAAACACCAGCGCGCTGATCCGCTATGCCATAGAGCCCTCCCACATGGTGACTCTGGAGACGGAGCTTGCCAACACGGAGCTGTACCTGTCCATCTTAAACGAGCGGTATGACCGGGTCCTTACCATCGTCCAGGACATCGCTCCCGACACCCTCGACGCCAAGGTGCCCCGGCTGTTCATCCAGCCCATCATCGAGAACACCGTTTTCCACGGCTTTTCGGGGCGCTTCGACGCGGAATGCCGGCTGACCCTGCGGAGCCGGCGGCAGCGCCTTAAGGACGCCGGCTCCGACACCGTGGGCATGCTTAAGGACGCCGGCTCTGATACCGTAATCATGGAGATCCTGGACAACGGGAAGGGGATCAGCGA
The DNA here is from genome assembly GCA_944376745.1 of uncultured Lachnospiraceae bacterium. Taxonomy (GTDB): domain Bacteria; phylum Bacillota; class Clostridia; order Lachnospirales; family Lachnospiraceae; genus 14-2. The sequence continues at coordinate 3,263 of CALWDR010000048.1, forward strand.
AGAAAAGCTTCAGGAGCTGCACCGTTCCATCAACCAGGACCCTGCTTCCACCGGCAAGGGCATCGGCCTTCGCAACGTCATGCACCGCATGCGACTGCTCTACGGGGAAAATTTTTCCTACCACATCGAGAGCACCCTGGGAGAGGGCACCTGCTTCACGCTGACCTTTCCTTATATCTGCTGAGTTTGGGCGGGAAGAAGCGGGCCCTCTTTCTGCTGAATTTTGGCGGGAGGGCACGGGCCCTCTTTCTGCTGAATTTTGGCGGGAGGGCGCGGGCCCCGCATGCTTTTGGAGGCGCGGATTTTTTCTGAACTTTTATTGAACTTTTTCTGAACTTTTGCTGAATTTTTCAGAAAAGCACTGCAATTCTGCCTGTGCTGTGCTATAATATGGGCATTGATACCAGGGAGCACACTGTTCAGAGCAATTCACAGGTATCATGGGGGCAAAAAACCTTTTGGCCCCAACATCACTTTATGAGAGGTTATTTACAAGGGAGCAAAATACTATGAGTAAGATCGTATTTTTAGACCTGGACGGCACTATAAGGGATTTTGACGGTACCATACCACAGTCCGCCCGGGAAGCCATCGCCGGGGCCCGGGCCAAAGGCCATCAGGTCTGCATCTGCAGCGGGCGGGCCCATTTTCAGGTGGCGCCGCTGCTTCGGGGGATGGAATTTGACGGGTATGTCACCGGCTCCGGCAGCTATGTCCTCTATCAGGGGGAATGCCTGCGCCACAAATTTATCACCCAGTTTACCTACCTGTCCCTGTGCAGCTATCTTTTACATTATAACTGTGCCTTCGAGCTGTTGACTTACCGGCGCAGCTACCTGCTGCGCCAGGCTCTTCCAAGCTTTCACGAGATCCTGGGAAATATTCAGGAATCCCTGGGAGACGGAGCGGCAAAGCTGGTGGAGACGCGCCCCACGCTCATCGACTCCCCCCTGGATGTTCACGAGATTGAAAAAATCCTGTTTTTCAGCGACACCGTCACTCTGGAGGAGCTGAAGGACCGCTGGGGCACCTGCTTCTACATCGTGCCCTCCAGCCTGCCCTGCTCCGGCAAGATCGCCGGGGAGATCACACCCGCCGTGGTCAACAAGGCCGCCGGGATCCAGAGCATCCTGACCAAGGAGGAGATCCGGCGGGAGGACGTCATCGCCATAGGGGACAGCGACAACGACATTGAGATGCTGAAGCTGGCCGGCTGCGGCGTCGCCATGGGCAACGGCAACGAGGCGGTGAAGGCCGCCGCGGACTATGTGACGAAGCCTTTGAAAGAGGACGGGCTCTACCACGCCTTCAAGCATCTGGGGCTGCTCTAGGCAAGAGCAGCCCCGGATGCTTTTGTTACCAGGCCGTCTGTCCCAGGCTGACCGGCTGCTTACATCCCAGGCTGTCTCTGACCGGCTGCTTACGTCCCTGGCCGTCTCTATTCCGCCGGGCGCTGGGATTTGATATAGACTCCCGCCAGCTCCATCTGCTCGTTGAAGCTGAAGGTGTAGGTAAGCGTCACATGCTCGTACACGGCCCGGACCTCTGCCACCGCATACAGCCTGCCGGCCTTCTTCATTTCCGCCAGAACCAGATCGGAAATCTCCTGGAATCCGCCCCGGTTGGCGGAGGCGGTGACGAACATATTTTCCAGATCCCGGACATCCGCCGCCCGCAAAAGCTCTTTTCCCGCATAGTCCTTCAGAATCTCCTGGTACTTCTCTTCCGAGAACAGCCCCACCAGCTCCTCCGCCTTCTTTTGTACCTCCTCGGCGGCAAAGCGGCCGGAACTCCCGAAGTCCTTCATATGGGGATACTGCCAGATCAGATAGAGAACCACGCACACCAGGAGCGCCGCCGCAAGAATAAGGCAGGTGGCTGCCAGTTTTTTTCTGTCTGATTTCTTTGTTTCCATAGTTTCCTCTTTCCTGTCCTGATTTTTGGACATACAGGGATGCCCGGTGTTTCCTACACTCCGCTCTGATCAAAGTCCGGTATAAAGCTCTCCTTCGCCGTCTCCCCCTCCTGGATAAATCCGTTTTCGATTCCCTGCTCCAGAGCAAAATCCACGACCTCCTCATACTCCTTCGGCGTGACCTTCCGGTTCAGCTCCGGGTAGGCAGCCACATGGGGCAGAGGGGTATACTGATTCATGATACTGATGAAGATCCGGCTTCCGTACTCCTCAAGAAGATAGGAGATCACCCGCTTGGAGTCCTCCGCACAGCCGGGGAGCACCAGATGGCGCACGATGACACCCTTTGTCATGATCAGGGGTTCACCCGCTTCGCTGCGGCGCTGATACTCCTCCACGCCGATCTTTCGTTCCCGCCGCGGCGCTTCCGGTGCCGACCCGACGTCACTTTCCACCGCAAATTCCGGTTCTCCCGCCTGGCGTACCATCTCCCGGATCGCCGCGCCGGCCCTGGCAAAGTAGTCCGGCGCGTGGGAATACCGCCCGCTCAGCCGGCTGTCCACGTATTTCAGATCCGGCAGGTACACGTCCACATAGCCTTGAAGCATCCGCAGCGTCTCCACCTCCTCGTAGGAACTGGTATTGTACACCACGGGAAGCGCAAGTCCCTGCCTCCTGGCCCGATCCAGCGCCTGCGCGATCTGGGGAGCGAAATGCCCCGCCGTCACCAGATTGAGGTTGTCGGCCCCCTGCTCCTGAAGCTCCAGAAAAATCTCCGCCAGCCGGTCCACGGAAATCTCCTTTCCCACATCCCCGCCGGCAATGGCGTAATTCTGGCAGAACACGCATTTCAACCCGCATCCTGTGAAAAATACCGTCCCGGACCCTCTGGTGCCGGAAATACAGGGCTCCTCCCACATGTGCAGGGCCGCCCGTGCCACCCTAAGGCGTTCCGTCTGGCCGCAGAAGCCGGTCTCTCCCTTTGCCCGGTCCACAGAACATTTTCTGGGACATAGCTTGCAGCTTTTCATCCTTATCCTCCGCCCACTGGGGAATCCCTTACTCCGCGAAAAGCTCCGGGTGAGCCGAGAGACGATCCTGCTCCGTGATAGAACGGATGACCCGGCAGGGATTTCCCACCGCAAGGCTTCCCGCCGGGATATCCCGGGTCACCACGGAACCCGCCCCGATGACGGAGCCCGCCCCGATGGTCACGCCGCCGCAGACAGTCACGCTGCCCCCGATCCAGCAGTTGTCCTCAATGGTAATGGGAGCCGTATATTCCAGATTGGTGACAACCCCGGTTTTTTCATTGTAAAAAGAATTTCGGTCCTGCCAGCACAGCGGATGGACCGCCGTCAGCAGAGACACATTGGGACCGATAAACACGGACTCCCCGATGGAGACCCGCCCCTCGTCCAGAACCGTAAAGTTGAAGTTGGCGAAGCTGTTCTTCCCCATATGAATGTTCGTCCCGAAATCAAAATAGATGGGGCCCTGGAGGTAGACATTCTCTCCCCGGTCAGGCAACAGCGCGTCCAGGATCTCTCTGCGCTGCTCCTCGTCCGTCTCAACGGTGTCGTTGTACCGCTTGCAAAGCTGGTGAGCCCTTGTGCGCTCTCCCGGCATTCCCTCCGTAAACGGATCGTATATAAGCTTTCCTGCCAGCATTTTTTCGTGCTCAGTCATGTTATGATCCTCCTTCTTCCGGCTTGTTCTGAAATTCTGAAAAAAGGTCCGTTTGCCTTTTCCACAGAGCAAGATAAGGCAACAGCCCGGCAAAACCGGGCTGTGATCTCTGTCTTTTATTTTTGGGGCTGATCCTTTTTTCCGAATGATCTGGAAACCTTCTGTATGATCATCATAACCAGCATAATGACCACGATTGCCGCGAAGATTCCAAGCATACCCTGGCCCATGATCTTCAGCGCCGCTATCATATTCTCTTCCATAATGTAGCTCCTTTCTGGCTTTATCGGTATAACGCCCCGGTTCCGCAATGGCACCGCGGCAAAACAGTTCTTACAGGTACGCGCTCACCAGTCCGATGATAAGACCGCCGGCAACCACGGACGCGATCTGGCCAGCCACATTGGCTCCAGCCGCCTGCATGATCAGAATATTGGTGGGGTCCTCCTTCTGAGCCATCTTCTGAACAACTCTGGTGGCCATGGGGAAGGCGGAAATACCCGCCGCGCCGATCATGGGATTGACCTTCTTCTTCAGGAACAGGTTCATGATCTTGGCGAAGCACACGCCGCCGATGGTGTCAAATACAAAGGCGAACAGGCCGATCACCATGATCAGGATCGTATCCAACTGGATAAACTGCTCTGCCTGCATGCTGAAGGAGATCGTGATTCCCAAAAACAGCGTGATCAGATTGGCCAGCACATTCTGGGCCGTATCCGACAGCGTCGACAGCACGCCGCACTCCCGCAGCAGGTTGCCGAACATCAAAAATCCTACCAGCGATACGGCGGAGGGCGCGATCAGCCCCACGATAAAGGTAACGATAATGGGGAACACGATGCGCACGGACTTGGACACCTGTCCGGGATAATATTCCATGTGAATCCGGCGCTCCTTCTTGGTGGTCACCAGACGGATGGCAAAGGGCTGCACGATGGGCACCAGTGCCATGTAGGAGTATGCCGCCACCGCGATGGGCCCGATATAATTGGACTTCAGCACCTGAGACACCAGCAGGGAGGTAGGACCGTCCGCCGCTCCGATGATGCCGATGGCCGCCGCGTCCTTCAGGTCAAAGCCCAGCACCACCGCCAAAAACAGCGCGGCGAAAATTCCGAACTGGGCCGCGGCTCCGAACAGAAACAGAATGGGTCTTGCCAGCAAAGGCCCGAAATCGATCATTGCCCCGATCCCGATGAACAAAATGATGGGGAAGGCCTCGGATGCCTCGATTCCAACCTCATACAGCCATTGAATAATGCCGTTGGTCTCTCCCACGCCCTCCACAAACTGGTTTAACACCCCGCTTCCGGGAAGGTTGACCAGAATTGCTCCAAAGCCCATGGGGAGCAGCAGAGAAGGCTCGTACTCCTTCTTGACTGCAAGGTAGATCATCACCACTCCGACCAGATACATGACAACCTGCTGCCATGTAATGTCAAGAACACCAGAGACTAAAAAATCCATAAATGATCCTCCTCTTCTCTAAAAAGTAAAGAGTAATGTGAGGGAAATTCTTACTCCCTATCATTATCCCTAGTATACAAAAACGCCTGTGAAAAAGCAAGCATTTTTTCCTTCATTTTTCCGTATGTTCCAGCTTTCGGATACGCCTGTCCCTCCGAAAATACAGACACACCCCGATGCCCGCAAAGGCCAGCACGAAAAACAAAAGAGCCGCGCCGGAGCCCTTCCCCGCTCCAAAGGCCCTCACCAGCAGGCTGTCTTTCCGCTGCGCCGCCATCAGTGGTTCAAACGCCTGATCCACCAAAAGTCCGCCCAGAAAATAGCCGATGGGAATGGTAAAAAACTGCAGGGAATTTCTCACGGAATACACCCGTCCCTGCATCTGTTCCGGCACCCGCAGCCTGAGGATCGCATCCAGGTTGGTATTCATCAGAGGAATTGCGATCCAGCCAAGAACCGCGCCGGCACACCAGACCGGCGGCGTCCTGCCAAAGGCCAGCAGAAAATTTTCCGTACTCATGGAAAACAGCAGACTGTCGCATATGATCCGCACCCGGCTCTTCGGCGTTCCGGCCAAGGAAGCCAGCACGCTTCCCGCCAGGGTGGCAGCTCCGGTGACGGCATTTACCAGCCCCAGGACGTTCTCACCTCCGCCCTCCCGAGACAGCAGCATGGCCGGAAGCGCCGCATTGTAGACAGAAGCCACCAGGTTAATGGCCGCCAGAAACAGGATCAGGTCAAATATGCCCCGCTCCCCTTTCAGATAGGCGATGCCCTTCCCGGCGGAGGTCAGAAGCTTCTCCCTGGTCTCCCCGCTTTCTTCTCCTTCGGGGACCCTGACCGCCAGGGCCAGCGTGAGAAACGCCGCCCCGAAGGTGATCAGATCAAAGGCCGCGACGGCCCCCATCCCCGCAAGCCCCAGGAAGGCCGTCGCCATCACCGGAGTCAGGATGGAGCTGAAGGAACTGGAAAGATACCGGAGTCCTCCCACCCACTGGTAATATTTCTTGGGCAGAACCCGGGTGGTGGCCACCTCCGACGCGGGCTGCTGCACAGTGTTCATCAGCCCGTTTACGATATTTATAAGGTACAGGTGCCAGATCCTCAACAGATCCATTTTCAGCAGCACCAGCACCGCAGCCGTTGTGGCCGCCGCTATGGCGTCGCATGCCAGCATGGTCTTTTTCTTGTTCCATTTATCGCTGAGCGCCCCGGCAAACACGCTGAGCAGCACATAGGGCGCATACGTGCTCACCATCAAAAGAGCCTTTGCATGGAGTCAAAGCAATGCACAGCTTCATAAGTGTTCACCTCTCTATCCCTTGTTTTCCTGCCGCAGCAGGGCAATTTCCGCCTCAAGCTTCGAAATCTCAGCTTCCTTCTCAGTGATGGTACTCCCCATCTTGGCAAGAGCGTCGTCCTTCTGGGTGATGATACTGTCCATCTGCGCCAAAGCCGCATCCTTTTTGGCAATCGTATCATCCTTCTCGGCGGCCAGCTCCTTCAGCTGCTCGATCGTCTCCTGCATATCCTCGATCATCAGCTGAGAGGTATTCCGGTCCAATATCAACAATGCTTCTGAATACATGGTTATCAACTCCTTG
>CALWDR010000049.1 GCA_944376745.1 uncultured Lachnospiraceae bacterium
GCATACTCCAGCAGAGTATCCACATCCAGATCCGTCTCCACCACAGGCTCAATCTGATAGGTCTCGCCCACATACAACTCCACCTTCTCCTGGGGAACCGTTACGGAAAGGGCATTCGCGTTCAGGATAGGAGTTCCCATCCTCAGATCGTCAAAGAACATTCCGCTGGTATTCCCGGCTCCGCTCTGTCTCCACACATCACCGATTTGAATCTGATTGTAGCTGGACATACCTGCAATCGTCCCCACCAGCATATCATCAATATACACCTTACAGTCAGTCCCGTCGCTGAAATCCCATTTCAGTTCGTGCCAGCCCTCGGTCCTTTGGACCTCGGACCAGGTCCAATTGCCGCCGTTGATACCGGTGCCACGCACGGTATAGGTATTTTTCCCGCTTCCATTTGGAAGAATGCGGACACCCAGCATGCAATTCATATTGAGAGAGGAGCTATACACATCTACCACCGCCGTTGTAGCATTATCCATCTTCATATTGTCATACAGCCAGATGGAGATCACATCCTGGCGGTCCATATCGAAGCTCTTCTTGATAGCATCCTGTCCCTCGTCCACTATATAGCTGTAGCTTCCGGCATGAGCCTGCTCCGTGCTGTTACCGGGTGTTCCGTGTACAATATCCCACGCAGTGAAGCTGCGGAAGCCCTCGTAAAAGGAAGTATCGAAGTTTCTGTCAATAGTAACCGAAGCTTCCAATTCGGCGCACCGAATGGAAACGGAACCTGTAATATGACCCTGACTGGCGCTGTCAAATATTACGTTCAAATCCGAAACTTCGGCCGTCACGACATTTGCAAAGCCGGCATTTTCAAGGGCCTCATCCACCGCGCTCTGAAAATCCTCTTTTGTCGTAGCGCTGGATACGGAAAGGTTATCCACGGCTTTCTGAACAAACTCTTTCGCAGCCTCCAGCGTCTGGGCATCGGCATATTTCACCGTCAACTCGATAGAGGCTGTCTTCTCTCCCTGGGGTGCCCTCACGATAATCGTTGTTGTCCCCGCTTCCACGGCAGTCACCACACCGTCCGTGTCTACCGTAGCCACCGCTTCCGCTTCGGAAGTATACTCCAGCGGCGTATCCACATCCAGATCCGTCTCCACCACAGGTTCGATCTGATAAGTGTCTCCCACATACAGTTCCACCTTCTCCTGGGGAACCGTTACGGAAAGGACATTCGCGTTCAGTTCAGGGGCTCCCATCCGCAGGTCATCGAAGAACATTCCGCTGGTATTCCCGGCTGCGTTCTCACCCCACCAATCACCGATCTGAATCTGGTCGTAGCCGGACATCCTTTCGACTGTTCCCACCAACTCATCATCGATATACATCTTACAGTCAGCCCCACTGCTGAAATCCCATTTCAGCTCGTGCCAGCCCTCGGTTCTTTGGACCTCGGACCACGTCCAGCCACTGTCGCCGTTGCCGTCATAAAAGCGCACGGTATAGGTGACTTTTCCTCCGCCGTTGGGATTTTCCGGAGGGATACGGACACCCAGCATGCAACTCATACCAAGAGAGGAATTGGCCACACTCACCACCGCCGTCGTACCATTATCCATCTTCATATTGTCATACAGCCAGATGGAGATCACATCCTGGCGGTCCATGTCAAAGTCCTTCTTGATAGCATCCTGCCCCTCGTCCACCACATAGCTGTAGTTTCCGGCATGAGCCTGCTCCGTACTGTTACCGCTTGTTCCGTTTACGGCATTCCACGCAAGGAAGTTTCGGAAGCCCTCATAAAAGGAAGTGTCCACGCTGTCAATGGTGGTGAAGCTTCCCACATCGCTGACGCTCTGCGCTCCATTCAATTTTGGTTCCCTGGCAGTCACCCGCCAATAGTAAGTTGTGCCCTTCGCAAGGCCCGATACTAAAGCGTTATTTGTAAATACGGTCTCCGTCTTTACGACATTCGCAAGCCCCTCGTCTGTGGCAATTTCCAGCGTGTAACTGCCCGCGCCTTCCACCGGACTCCATAGAAATACCGCGCCGTTAATATAAGCCACATCCTGGGCCCCATCTGCCGGAATTTCCGGTTCTGCATTGGCAAGGGTTCCGATCTCGAAGCTTCGGAACTCGTCCTCATACAGTCCCGCTTTCTCCACCTGGAAATGCGAATCCCCCATGACATTTTTTATAATGCTGTCCTTCCGCACGGTAAAATCCAGGGCTGCCACATTGCCAAATCCGATATCCCATCCTGCATCATATTTATAATTGTTTTCTATTTTGCTGTTTTGCAGAGAACCTGTTATCCCCATATTGGCAGTAACACCGACATCCACGTTGTTCGCGATGATCACGTTTGCAGGTGTGGCCGCATTCCTGTAATAATATTTATAGCGTTCGCCTCTGCTGCTTCCATCCACATAATTTGTCACGTCAATGGCTGCCAGTCCGGGATAGGCATCGTTCCATGCATCCTCATCATAATCCTCATGATCCCGGAGAGCTTTCAGTTCGCCGTAGCACTCCCCGTCCGGACCTGACGCCATATACGCCGCCCAGCCCAGGCCTCTGTTATCATAGTGATATCCTTCACCGTTACCGAAGTTGATCTGAATGTTATTGGTGATGACATTGTCGCGGCCACCGCCAAAGCTGGTGGTCTTGCCGGGAATATTTACCATCAGATTCTCTGTCATGGTTACCCCACTGCCCATGTCGTCTATATACACGACGGAAGAGCCATGTCCCGAATTATCCACCAGATCGTGGATATAGTTGTTCTGTATCACATTTCCCTGCTCCGTCCATCTACGGCCGCAATAGATCGCCCCCACATCCGAAGTCTCATAGCATACGTCATAGATTTCATTTCCGTAGATCAGATGATCGTTTCCGTGAAACAGGATAGCGGCATGGGGCGCATTGTATATATAGCAACGCTCCACCGAGTTCCCACAGCCATATAGATCAACCGCGGGAGAATAAGTTCGCTTCACCGTGGCGAAATCACTGATGTCACAGTTGATGACCTTGTTATTTGCGTGAGTCAGCGTATAGCGGTTGCCGCCGCCCAGGAAGATACCGCCTTGTCCCATCCTTGTAATGTTACAGGAACGGACCGTATTGTCATGACCGCCGCGCAATCCGGTATTGATGGCTTCAAAAGAGGTCTCCTCCGGCGCGCCTATGCAAACTGCCCGCAGCCCCAGGTCCGAGAAATCACAGCCGGCAATCTCCACATGGTCACAGTCCTCCATCCGGATTCCATAACCATTGGAATTTGAGAAATTCAGTTCCCAGATATTTACATAGCTCACTTCGGTCATCCAAATCAACGGCTCCGACTGAATGGAAAGTTCCAGGCTGCTATCCGTCAGATCCTTCTGGGGATATAGATATAGCTTTGCATTTTCCCTGTCCAGATACCACTCGCCTGGAGAATCGATCTCGCAGAGCAGATTGTAAGCGTAAACCCGTCTGCCGGAGTTCTTAAAGCCATAGCGATGGGGCTGGCTGGTTGTGAACCGGATTCCCGTTCCCGTATTCACCAGGTTTGAGATACCACACTGGTCGTCCGCCCAGTCGTTGCAAAAATAACCGGCAACCCAGATATCGCTCTCCTGGTCCCATAAATCATAACGGTCCACAAGCTCCGAATTATTAACGGTAAAGATTCCTCCGGGCTGCTCCAAATACTCCGCTTCGGTATAACGGCAGGGAATCCGATCTCCCCCTCCGGTGCATGCCGGACAGGAACCGTCGGGATTCGCCACGTGATCCCGGGGAACAAAACCTGTTTGCTGAATACTGCTGATGTTCAGAAATCCCTCATTGGGATATCGGGACAGAGTCTGAATCTCCCCGTCCACCGATACGGACATATTGCCGGCCTGGGCCGGCCAGCCCATGCCGTTCTTGGTCATCGGCGGAAATTCCGTCAGGCCGTTATGCTCCTGCAGATCATACACCAGCACCTCATCGGCATACGCTCCGAGACGTTCCCGAATCTCCTCGTCCTCCACCGGCACAAAACCGCTCCCGTCCACGGAAAGACTTCCCACATAGTTTACTTCCTCATCCTGGTAAGCGCGGTACACGATGGGACTGTCTGCCGTACCGGAGTCCTGCGCCTCCAGTTCAAAGGAGCCGGATACCAGCGGATAGATACCGCCCCGCACATTCACGGTCACCCCGCCTTCCGGTACCTGTCCGCCATTCCCCTTCTTCAAGTTGCGAATGGCATCCCTTGCCGTCTCCAGGGAATCAAAAGGATCCGCAAGGGTTCCTGTTCCATCCGCGCTTCCCTCTGGGGACACGTAGAGCTGTAAAGCCGCGTCCGCCTCTGTCGTCCCGTATTCCGCATGCACCGAAGGTATAGAAGCAGATCCTGTCATAAAAACCGCCGCCAGGGCGATACACAACATATTTTTTAACCTTTTTCTCATAGGCTTCTCCTCATTCTAGGACCAAAGAGTGTAAACGATGAATTGTCGTTTCAACCATTTACACTCTTTGTCTCTTCAGAAAATATTCATACTGCCGCGATACCGCAGAACCTTGTCAGTCTACTGCGCCGCTTTCCACGCATCCAGTTGGGTCTGTACTTCCTGCATCACCGTATCGATACCGGCCTGCTCCAGCCTCTCCGCCTTCTCTGCGCTAAAGGCCTCGATATCCTCCGCAACATACTGCATATTATTGTACTCCGCAACTACGGCGCTGATCTGCGCAATCTCCGCTTGTACGTTGGCGGGGTCAAAGGTAAATCCTCTGAGCGGGGAAACCTCCGCCTCCTCGTTCAACTGGGCTGTCTGCTCCCATACATCCTCCGCCTGGCCGGGGAGTGTGTAAGCCAGGAACTGATTGCCGAACACCCATGCGGCGCCGCCATAGTTGTATTTGGAATTCTCCACCGGCTCAACGCTGTTATCCCCGGTCTTCGTGTAATGCGTACCCTCGATGCCAAAGAGGAGCTCATTGAAGATTTCCTTATCCGTATAGATCAGATTCAGAAGCTGTATGGCTGCTTCCGGGTTTTTGGAATTGACATTGACGGCTGTCATGGTCGAATTTCCGCCACCGGCTGCTACATATGATCCTTCAAGGGGAATCGCAATGTATTCCTTCCCCCAGTTCATGGTAAGCTCCGCCTCTAATCCCGGCTTATAAGTCTGAATCGAGCTGGCATAACGGTTCGCCTTGACGTCTGCGGAATTGTCCGTCACGGTGACGATATCCTCCCGCACATACCCCTTGTCGTACCATTCCTTGTCCATCTTATCCTGTTCCGCAACGATGTCCGCATAAGACACCAGCTCCATGTTGGCGTCTCCCCTCCGGATGTATACCGCATTGCCTACGATTGCTTCATAGTTCTGACTGATTACCAGGGGCTGGCGCGGGTCGATGGGGAACAGCGTCGGCTCATTGGCCGCAATTTCATCCAGGAACGGATACAACTCGCTGATGTCCTCCATGGAAGTAATGTCCAGACCGTACTTGTCCGCATACTCCTTCTGAACCGCCACACCACGCTGCTCGGCGATGATCTGCTGATTTGGGATCGCGTAGAGAACCCCGTCCACGGTTCCCGCAGTGGGCAGCCAATCCGGCATGGAAGCCATCATCTCCTGTCCGTACTCGGCCACCAGATCATCCAACGGCAGCAGCGCTTCACTGGCCACGTTGTCGACAAAAGGATTCAGCCAGCTTGAGGTAAACATCAGATCAAACTCTTCATTGGACGTTGAAGCCAGTTTTACCTTATCTGCGTACTCTGCCGAGGGGATCATGTCAAGAACCAGTTCCACATTGATTCTTTCCACCAGCTTCTTGTTCAGATCTTCCATTACCAAGTCATGATCCTCGCCCTCTTCCACCACTGCGGGCACCAGCCACCGGACCGTTACAGGCTCCTCGGTATCCCCGTCAGTGTCATCCGGCGTTTCCTCATTCCCCGGATTCTCTTCTTCGTTGGCGTCATCTCCGCCGGTGCTAGGTTCCTCCTGGTTCCCACACCCCGCCGCCAGACCGATACACATCAGGGCCGCCATCAATGCTGCAACTACTCGTTTCTTCATACTACTTCCTCCTTACTTAATTATATTATATATTTTTATAATGAAGACGCCGCCGGAATCAGCCGGCGTCCTATTACCCTTTTCCCGGGCGCATCCTATCCTTTCACGGCGCCCACCGTCATACCCCTCGTAAAATATTTCTGGAAGAAGGGGAAAAACAACATCATGGGGCCAATGCTTACCACCAGCATGGCCATGCGCAGATTCTCTCCCGGCAGATCGGTAATATCCACGTTGGCCGGCACATGCTGCATGGCGTCCAGCAGGATCTGAATGCTCTGCATCATTCTCTGCAGCATATACTGCAGGGGTACCAGTTCATCGCTGCGAATATACAACATGGCATTGTACCATTCGTTCCATCTGGAAAGCGCTCCCAGAAAGGCCACCGTTGCAATGACCGGCTTGGATAGCTGCAGCGCGATCTGGAAAAAGATCCTGTACTCGCTGGCCCCGTCCATCTTGGCCGCTTCAAACAGGGACGTGGGTAGCTGCGCAAAGAACGTCCGTATCATGATCACATGAAATATATTGATCAGCGACGGCAAAATCAGCGCCAGCAGATTATCCGTCAAATGCAGGTACTGGGTATTGATGATGTAGCTGGACACCATACCCCCGCTTAAAAGTGTCGGAAAGAAAATATAGAAGGTCAGCAGCCCTTTAAAGCTAAAATTACCCCTGGCAAGGCAGTAGGCCGCCATACACATGAACAGGGTTCCCAAAAGCGTGCCTGTCACCGTAATAAAAATCGTCACCAGGTATGCGTCTATGATCGTGGACGGATTACGGAACAGGTACGCATATGCCGAGGTATCCACCTTCCTGGGCAATATGGAAAAACCGTTGAGGGCCAGATCCGTCTCTCCCGTAAGGGAGGCGGATATCACCGTCATAAAAGGCAGAATACAGGCCAATCCAAAAAGAATGAAGAAAATATGTACGGCGGGATTGGTCCGCTCCTTCCGTTTCGCAATAGCCGACTTTGATGCTCTTTTTGATGCTCTCATTATCACTTTTACCTCCTGCCGTTATTCAGAACAAGGAATTTTCCGGCGACAGCTTCCTGACAATGGCATTGGTAACTACCAACGTCGCAAAGCATACCACGGACTGAATCACGCTCACCGCACTGGACATTCCGATATTCCCCTGGTTCATCAATGCCCGGAACACGTAAGTGTCAACGACGTCCGTCGTCGGATACAGGGCGCCCACATTCCGCGTCACATTGTAGAACAGGCCGAAATCTGCCCGGAATATCTTTCCCACCTCCAGGATTCCCATGATCACGATCACAGGCACGATCTGGGGGATCGACACCCGCAGGATCTTCTGAAGCTTATTGGCTCCGTCGATGTCCGCTGCCTCATACAGCTCCGCGTCCACGCCCATCAGCGCCGCGTAATAGATGATACTGCCAAGACCCACGCTCTGCCAGGTCTTTACCACCAGCAGGATCACCGGCCAGTACGCCGGTTCCGTATACCAGGAAACGCCGTCTATGCCGAACAGGGCCAGAAGCTGATTGGCCAGGCCCTTGGATGGGTCCAGGAAGGCATATACGATGTAGCCCACCGCCACCCAGGATAAGAAACTCGGCAGAATGGCTACGGTCTGATAAATCTTCACATGTCTGGTTTTCTTCACCTCAAACATGATCAAAGCGAACAGTACGCCGAAGAAGATTCCCGCCAGAATGAACATAAAGTTCAAAAGCAGCGTGTTTCTGACAACCCGGAAGGCATCCTGGGACTCCAAAAAAAACTCAAAATTCTTAAGTCCCGACCAGGGGCTTCCGAAAATTCCCAAAGGCACCTTATAATCCTTAAAGGCCAGTATGATTCCAAACATCGGCCAGTAATTAAACACCGCCAAAAGAACAATGACAGGGAGGGCAAGACTTAACAACTGAAGATTGTCCTTCAAAAACCCTTTTCTTCTTTTCTTTTTCATATATATCATTCCTTTCATCTTGTCACTCTCATCATCTGATTCTAGTATATCGGAAATTTCAGGGGACGGAAATGATACAAAACCAGAAAAAAGTGTCACAAATTTGACCCTTATCTCCGGAGGAAAGATGTTATTTTTTTGCTTTTCAAAAGTCAAGACTACCGGCTTAGCCGGTGGCTTGTTCTGCCCCTATAAGGGGCTTTTGCCTGCTTGCGCCCGGAAGGCGCACTGAAGGTCTGCCAACTGCACCACATCCTCAGCTGCCCCTAAAGGGGCTTTTTCAGTGCTTCCTTATTCCGGCGCAGCCCCATAAGGGGCTTGCTGGTTTGCTTTGACTTCCTACTACCACTCCAAGTGGTCTATTTCTTGTTTTTCTTCACCGGCTCACCCGTAAACGGGTCGATGTATTCTACTATCGACATTTGATCATATTCTAAATCCTCCTTCAGCTGATTCTGGATATACGCTTTGATCGCATTTGCGTTTTTCCCTACAGTATCCACATAATACCCTCGGCACCAAAAATGTCGGTTCCCATACTTGTACTTTAAATTCGCATGTTTTTCATTCTGCCTCTATAATCTCTATCCCTTTCCTTCAGCATAATGTTCCTAGTATTTGCCCTACATCTGCTTTAATATCCTTGTAGATTACCTGTCTGCGATATTTTGGCGCAAATGCGATACTGTTCTCAATCACACAGAACTGTATGAATACCGACACGGCAAGATGCTGATGCATTTGAGATTTATCTTTGAAGCATCGAGTGAATTAAACAGTCCCGGAGAATACATGCGCTACTATCGCCAACTGAGGGGGGCTGAGAAAGCAGGCATTGCTCCAAGCATTTACGCCAAATGGGAATCCGGCAACCGCCGCCCGTCACGAAAGATGTATCTGCAATTAAAAACCGCCTGCCCAGAAATATAAAAATGAGCGTGCTTATCCGAAAAGGATGGGTACGCTCATTTTTTCATATCCACACATTCGATTTTTATTATTCCAACGGATACAATGATTGTAGAAACTCGAAGGAGATTGCAATATGCTGGATAAGAAATATTACATTGCACTTGATGATTTGGAACGGCGGGTGGTTGTGAACTGCCTTAACGAAATGCGGAACAATCTTATTACCGGCGGCAAGTACACCGATGCACTAGATGAAGTTCTGTATAAAATCATTGGGGCAAAGCAAAAGAAGTTTAAGGTAATTTTCAAGGAGGCGTGATTATGGAAAAGTACATTTTTGACGAGAAAAACGGGCTATGGTATAAATTTCAAGTTGACTACTACCTTCCGTGTTTGAAGCTATCTGAAGGAGAACAACAGTCTATCGGCTTATGGGGACAACAACACTTGCGATATCTCAAACAACACAGTAGAAAGGTGCTTTATATTAACCTACTCACCAGCGGCAAACTAAAAAGTTATACTCACTCTGCAAATTGATGATTATGCCCTTTTCACTTCTTTTTCTGTCAGGGAGCGAAGCTTTTCAAGCCAACCTTCCACTGCCGCTGCTTCGGGGACTGCAATGTTCGGATGTTTTCTGCCGAGAGCTTCGTATTTCTCTGCTCCGAGAGAGTGATAAGGCTCTATTTCTATATGCTCTATGCATTCAAAACAGTTTGCAGTTTTTGAAATTCCCAAAAAATGATCGTCTCTGTCATTAAACCCCGGAATTATCGGACAGCGCAGTATAACCTTTTTCCCGAGAACGTTAAGCAAATTAAGGTTATCAAGTATCAGGATGTTATCTTGCCCGGTAAATTTCTTATGAAGTATTGGATCTGTTTCCTTGTAATCAAATAAAAACAGGTCTGTCAGTTCAGCGGCTTTTCTCATAACCTCGGTATTTGCAAAGCCGCAGGTTTCCAAAGCCGTATGTATTTTGTATTCCTTTGCTTTTTTAAGCAGTTCAAGCGTAAATTCAGGCTGAGACAGCGGCTCGCCGCCCGAAAGGGTCATTCCTCCGTCCGAAGAATCATAAAATATTTTATCCTTTAATACCTCGGAAATCACATAGTCGGAATCAACCGTTTTTCCGCAAATTTCTTTTGCCCCGTTAAAACAGATAAAATCTGCATTGTTCACGGTCAGATTTTTGCATCTGCCGCAGCCGGTACATTTATCTCTGTAGAAAAGTATTTCCGGTTCAAAGGACTGACTCTCGGGATTGTGACACCACGTACAAGAAAGTGGACAGCCCTTAAAAAATACAGTGGTTCTTATTCCGGGACCGTCGTTCACGCAAAAACGCTGTATATTAAAAATATTTCCCTGCATTTTGATTTCCTCAGCATTCGTACATCGTTCTGTTGATTACTGCTATTTGCTGCCACTTAGGTAAACTTATAAAGTATTCGCTGAAGCCGTAAAGCCTTACGGTAAGAGATTTGTATTTATCAGGATTAACCATTGCGTCCTCAAGCATTTCACGGTTTACAACGCTTATGCCCACATGCAGACCGCCCATTTCAAAGTAAGAAAGAATAAGAGCTTTCAGTATTTTTGCGGAAACGCTGCCGGAAAAAGTAAGATTAAGTCCTCCCGTTGCGGTGCGGTAAAACGGAAGCTTTGCGACACTTTTAAGCAAAGCGGTTATACCGTTTCGGTCCGCTCCGTAGGTAGGAGACTGATTTTCGGAAAACGGCTCTCCGCTAAGCCTGCCGTCGGGCGTAGCTCCGACCTCACCGCTCCATGAATTATCTCGCTCTAAGGAATAAAATCCTCCGATAAGGTATCGGTTTTCCTTGAGACTTACTCCGTCTGCCGCATCAAGGAAAATGTTTCCCGCAAAGGTTGTATATTTGTCCACCTCGGTATCGTTTCCGAATTTTGTAAAGCTCAGTATTTCCTGTCTTAATTCTTCATTACCCGCAAAATTATTTTCAAGTATCTTAATAAATTCCCCGTATTCAAGCCTTTTTTCCTTAAAAACAAGCTTATCCAAAACCATAAGCGAGTCGCCTATGGTTGCCACACCGGGACAAAAAGCGTTATAAACCGTATATTTTGCCCTGCCGTCACAGGCAAAGCGGCACTCGTAGGAGCTGTCGGTTAGAAACAGTCCGTCAAAAACAAATGCCTGTCTTGCGAATTCTTTATTTTCAAAACTGTTTTCCTTTTCGTCAACGTCTCTTTGAATATCCGCGCGTATTTCTTCCTTTACCGCATTTACAAGCTCATCGAGTGAAGCATAGTTTTGCTTTTTAAGGGCTTTAAGAAATAGCTGCGGTACGGGAACATAATATTCCAGACGGTAGGAGTGGTAGTTGAGGTCAAAAGCACAGCAGGCGGAAAAGGTGAAATCCTTTGCCGTAGGCTCATCGATACCTTTATTAGTAAGCGCGTTAAATATAATGTCATAATTATAAATATGAAGCTTGTCGGTCAGAACGCTCATTGCTTCAAAAACAGCGTCGGTAAACTCATTATCGGCGTCTGGCTTTAAAATAACGTTTATTTCGGGCTGAGCCATATTTGCTTTCATAGCTGCTTTAAGCACTGTTTTTGAAAATGCGTTAGGCTCTTCGCCGCCTATATTTACATATTGCTTTGAAGCCTGACAAAGCACCGGCTTTTGCTTATAATTATGGGTTGACCTGCCGCATATTTCATTTGTTTTAATTAAAAATCCTGCCAAAAGCTCGGTTGCCTCATCTTCTGTCATACCGTTTTTAAGCGACTTTAAATAAAACGGAAGCATATAGCTGTCAAAACGGCCGAATGCATAATCGCGGCTTCCTACGTAACAGCTTGCTATCATATGTATAAGCCACACGCTTTGCAATGCGGAGTAAAAATCATACGCAGGCTCATACGGCACCCTTTCAAGCACGTCCGCCATTCTGTCAAAGCCTTTCTTACGAGCTGTAGCCGAATAACGCTTTGCAAAATCCCTGACAGCCGAAACCACAATATCGGCATTTTGAGCAAATACCGCCGTTTCACCGTCGGTATTTGCTTTTTTGATTTTTTCAAGCATACCCTTTAGTCCGCAGTTAAGAATTTCCGAATAATTAAAGCTCATATGACCCGTAGAAAAAAGCAACCAATTCGGCGCGTTCATTCCGGGGTCCGGCAGCGCTTCCTTAACCCTGCCCGCAAAGTAATCGCAGTCCTCTATCGGAGTAGAGACCTCGCTTAACAGGCGTGAAAAAATAAGCGCGTATTTATCCGTCTTATCATAATTCTTGAATTCACACTCCAGTCTTTGCAAAATACGCTCTCTTTCAATAAAGCAGGCCTCGTTATCCGTTTCAAATACCATTTCTTTTATTTTTTCAAGATTTGGCATAATTGCCACCTCCTCAAAGCTCAATTTGTGCCAATGTTGCCGGAAACTCACATTTTGTATTAACAACTATATCGTTTGTTACCGCGTCAAAACAGGATACAATCAATTTTCCGTTCCAAATTATAGGCTCGCCGGGTTCGTCAAGCTCGCCGTTAAAGCCGTCTGTATCGCCGTTCTGGGAGTGCCTCAATCTCAAGCCTTAGCTTTTCTGCCGCTCTTTCCGTAGGAGGCAAAGTGTTAAGACGGTCAAAAAATCTATTTCTTACATATGTATCGATCGAATAATTGCAAAGCGGCATAATTAAGCTTCCTCCTTATAGCCGAGACTAAGCGAAATATTATACGCAGCCTCTTTAATCATCGGGTATTTTTCATTGATGAGCGAATCAATATCATCATATAAAGCAAGGCTTGAAATTCCGACTGCCGCAACCGTCTGCCCGTTACTGTCGAACAATGGACAGGAAATGCATACTATGCCCTTTGCAAACTCCTCATCATCAATGGCATAGCCGTTTTCCCTTATTTTTTCCGCCTCTTTAAAAAAGGCGTCGGCTGTAGCTATGGTTTTTTCGGTTCTTTTTGTTATGGGACTACTGAAATATTTTTCAATTTCACTTCGTTCGCCGTAAGATAAAAGAACCTTTCCCGGAGCCGAGCAATGAAGCGGATATTCTCCGCCGACGCAACCGTTAATTCTGACATCCTTTACCGAATCAAAATGAAGCTCATAAAGTACCTTATCATCTTTTTTGATTCCGAGATATACCGAATCGCCTAATACACTGTGTATTTGCTCTAAATACGGTCTGGAAATTTTTACAACATTATTTTTCTCAATACTTTTTGATATAACGAAAAACGGTTTCATTGTAAGCCGGTATTTCTTTTGCCCAACATTGCTTAAATAAATCCATTTTTGCTCCATAAGCGCATCAAGCACTCTCGAAGTCGCATTTTTATTTATGTTAAGACCGTTGCAGATATCCGAAATACCTACTTCACCATTTGACCTGGCGAGAAACTCGATAATTTTCAATGCATAATCAACAGCCGGAGCTTTTGACACGGCAAACACCTCGTTACATATTTATTATTATGTTATAAGTATATAACTTATTGCCGGATTTGTCAATCAATTATTTAAAATTTTCCTATCATCATATTTGCCTTCGAACAGTGTTATTTTAATATTCAACCTGAAAAGTATGAAAACAAAAATTGTCACTGTTAATTGTAGAATAAACCGTGACAACAATCGAATGTGCGGATTGAAAGTGTCCACTCCTCCGGCACCTTTGTTCACCTTTACCGCCTTGTAGGCGTTCAGGACTTCCATTTGTGAAATATGAAATGCTTTCCCTTCTTTCATGTAATCCTCCCATTTCTGGTTGTTACCTTCAAAAGTTCTGACGACAGAATCCCTTTGCTCCATTCCCATTACAGAAACTTCAACACTACTACGGATTCTTCCTCGCCTGCAGCGTTCATCCCTACTTTCATACTCGCATATTTGTTAGCTTGTATTTTTCGGTTCGCGTTACGCCACAGGATTCTCCTGTTCCTTTCATGAGCCTGCGTCATGCTCCTGTAGCCTCAACACCGACAGCCGCCCATACAATAAACAGGTATCCTAGCGGAAGGCCTTCTTCCATCTCACGAAAAGCATTGCTTTTCGGTTACTGAAATTCTTCTCGGTAACCTCTTGCATTCAGGACACACTATGGGCTAAACTGGTATTGTCCATATTAGGACCTCCTGTGTTATATATTTGTGGTTTGCAGACCTACATCTATTTTAACACAGGAGTATTACTTATATCTAAAGATTTTCCCTCCCCCTGCATAGCAGGGGGGTTATTTTTACTGTGACACAACAAAATGGCCGCTCTGCCGGTACATCTTCGTATACCGGCAGAGCGGCCCTGACAACCTTTCCATCAGACGGCCTTCGTCACCGGATCCTGGGGAACCGTATCGTCACCACCGTACCCGTATTCTCCCGGCTGTCTACCGTAAGCCCGTATTCCTTGCCGAAATACAAATGTAAACGCTGATTTACATTAGTTACGCCGATATGACGGCTCTCCTGGATCATATCCCCCTGCATGCTTTTCCGAAGTCCTCCCAGTTCCGTCCTGGTCATCCCCGGACCATTATCGGACACCATGAGTTCTACCTGTTCTCCCTCTTCGGACAATGCTCCGCTGATGGTGATAAGCCCCTTTCCGCTCATCCGTTTCACTCCGTGATAGATGGCGTTCTCCACCAGGGGCTGAAGCACGATCCGTATGATCTTGCAGTCCATGATCTCGGAAGGGATTTTCCACACTACCCGGAACTTATCCTCATAGCGTCTTCTCTGGATATCCAGATAATACTCGCAATGCTCCACCTCTTCCCGGACAGGCACGATAACATCCGTATTTTCCATACTCATACGAAGCATCTTAGACAACGAGCCCACCATCTCGGAAATCTCATTGTGCCTGCCCAACTGCTCCAACGCCATCCAGTTTATCGTCTCAAGGGTGTTATTCAGAAAATGTGGATTGATCTGGGACTGAAGCGCCACCGCCTGCGCTTTCTTCAGAAGCCGCACCCGCAAGACCAGTTCCTCCTCCACATTCTTCCGTATATCCCTTGTCCTTTCAATGGAATCCAATATATATTCCAGCTCGTCCTTTCCTGTGAAGGGCTCCTTCTCATCTGCCGGCACTCCATCGTACTCCTGGAAAGCGGACACAATCTGACCGATTGGATGATACAGCCGCACGGAAATCACTATGGAAAGCCCGAAAGTCATCATCAACATCAGTAATAGAATGCTCATTATCACATTCCGCATGATGCCAAGTCGGGAATGATATTCCCCCAATACCGTCCCGGTGATCACCCTGAGCCCGAAAATGTCCTCCGTTTCGGAGGACATAGCAATGTCTCTGTCATCCCATACCCCGTCGCGAACAAGCCTGTCGTATCCGGGAATGACATCCACGCTCTGCTCCACCAGATCCAGATCCGAAGAAAACAAGATCTCCTCTCCGTCCGTCAGATAGATTCGCACATCCTCCGGCACAGACAGCTCCTCCAGCAGCTCTTCCGAGTTAAGATTCATCATGATCGCGCCCCGGAGCTGATTCCCGTATCCTATCATCTGAAACAGGGTCAGATACTTTCTGGAGTATCCCCCCTCATCCCCTTCACGGGCAATGATAATGCTTCTTTCCTCCTGCCCAAGGAACGCGTCCATCATCGCTTTTCCATAAAACGTCTCATAATCCGCCACTCCCGCCAGACCCACAACCCGACTGCCTCGCAGGGAATAGATATAGACGCTTTCCACGTAGTCCTTAACGAGCACAGGCATTCTCAACGTTCTCACAATATTGTTGATGCTGTAATTATACTGCCTTCCATACTCGTCATACAAGAACAGATCCACATCCGTACTCAGTTCCATATACGTCAGTTCTGTCCTGGCTTCTTTCAGAACGCTCTCCAGATCAGCGCAGACATCGGAGGTCGTTTCCTTACTGACGGTCCGTATCTCCCTTCTCAGGGAGCCATCATAAACATAGTAGCTTACAAAGGCGGCTCCCGCAAGGGGAACCACCAGCAGCAGAAGAAGCAGCCGGACATTTTTCACCAGCAGACTGTTAAATTTATAATCCATAAAATATCTGATGAATTTCCGGCTACTCTTCATGAAATTCACCGCCTATGTGAAGAACCTTTCCCCGGTACTCACTGGGATTCATCCCCGTATGAGCCCGAAACAGTCTGGAAAAATACCTCGGCGTTTTGTATCCCAATTTTTCACAGACCTGATAGGTTTTATACTGTGGATCCTTTAAAAGCTCAATCGCTGTCTCCATTTTCACTCTCGTCACATACTGAAGGAAATTTTCTCCTGTCTGCTTCCGGAACATTCTGCTTAAATAAGAAGACGAGATATACAGATGATTGGCCGTTTCTTCCTGAGAAATATCCCTGTAAATATTATCCCGGATATACTCCTTTGCCTTAGAGATAAGGCTGTCCGCACTGAGATATCCCTGCTTTTCCTTAGCGTTCTTAATCCAATCAAAGATACGGTCCATATACTCCCACAATTCTTCCTGCCTGGTGATGGAAAGCACCGCACGATAATCAAAGCAGGAACCCATCGCATCCGCCAGCTTCCTGTTCGTCTCCCCCAATACTGTATGCATGGTGGACAGGATGTCAATCACCATATTATTTCTCTGGGCCATGGGCAGAACCTTCAACTCTCCCAAAATATTATGAAACAGCTTCTGCGCTGTCACAATGTTTCCCACCATAACGTTAGACATTACCTGACTCTTCTGTTCCTTCAGACGCTGAAACAGCGTTTCTCTGTTTTCTTCCTCGCCCCAGAAAATATTCCCTCCGTCCAGCCTTTTAATCTGAAAAATACTCTCGCAAATCTGACGTATGAAATATTCTGCCTGAAAATGAAAGCTGGCCGTAAGCTCCGAAAGTAATTGTTCCACAGAAACCTCTTCTAAAGCCGGCCACTTCTTGCCCTCCTTTAGAATCCCACTCTCCTTATGAGAAGCTCCCACATAAATACCCATAACTTCAATCAGATTATCCGCCTTGTACACAATATGAAAACTATATTCATTCTGATAAATCCGCAAAAAATTAGCCAGATTAATCTCAAACTGGTCATAACTGTACTCCCAGACCTCCTCCATGAAACGTCCGTAATCCAGAATATAAATATCCGCCAGCAGGCATCTGCAACACTCCGGAGCCACATCGGGATACAAGATCCCCATACAATTCCGGATATATTCATCATTATCCGCCACACCCATGATCAGATCCGTGAAAAAACGCTCCTCCAGCAACGGAATGGCCTCCGCCATCCGTTCTTTCTCGCTTCTGGCCTTCCGGCGTTCTTCATAAAGCTTATCCAGCCGCTCCCTGATCCTTCCGAAGGTATCTTCAATATTCATCACGTCCGTGGGTTTCAGAAGGTAATCCTCCACCCCGTATTTTACGGCCTGCCTGGCCAGTTCAAACTCCTGATAGCCGCTGATCAGCACCACCTTGCAGGGCAGCCTGTGTTCGGACACGTAACGCGCGACTTCCATTCCCGAAATGCGATTCATCTTAATGTCCGTAAGAATCACATCCGGAATCGCAAATTCCAAATACTCAATGACCTCCTGTCCATCCGCAAAAACATCTATTACTTGAAAGCCAAGGCTCTCCCAGTCCACAATATTCCTCAAACCCTGGCGGATACGTCTCTCGTCGTCCGCAATAATAAGCTTATACATTTTACATCCAACCTCATATTACTGTGACATAACCAAAGCATTGACTCCTGCCTGGCAGGATTTTCCACTTGGGCAGGAGTCATTTCTCATCTGTAGATTAAATTCTACTATACCCACATTCCGCTGTCAAGAAAAGGAACGCCTACCAGCTAATTGCGGTCTCCACCTGCTGCTCCCTGGCGGCAGGGGTCAATATCCGCAGGATATACACTGGCGTACAGTCAAAATCCACCATTCCCTCCTCTTTCTCGAAGCGGAACGCCGTACGGGACTCAACCGTCAGTGTCATTCTTCCGGATAGAGCCGTCTTCCCATCCTCCGAAAGACTCCAAGGTACGTAGGACAAAAAAGTCACCATCAGCGGATGCTCCTTCGGAAACGTCCAGGAATCCTTAAGCCGCAGCATGTTACCGAAAATTTCCCCGCTCCGGACTCCCTGTATCCCGTCTCCGAACAGCATGCCCGTCTCAACGGCAAAGCGGTATCCGCTGTCTGTCATCTCATGAAGCAGAACCTTTGCCTCCGGCATAGCCATGTCCTCGACCGTAAGGGACTCGGTGATCGGATTGCCCGCCGCCATAGCGGCTTTCCTGCCCGCTTCGCTCTCCGCCTGCATACGGAGATCCGCCGGGCAGGCCACATTGTGATATTCCTGCTTGTCCATCACCACATGAACCGAATTGGCATAACTAGTGGTACCCAGATCCGGAAGCAGAATCTCCCCCTCTGCCTCCAGCACCACCATACCCCGGTCCTCATGGAAATGCCCCGTATAGGGATTGCGCTCCGCTGCTATCAGGAGCTTGATGCCGCCATCCCGATAAGTCAGAAGCCCGGACTGCGGCAGAGAAATCTCCTCTCTGGTGGGCCGGCAGTAGGGACGCGGTTGGATCTGTCCCTTGTAATACAGGTAAAACAGCCGGTCAAAAGCATTCCCCTCCTGCTCCGGCTCCTCTCCCTCGAAACGGGCCGCCAGATAATTGTTTCCTTCCGAGAAACCGCCGGTCAAAGTTAGAAACACCAGTAGCAGGGTGGACACTTCCCTCCCACCTCCGCAGTTTATCGGTATCCGTTTTCCCGTGGGGCTGTTCACCGACATGATAGCCTCCTGATAGCGGCCGGACCGGCAGAACACCTCCGGCACAACCTCTTTCCAGCTTTTTTTGCTATATCTAGCATAGGTATGCCACAGTAAGATAGAAGTGGTAAACGTATATTCATAATAGTTCCCACCTTCCGCACAATGACCTTCCCCGGTGAGGTATCTGTTCACCAGTTCGGTATGGCTTCGGTAAACGTCCTCGATCACCTGCTCAAAGCCGCCTTTTTCCTTCTGCAGATATAGAGCGCCCAGCATCTCCCCCCGGCGTCCGACAATTCCCTGATTCATAAAGTTCCGGTAACCGGGCTCGCTGTTCTTCCCGTGGATCACCTTCCAAGCTTCTTCTATTTTATCCGCAACCCGCTTTTCCGCCCCGGGGCTGTAAACGCCGCCCAAAAATCCCATGGCAAGAACCACCTCTGTCAGCAGATGGTCCTCCCGGAAGCAGACGTGATGGAAGCTGGAGCCCTCCAGATCGCAGATGGGGCCTTCGCACCATTTCATGGCTATCAGTGCCAGGATCAGCCGGGCCGCCTGACTGCTGTAACGGGGTTCCTCCAGGAGCCAGCCCGCAATGGCCAGATTCTGGATTGGTCCTTCCACCACGGCCCTTCCTCTGTCTTTAATCCTTACAAAACGGTAGTCCCCAATGGGGGCATATTCCCTCATAATGGCACGGCAGTCGATGGCCATGCCCTCTTCCGCCCTGGTCCGGAAAAATGCTTTCAGCTTCTCATCTCCGGCCACCTGCTCCTTCAACAGCTCCCCCTCTTCCTGACCAAGCACCAGATTCTTCTCCAGATTCCCCACACGGTCATGGCTAATCTCCTGATCCCAGGCGTCCTGCCATACCGGCACCTCCGCTTCGGCCTGCGCCTCCAGCTTCGAGCACAGCAACCCCAGCCAGCGCACCAGCACCACATTTACGGGGTTGGGGGATTCCATCTTAAAATATAAGTCTGTCAGAACAGCACCCTGCCCATGGGCGGAAAATTTCCCTTTTAACTCCACAGGGTTCACATCTCCCCGGGCAGACGGGACCAGAAGCTCCTCCTGCCCGTTCACCACACCGGTAACCGTCATCACTGCCTCCGCCGGAAGCGTCAGGAACCCCTCAAAATGATCGTACACTCCAAGTTCCACCTCCCCCTTCCAGTGAATGGTAAAACCGTGGCCGCCGTAAAAAGCCAGAGCGTCCCAGATTCGTTCCATCCGTCCTTCGTCTATACGGATCTGACCGTCGTCGCAGATATTCCGGTCAAAAGCAGCGAAAAAAATCCCCTCGGCAACGTTCATCTTGTAAATCTTATTGCTCATCTCTCATCTCACTCCTGTTTTCTTTTTTTGGGAATAGCAGACGTCATATTACGCATGCTCCCCAGAACCTCCCGCAGGCTGCAGACGTACCAGTTCCAGCAGATACACGTCGTTCTCCCGCATTTTGACTTCTGTCTCGAACTTCCCGTCAAGGCGGAGAATCTCTGTCCTAACAGCCGCTCCGCCGTTGCGCTCTTTCAGTTCCTTTACCGCTTCCCGGCTCAGCCAGGAAGGACGGTCCATGGCGAGATAATCTCCATAGACGTCATTGCTTCCATACCCCGTTCGGTAAAGCTTCGCCACATAATACCCCGGCTCGATCCCGCAAAGGGAGATCCTAGCTTCTTCCGCTTCCGGAGCCGGGATGTCCCGGATATAAAAACGCTGATTCACCTCATCCTGTTTTTGGTGCGTATAATTCCAGAACAGAACCTGTATATCATGCCCGTCACAACAGATATAGCTGTCGCTGTCCTCATTGCAAAGCTCCGTCTCCCCTAGTCTTCCCAGATACTCGTAAGCGTAAAAGGACGGCTTGCGGATCCCCTGCTCGTTCAGCAGGCCAAATCCCCCGTGGAAAGGCGTGGGCGAGGGCCCTGCCTCCTCAAATACATCCGTAAAGGTCCAGTAAGACATGGCCTGGACATATCCCTCCAGCCGTTTCAGATTATAGAGAATATACGGCGCCTGAATATAGGAGTCATGGATATTGTCTCTGGAGGAATAGGATGAGCTCCACTCCGTGTAGTAAATGGGAAGCTCTGGCCGGGAGGAAGCCCGCACCATTGCGTGAACGGCTTTGATACGCCTGATGATATAATCCGGGTCCTCATCCATCTTGTGCAGCTTCTCACCAAATTCATCAAAGCCACTCTGACAGCCATAATCATGACTGGTCACAAAATCCAGCGGTATTCCCTTCCCACAGCAATGATCAATCAATTCCCGGATCCACACACTTCCCGCAGTGGCGGGACCGCCCACCCGGTACCCTTCGTTTACTTCCTTAACCGCCTTCACAGAATACTCATACAGACGAAAATAATCCTCCTGTGTGCCCGTAAAAAATCCGGGATGGTTTGGTTCATTCCACACCTCAAACAGCCAGTTTTTAAGCTCCTCCTCCCCGTATCGCTCCGTGAGATGAACGATAAAATTTTTTACCAGACCATACCACTTCTCATAACTTGACGGCAACGTCACGTTTCCCTGCCACCAGCAGAGGGGCTTTTCTCCCGATGCCATGGCTTTCGGCATAAAACTCAATTCCACAAGGGGACGGATTCCTGCCGCCAGCAGCCTGTCGTAAACCTCATCCACATACTGCCAGTTGAAAACAGGATTTCCATTCCTGTCCTCCCGGTATACGTCCATGTCGTCCACAAAGATCCCGTGGAACCGTATATAGCGAAACCCGCACGCTTTCTGCACTTCCCAAAGCTGCTCCATAAAGGAAGTATGCAGTACCTCTCTTGCCCGGCCTGCCCCCACACAGAACAGCGGCATCTCATCTCTTTTCCCTTTTACTTTCTTTCTGTCTCCTGCAATGATCCTCATTCCTCTACTACCCTCCGGCTATATCATAACTTATATCATAACATAGAACTTTCCGGTTCCGGCAACCTGCTATCAATATATCAAAACCTGACAGCAATAAAATGATACAAATCAGGAAAATGGTGTCACATATTTGACCTCACCTGCGCCCACCATGAGCTTGTCCGTCCGGAATCCCCGCCTACCACATAAAAATACCGCTTCCCTTCAGCTTGAACAAAGCCTCCATAAAGAAGAAATCACCATAAATAATAGGATACTCATGCCTGCTGTCATGATATGCCCCGGAGCATTTCATAAGGATACAATCGTTATCCTTCGTAAAGTCACAGTGATTCTCATATAATGCCTTCAGAAGCTTCAAAGCCGCTCTCCGGTACATATCCTGTTCATATTCCGGCACCACCTTCGCCAGCTCCAGGAACCCGCAGGCCGCGATAGCCGCCGCCGTATCGTCATACCAGCAAGGCTCCTTTGGCTGTCTGAAATCAATTGGGATCAGCCCATCCTCCGGAATGTTCGCCATAAAATAATGGGCAATCCGCTTGGAAGTATCGAGATACTCCTGTTTTCCCGTATGTAAGTAGCTCATCAGAAACCCGTACATGCCCCAGGTCTGACCCCTGGTCCAGGAGGAACCTTTTTCATACCCCTGGCCGCCAAAATCCCGGATCATCTCCCCGGTCTCCGGATCAAGTTCCACAATATGGCGGACGGAACCATCCTCCCGGACAAAATGCTCCATCACCGTGTCCGCATGCAGCATGGCCACATGCTTAAACCGCAGGTCCTTTGTCTCCTCGCTTGCCCAGTACAGAAGGGGAATGTTAAACATACAGTCAATAATGGCCCAGCCACGGACATCCTTTCCCGGCTGGTTCTGTTCATTCCAGGCCCGGATAAATTTCCCCACAGGATTAAAGCGCCCGGCCAGCAGGTTGGCCGCATGCAGAGCTCTCCTTCTGGAATCGGGATTGCCTGTCAATTTATAGTCCAGCACTGCCGTGGGCAGATACATAAAGCCCAGGTCATGGTGCAGACCATAGAAATCCTGCAGGCACCAGTCCATCTTCTCCTCAGAAAACCGGGCAATCCGCGCATAGCGCTCCTCCCCGGTCTCCTGATACATCATCCACATCATCCCGCCCCAGAAGCCGTTTGTCCACCAGTAGATTCCCATATCCGCGTCAAAGCTTTTGTCCGCTCTGTTATCATGGGTTCCGTTTACGGTGGTGTAGGGGATTTTCTCCTTGGATTTTTCGCTGACCCACTCCATCTTTTCTTTGACTTTCTCGATTGCTTCCTGCCACCATTCTCTGTTTTGGTCATGATTCATAGCCATTCTTTCCTCTCACTTCTTTTTTAGTGTATCGTAGAGCATTTCTTAGTAAGTTCTCCGGCGACTGCCCCAGGATTTCCGGATCTTTCTATGTTCTGAATTGATTATATGGTTTGTTAATCCCAAAAAACATGCCACAAAAATATAAAAATGTGCTACAAATTTGACCAAAAAAGGAGTTATGGACGATTTTGTATCTCATCCATAACCCTTGTAAAAACAGCTCATTTGCTATTCTCAATTACCTTCATGAAACGTCTCTGTCCGCTACCTCAGCTCCCGGGTCTCGATATGGTCCATATCGTCAAACTCCTGATTCTCCCCGCACATGGCCCAGATAAAGGAGTAATTTCTGGTTCCCACGCCGCTGTGGATGGACCAGCTGGGGCTGATGACCGCTTCCTCGTTGTGCATCACGATATGCCTTGTCTCTCCCGGCTCTCCCATCATATGGAACACGGCGTCGTCCTCGCCCATATCCAGATACAGATACACCTCCATACGGCGGTCATGGGTATGGCTGGGCATGGTGTTCCAGTTGGAACCCGGCTCCAGCTGGGTCAAGCCCATGGCAAGCTGGCAGCTCTCAATGACCTCCGGGTGGATGTACTGGTTGATCACCCGCTTATTGCAGTCCTCCACGCTTCCGCAGGGAACCTTCCGGGCCTTGGTAATGTCGATCTTCACAGTGGGACAGCTTCTGTGGGCAGGGCAGGAGCTTACATAGAATTTCGGCGGCTCATTGGTGTCCACACACCGGAACCTGATCTCCTTATTCCCTCTGCCGATATAGATGCCGTCCCTGGGGTTCATCTCATATTCCACACCATCCACGGTGATGATTCCTTTCCCGCCGATATTGATACAGCCCATCTCCCGCCGCTCCAGGAAATACTCACTGGCCAGCTCCTTGCCGCCCTCCAGGCTTAATTCCTGATACACCGGCATAAGCCCCGCGGTGATGATCCTGTCAATGTGGCTGTACACCATGCGGATATTATCCTTGGTAAACAGCTTACTGATATGAAATTCCTCTCTCAGCCTGTCTGTGGTGTAATATTTTACATCCTTTGGATTTGACGCGTTTCTGATTTCCATTTTACTATAATCCTCCTTCAAATATCTTCCATATACTTCTATCTGTGACAATGCTGCCCAGGAAAAGGGAACTGTTCCCTGTTTAAATCCGGTCAGATGGATGAGCCTGGTCCTTCTTGGTTCCTGAAATACCAGGGCCTGTCCTTCCGCTGTCTTTTGGAAGTCCATGGCGGTCCTGGATTTGTCGGACAGCTCCACCTCCACATGTTTCCAGTAGCCATCGTGGGGGAAGTCCGCCCTTAAGAAAAATACGATCTTCTCAATCTCCACTTCGGTGCCAAAATCAAGGAAATATTCCTGGTCCTCCCGGGCTCCGGCTGCCCAGGAGTGGTAGGGATAGTCACCGTGGGAGCGATTTTCACAGACTCCGTCGATGGCGTTGCGCTCGAAGAAGCAGGGCGCCTCCCGGGTAACCATATTTGCGTAGGCATGGGGATAATACTGCCTCTGCCCTCTCCTGTCATGGGCATTTAAGGAAATGCACCTTGTGCCGAAGGCCTCCTCTGAGGAGGGCTCCGACACCTTCAGCCTGTGGCTGTCCCCGGAAAATGCCTGGGGGTCATACCCGGCCATCAGGCCGCCAAAGGGTATCTCAAAAGAGATACTTTTATAGGGGACAAACAGGATGCTCTCCTTCAAAGCCTCATCCAGCTGCGCCTTCAGATACTCCGCGTCACCGGTTCTGACCGCGATGACATCCCCTTCCTGATACGCTCCATGATAAACGGTATCGATAGTTTCTCCCTTCGCGGAGAACTTCACCCGGCCGTCCTTCCCCTGTACCTGTAATGCGATCATACTTCATTTCCTCCCGGTTTTTTATAAATTGCCCGGCACTGCCCCTTAGCCCGGCTGTTTGCCGATATAAGCCAGGATCCCGCCGTCCACATACAGGATATGGCCGTTGACAGCGTCCGAGGCGTCCGAAGCCAGGAATACCGCCGGGCCTGCCAGCTCCTCCGGCTTCAGCCAGCGGTTGGCCGGGGTCTTGGCGCAAATAAACTGGTCAAAGGGATGTCTGCTGCCATCGGGCTGTATTTCCCTTAAGGGCGCCGTCTGGGGCGTCTCGATGTAGCCGGGCCCGATTCCGTTGCACTGGATATTATACTGTCCGTACTCGGAGCAGATATTCCGGGTCAGCATTTTTAAGCCGCCCTTGGCTGCCGCATAGGCGGACACCGTCTCCCGGCCCAACTCCGACATCATGGAGCAGATGTTGATGATCTTGCCGTGGCCCTTCTTTATCATAGAAGGGATCACCGCCTTTGATACGATAAAGGGCGCGTTCAGATCCACATCGATCACCTGGCGGAATTCCTCCGCCGTCATTTCCGTCATGGGGATCCGTTTGATGATCCCGGCATTGTTTACCAGAATGTCGATGACGCCGATATTCTTTTCAATGTCCGCCACCATCTCCTGGACGGCGTTCTCATCCGTCACGTCACATACATAGCCGTGGGCCGCAATTCCTTTCTCTGCGTAAGCCGCAAGCCCCTTGTCCACCAGTTCCTGCCGGATATCGTTGAACACAATGGTGGCCCCGGCCTCCGCATAGGCCGACGCGATGGCAAACCCAATGCCATAGGACGCCCCCGTCACCAGGGCAATCTTTCCCTCCAGTGAGAAATTGTTGACAAAACCTGCCATTTCCTTCATCTCCTTCTACTTTTTTCAAAATATTATTGGACGCTTCGACGGCTGCCATTTTTTGCATGTCACGAAAACATCCTCTACTTATAGTATAGCGAAAAGAGACAGCGATTTCTTTTCAATTTCGACACAAAATATTGCAAATCTTGAACTTCCCTGGAAAGTCCGGTTGACTTTATCCTACGAAATAGATATACTAAAATCAGAACCAAGCAGGAAGGAGGAAGAATTTTCAGAAAGGGGAGAAATCTGAAATGAAAGAATTTACGTCCTGCAAGGCCGCCATCGACCTCTGCCTTAACACCAGAACCTTTTCCATTGCGCACCTGTATAAAGAAGAAAAAACCATGGATATGCATATCCATGATTGTTATGAGCTGTACTACTCCATCTGCGGCGGCAAGCAGTTTCTCATTGACAACCGTTTTTACTGCATTGCACCTGGGGACCTGTTTGTCATCAACCAGTATGAAAGCCACAAGCTGGCCCAGATTGACAACAGTATCCACGAGCGCATTATCATTTCCATTTACCCGGATTATGTAAAACAAATCTCCAGTGAACACACGGATCTGGACCGCTGTTTCTCTGTCCGTGAGAACCTTTTCCCCCACCGGATACCGCTGACTAAGGAACAGCAGAACCGGTTCCTGTATTATGTCAACAAGATTACCTCCGCCGATGGCTTTGCCCACGATATTATAGAGCAGTCGGTTTTCATGGAGCTTATGGTGATGGTCAATGCCTTGTACGGGCAGGAGGCGGCAGTCCCGCGGGAAGATGATAGCAAATACAATCATCTGGTGGACGATATCATCGTTTATATCAACCGGAATATTCTCCACCCCATCACCATAGAGGAATTGTCCAGCCACTTTTTTGTGAGTACCTCCTACATCTGCCGGGTATTCAAGCAGGTGACCGGGACTACCATCAACAAGTACATTGCTGCCCGCCGGGTGAGCATTGCCAAGGCCTGCTTAAATGCCGGCTCCAGCGCCATGGAGGCCTTTGAGAAAAGCGGATTTGGGGATTACAGCAATTTTTATAAAACCTTCACCGGCGCAGTGGGCGTTTCCCCCAAGAAATATGCCGCTTTGGCAGTCCGTTGAAAGGAAATATGCTTTGTTTTCGTGTAGCGGAACGGCAGGGCATTTTTCTTCTGAAGCTCCCGCACAAATTCTCTGCACACATCCTACGAACATTGCATTTCACAGCATTAAATTATGGGAAAACACCTTCAAAAATCTCTGTTTCGCCTCGTCCTGCTCCGCCACCCGGGTGAGCTTCTCCAAATCCCGGCCGCAGACCCAGGCTTTGCTGGTGTTGTAGTAGTGGTTGCAGATTTTCCAGAACTTCTCCGGGTAGGCCAGCCGGATGTAAAGCTGCTTCAGCTCCACGTCCCTAAGGCTTCTGGCCTTGTCATAGGCGTCCAGCATATCCATCCCAAGGCCCAGGTTCCAGTTGTGCTTTTCTAATATTTTCCGCATGAAATTTCCCAAATCCCCAGCCTGCACATCGTAGCAGGCCCGCTCATAATTCAGGATGGCGGCCCCCTCTCTGGAAAAGATCACGTTGTGCTGGTTGAAATCCCCGTGACAGATACCGTAGCACTGTTCCCGTTCCTTTGCCGTCTCAAGCTCCTTCTCCTGCAATTCCATGACTGCGGCGGCCTGCTCCAGGAAATCCTCGCAGCAGCGGACAAATTCCATCTCAAAATCATTCTTTTTCTTTTTCGTACCGATGTAATGGCGCACCTTCTTAATCTCCCGGCAGTGCTTCTGGTTCTCAAGGAGCAGGGTGTCGGGGCTTACCACCAGATATTCGGGGATATCCTGGGAAAAACGACGCAGGATGGTATGTACATGGGCAAGCTGGCGGATGGATTTTAACACATCCTCCCGGCTTTTCACATCGCACTCCCGGCCCTCGTACCAGTCCCGCACCAGATAAGCGGTCTCGTCGGTATCCTTGGCAATGGCGCATTCCTCCCTGGTTTTTACGATACAGTCCACCCGCCGCTGCCCGTTTTCCTTCAGAAAGGAAAGTATGGTATATAGGAAATCCGCTCTCGCTTCCGAACCCTTGTATTCCTTTAAAATTTTCAGTCCCGTGTCCGTATCCAGGATGAGGGCTCCCCGGCCTTTGCGCGTCTCCTTGACCGTAAACGGATATTGTTCCAGAATTTGATTTACTCGATTATACACCTGAACCCCTCCATACGATAATTCACAGCCATTT
>CALWDR010000050.1 GCA_944376745.1 uncultured Lachnospiraceae bacterium
CATGGCCAGGTTCAGCGCCGCGAAAGCCGTACCCTTCAGGTACTGCCCCACAAAAATACCGTCAATGGTCTGATATAACGCCGAGGCCAGCATGCTGACGGCTCCGGGGATAGAAGCCAGAAAGAACAGCTTCAGGGGCGGTGTTTTTGAAAATAAAGCAGTGGAATTCATACTACGGTCCTCCAGATAGTTTCAAAAAAAATAAGCCCGATTATTTTACAATAACCGGGCGCACCCGACATCTTCTCCAACCAGGGATTTCGCTCTCCCATGTGTATTGCGATACACGGTCCTCCGATGACGAATATTATTATTTTGTCGCTCACAGGCATTATAATAGGAAGAAACAGAAAAGTCAAGGCCGCAAAAAATATTACGGAAATATTGTCAGATGCCGAAAATTCTTTTACAATGCATGTAAAAACTTGTCCCAGGATTCGGAAAATGGCGGTCCGCCGCTGTTTAACACACGGCGAAGCGCCGCCTCCTGCCGCTCCTTCGCCTCCTTAAGGTCCTCAAAATCCCCAAGATCCTGAAGCCGTACGCCGGAGGCGTTCACGCCCAGGCCCGGATGCTCCTGCTGCTGCCGGAGCGTGGCCGGAATCTCACCCTTGAGCTGTCCCCGGACGCTTTCGGCCCGAAGGAGGCAGACCTGCGCCAGGGTATCCACAGCCAGCCGGTGGTCTTCATAGGAGCAGAAGGCCGTGGGGTCCTTTTCCACATAGGGGGCGATGAGCTTTTCCGCCTGGCGCAGCGTGGCTTCAAACCGGCCGTTCTCAAAATATTCCGCAAGAAAGGTATCAAAATATGCGTGGTAGCGGGCAAAATACGCGTCCTGTTTCATCAGGTTATGGTACAGGGGCCGGTTGCGCATGATCTCCCCCTCCGCGGGGGTGTTGATGGGGTAGTTGATCAGCACCTCCGCATCCCGGATGGGGTCGGTCATACCCAGGGCATAGGTGCCGAAGGCCAGGTTGTAGTCCCAGGGCAGTATGGAGAGCAAGCCGTCCTCCTCATAGAGGAAATAATTGTGCCCTGTATGGCCGATGTAGCTGTCCCAGTTCATCACAAAGACCTGCACCGTGAAATACCGAAGGACCTCATCCACCTGAATGGCCTTTTCCAGATCTTCCCCGGTTGACAGGACCCTTAAGGCCTCGATGAGCCGTTTCTGGTCTGCCTCTGAGGGCTTGAATTTGGCGTTCTCGAAAATGTTGGGGTAGCTCCTGGGGTCATCGTTGATGTACCGAAGGGCCACATCGGCATTTTCCGCGTTCAGGGAGCGGTAGTCCGGCTTATACAGCTGTCCGTGATCCAATCCGAAGTTTCGGCGGGCAAAAGCCTCCTCCGGTTCTTCCACCGCCAGGAACAGTCCCCAGTCCTCCCCGTTGACGGTCACCCACACATAGCTGCACAGGGGGGCGGGAACCTTAAGAAAGGTCATCATATCGTAGACCATATAGGTCTTCAGATAGCTGTTGTCCTGGAAGGAGGCGTCCAGGGAAAATTTGTCCAGGCCGTGATAATTTCCGCCTGCCACAAAGTGGTCAAATTCCAGCTTCAGTCTGTAACGGCAGAGACCGTACTCCTCCGTCAGTCGCAGGGAATTGTTTCCCTTGGCCCGAAGGCCCACCTGATGAAATTCCTCCCCGTCGATCTTTACCGTGCAGGAAGTATAGGCCTCTTCCCCGGCATTTTCCAGGAAGACGCCAAAGTCCGCAAGGCGGATGTCCACGGTGTGCACCCGGCTGTCATCAAACAGCCTCGCTGCGTATCCTGGGGAGGCGCTGGCCGTTGGAATCCCAAGCTCCCTGCCGAACATCAGAAGCAGGGTGAGAAGGGCTGCCAGAACGGCTGCGCCGATACAGATTTTGTCGATGTATCTGTGCTTGATCATAGGCTCATCCCATATAGTCGCCGTTGTAGGAGACCAGCACCACCCGTCTTACGCCCTCCATGGCCTCCAGCTCGTTGACAAAGGCGCTGTCGTCATCCCGAAGGCGCACCTCATAGTTGAGCTCCACGCAGCCGCCCTCCACGCTTTTGCTCTTAAGATTGAGGCGTCTGACCTGGGAGGCCACGAAGAGCCGGGTCTGCTCCTCCACCTGGCTGTTCTCACAGTGAACCACCAAGATATAGGGTGCGTCCACGGTCTTCTTTCTGGAAAATGCAAACAGCACCAAGCCGATGAAGAGACTGCCGAACACAGCCAGGGGAATCAGGCCCGCCGCCAGCACGATCCCTGCGGCAATGGCCCAGAACAGGAAGGCGATATCCATGGGCTCCTTGATGGCGGTGCGGAACCGGACGATGGACAGGGCGCCCACCATGCCAAGGGACAGCACAATGTTGCTGACCACCGTGAGGATCAGCAGGGTGGTGATGAGGGTAAGGGCTACTAACGTCACCCCAAAGCTCATGGAATACATCACGCCGCTGTAGCTTTTTTTGTAGATGAAGAAAATAAACAGTCCCAGCAAAAATGCCAGCACAAGGGCAATCGCCGTATCCAGTATGGAAACGCTGGCGACGCGTTCCAGAAAGCTGGATTTGAAAATATCCTGAAAGGTCATGCAACCGTTCCTCCTCGTTCTGTATGCTGCGCCCCGTGGGGCAGTGTGTATCCCGGCTAATCAAACCGCCTGCACAGGGCGTATTTGGAGCAGGCCAGGGCCTGGCGTCCGGGCACCTGCACGGCCATGCGGACAAGGTCCGGCAGAAAAGCGTCATATTTTACTTCCAGCACGGTAAGCCGTTCCAGGGCCGGAAGCAGAGAAACCTCCGTATTCAGAAAATCTACACAGCCAAGGCCGGTGCAAAGCTTCCGGTCCAGGGTTATGCGCACATTGCCGGGGGCATAGAGAAAGGCCTCCCGCTCATAGCGGACAATGGTTTTGGGCCGCAGGCCCTGGCCCTGCAGCTTACTGTAAAATTCCATAAGCAGCGGTTCACCGGAAGCAAGCAGAAACCGGTAGTCCCCGGAAAGCAGCAGCGCCGCCTGCTCTGCCGTCAGGGGCGCGCTGCGCTTGCCGCACAGATGGTTTTCCTTGTACTTTTTTTCCAGCCGCAGGAAGGAGGTGTCCGCGCCGTAATACCGCAGGCGAAATTTTTCCCTCCGGCTTACGCCGTCAAGCTTCTGGCGCAGGGCGCTGTCGTAGGGTGTATCGAAGTAGAGACTGGTGACCCGATAGCTTCCGTCCGGTCCGGCGTTGGCGTCGTGGGAAAACAGCTTTCGCAGTCTTCCGGAAAGCACCAGATCCTCCCCCGGAGAAATCTGGTGCTTCAACTCATGACGCAGGGGAATTGCTCTGGGAGCTTCAGTCGTCATCATCATCGTCGTCGCTGTAGTCGCTGCCGCCGTCGTCATAATTGGTGTCCCCGTAGTGCGTATCCCCATAGTTGGTGTCGCTGTAATCGGTGACGCCGTCGTTGTTGGGACCGTAGTCGGTGTCGTTGTAGTCCGTGACGCCGTCGTTGTTGGGGCCGTAGTCGGTGTCATTGTAGTCTGTGACGCCGTCATTGTTGGGGCCGTAGTCGGTGTCGTTGGTGCCGGTGGACGGATTTCCGGTGGACGGATCGCCGGCGGGCTGGTTTGTGGCCGGTGTGCTGAGGGTCTTGTGCTCCGCCTTTACGACTTTTCCGGTTACGGCATGGACGTCATACTCGTATTCCGTTCCGTTGGCGGTAAATTCCAGCTCAAAGATAGGGGTGCCGTCGTCGTGGTCAAATTCCTTATCGTCAAATACGGCGTCCGCCGCATTTACATTTGCCTGGGCCAGGGCGATTTCCCGGGCTTTCGCAAGGGTGATATAGGGGGAGGGCTGGCCGTCCTTGGCGTAGGTCGGATCGTAATCGTCATCATCGATGGTCACAATACCGGAGGAAAGGCTCAGTCCCTTGACGGCCTCCTGGGTACTGGCGGTCATATCCGCCAGGAAATCCTCGGTGGGAAGCACGGAGCCGGGCTCCAGCTGAAGGACGATATTTTTCTTGTTGCCGTCGATGTCATCCACAAAATAGCCGGCTTCGTTGATTTCCGTAATCAAGTCCGCCAGAACGGTATCGCAGCTTTTGCCGATGTAATCGCCGTAGGCCGCCACGATGTTTTTCCCGTCCTCGTTCTGGCCGGTCAGGGCGGTGACCTGGCCGTCCTTGTTGTAGTCAATACGGATCTCCGGATTGACGCTTAAGGTAAGGGTTCCGGTCTCCTGTAAGGGAGTTCCCTCTGTGGCAGGGGAGCCACAGCCGGTAAGAAGGACTGCGGACAGGACAGCCAGGGAAGACACCGCTGTAAATAAATTTCTTCTTAATTTCATAACAATTTCTCCTCTCGTTTTTGATTTTGATGGTTTTGTCTTGCTTTATATTCATAGATTACGGAGGACAGGGACGAAAAACGGGGTAATATGAAAAATTTTTTACGAAAATATTCTCTCAGCCAATTCTGTGCCTAAATCGTATGTTGTAATAAGTTCTTTTTCCTCAGTGCCGAAAGCGTCCAATATATAGTTACTAAGCTCCCTTTCTTCTGTAGGAAATGCGTAGGACATTAAGGATGTTTCCAACTTGACATAAGGTGGAATTGCATTTATATTTTTGTCACCGACCACTGACTCATAGTAAAAATCGTAATGATTCAGATTTTTATCACTTTCTATGGAATCAAAGTTGGGAATCACAAGTCCCAATTCATCTGCGATAGGCTTCAATATGTTATATTTCAGTTTCTTTCTTCTTGCTTCACCAAGATGCTCTGTAAATGTGATATCGATATCCTCGGAAAATCGGTCGATTACATGAAAGGCCTTGGAAAGGGACGTTCCTCCTTTGAAAACAACAGGATATTCAATCGAAGAAAGCTTTTTCAAAATCAAAGTGACATAATAATCCTTTTCTACAATGTCTTCACTGATTTCCAGTTTCTGTGAAGCCAATAAGACTGCATCACGGAACAGTTCTCTGTTTTCTTTATGCAAGTACATGATCTAACTCCAATTCATAATAGTATTTAAATGTAGACATTGGATATTTTCTGATATACAGATCCACATCCGTTCTTTTGATTCCGTGAATAGATATATACTCCGCAAATTTCTTACTTGCCTCCTCATAGGAATAATCTAAATATGCGTCAAGATTTTTCAATAGCTCCAGCATCTGCAGGACATATACATTTTCTTTTGTTATCGGTACGATTGGTTTTCGCACATAAAATCGCCGGTTACCAATCCGGACCACTCTGTCTGACGAGTTGGTATTATTGCTTACAATTTCAACCACTTGAGGGACCTGGGTGGTAATTCCGATCTGATTAGCAAAGGAATTACCGCCGTAAAAGCCATCTATATTATCGCCCTTTGAGATGAAGCGATATCTTGCCACCATATCCGCATTTGGTCCGATGGCGGAATTCAACAAGGTTTTCTTAGGGATAAAATATACTCCGGTATCATACTTTTGTAACAAACCTTTTTCGCACAGCTTTTTCAGCTGTTGGTTTAAGGCAGACTTTGTAATATCCTCTCTTCCCAAATCCGAAAAGAAAATGGGTTCTGCTTCCTTGTAATGTTCTTTTATATAATTGTATAGCATCGCTACAACTCCATTCTTAATATTTTAGAATTATTTTATCTAATCTATTAAGAATATTATATGCTCTGATGCAGGTGGTGTCAATACTATTCGTTCCGAATAGTAAACATTAATTAGTCGTCATCCTCCTCATCGTCCTCTCCGTCATCATCGCCATCATCATTCGCATCATCGCTGTCGTAACCGGAATCGCCCTCCACGTTGCCCGGGTCGTAATCGGTGGTCCCGTCAGTATAGTCAGTGATGCCGTTGCTGCCCGTCCCATAATCGGTGTCTGCGGGAGCGGGCGGGTCTGCGGGCTGCGAAGTGGGCGTATCGGGAGCGGGCGGGTCTGCGGGCTGTGTATAGTCGGTAACGCCATCGTTATTAGGCCCGTAATCCGTGTCGCTGTAGTCGGTAACACCATCATTATTAGGTCCATAATCCGTGTCGTTGTAATCAGTGACACCATCGTTGCCCGGCCCGTAATCGGTGTCCGCAGGAGTGGGCGGGTCTGCGGGCTGTGTATAGTCGGTAACGCCATCGTTATTAGGCCCGTAATCGGTATCTGCGGGAGCAGGCGTATCAAGGGTGGGC
The DNA here is from genome assembly GCA_944376745.1 of uncultured Lachnospiraceae bacterium. Taxonomy (GTDB): domain Bacteria; phylum Bacillota; class Clostridia; order Lachnospirales; family Lachnospiraceae; genus 14-2. The sequence continues at coordinate 6,169 of CALWDR010000050.1, forward strand.
GAGTCGGAGGCGGGTGAGTCAGAGGCAGGCGTATCAGAGGCGGGTGGGTCGGAAGGGGGCGTCTGCTCCGGTGTAGTGCCGGTGCCCTCCTGGCCCGCTTCTCCCTGCCCGGTCCGGTGGTTCACGACCTCAATGGTGACGGTGATCCGTCCGTCCAGATGCTCGGTGACCTTTGTGCGCAGCTCCACCCCGTATTCCTGAAACAGGGCCTCGTCCGGGGAGTCGATGGAGAAGGAGATCTGCCCGCCCTCCGACAGAAAGCCCATGTCGATGGCCCGGTCGATGAGCTCGTCGGCTGCGGTCACCTTATCCTTGCCTTTGCCGTCATAGCCCTTAAGTAGCTTCACGCCGTCCTCGTTGGTTCCGGTCAGCTTCACCACCGTGCCCTGCCGGTTCAGATCCATCTGAACCTCCGGGTTGATGGACAGGTAAATGGAAGAATAGGGCTGCACATAATTCTGATAATAACGAAGCCCGAAGAACAGCAGGAAGCAGGCCGCCACAGCCGCCATTCCGCTGCTGGCCCAGCGGAGGAGCCTGCGCTGCCCGGATGGGGAGGAGGGCTCCTTCATCAGTACTGGTTCGTATACCGTCTGCCCAACTTCATAACAAAAATTTGCCGCTTTCAAAAAACGGCCCTCTTCATCTAAAAGGATGGCATAACCGGGGTGGCATTCCATAACAAGATAACGCATTGCTTTACCACTCCTTTCCTTGATTCTGATATCCGGGCGTGTCAGCAGAGAGATTTTTCATGACCTGCTTTAAGTGGCCGCGGATGATCTCATATCCATTGGTGTAGATCAACAGAAGGGCTACCAGGTATTTCCGGTGCCGCTCCAGGGTCTTGCGCTCCACGCCGCTGCCTGCGGTAAGCTGCGCCATAGGAAGCCTCTTTGTCTGAAGAAGCTCTTCCAGAAGCTGGGGGGTTTCCTGGGCGTACCTTAAGACTCTTCGGCAGGCGTTGAGGGTTCGCTGCTGCCGGGGACAGTTGTCCGCCACATCGCTGAGGCTGACGCCAAATTCCTCCATCTGCCGGGTCAGCTCCAGGATCTCCCTGCGGGTGGCGTCCCGTTCAGCCGTCTCCTCCTGGTGATTTTTTTCATCTGCCAGAGTTTCCCCAAGGGTTGTGTCTGTCTCCCCCGCCGGAGTGTCCAGGGAAACCACATGGCTGTGTCTGCGCTCCCGGCGGTTGTAGTCGATGAGACGGCTTTTGATCAGCAGCGCCGCGTATTTCAGGAAAGCGCCCCGGGCCCGGGAATAGCCGCCGATGGCCTCATGGAAGGCCATCATGGCGATACTTAGCTCGTCGTCATGCCCCTCCACGGGCGGCCTCTTTAAAAATTTTGCTGTTTCCGCCTTGATAAAGGGCAGATAGGCGCGGATCAAGGCATCGGCGGCCTGCACGTCCTCCTTTGCCGCATAGACCTGTTGGATGATTTTGTGCTCGTCGTTCATGCAACAGATTCCTCCTGTACATAGTATACGGCCCCTGTTTTGAAAAACCGGGGTCGGGATGAAAAAATCTGGTTACCGGTCACGGTGGGTCAGTAATCAGACTGGAAAAGTTCGCAGATGGGGTGGGGGAAAATGTCGCTTGCCCCCTACCTTATAAACATCCAATTCTATAGTATAGAAAAAAACGGATAAAACTGAAATCATGAAACTGTGAAATGTGTGTAAAAAACAGGTAAAATGCAGACGCAATCCACAAAAACAGAAAAAAGTATTGCAATGCAAAGACTAATATAGTAGTATATTAAACAAAGAAACGTTTAAATTTTAGGCAAAGCCACCACGGTGGGAGAGAAAGGATGTGGAGTATGTTTTTTGACGAAGAGGAAGCGAAGGATCTGACTGCCAGCGAGTCGCTTATCATGAAGGCCGTTTGGGACAGCCCCGGGGATATTTCCACTATGGAGCTTCAGACAAGACTGAAGGAAAATTACGGCAAGGATTATGCCATCACCACCATTCGGACCTTTTTGATCCGCCTGTCAGATAAGGGCTTTGTGAAAAATTACCGGGCCGGACGTACCGCTTACGTACATCCGCTGAAAACGGAGGAAGAGTATATGCAGCAGATGCTTCAAAAACAGCGGAAATTCTGGTACGGAGACAGCGCGTCAGAATTTGTATGCTCCGTATTTCAGTCCACAAAGGGGACGAAGATAACAAAGGAAGAACTGGCAGAATTGAGGAGGATGTTGGATGACTGGGATGGGAATGGAGATTGAGGTTCCTGCAATTCTGCTGCTCACTACCTTTACCGGAAGTCTGGGGTTGCTTTTATGGCGTTTCCTCGGACGGCTGCTGGTGAAATGGGGGTATGTCAGGTGGTATTACGGGGCGCTTCGGGCGGTTGTGCTCTTGCTCCTGATCCCCTTCGTCTATCTGGGAGTGGACTGGATCAATCAAAATTCCGGCAGATGGGGCGGCACATTCCTGGTGGAAACGCCTGAAATCCTGCTGGTATGCCGGGGAAGCTGTTTGCTGTGGGCGCTGGGAGCCTTGCTGGTGGCGGCAAAATTCATCCTTCAGGCAGTCCGGCTGGCTCGGAGGATTCGGCGAAGCTTCGCCTGTAAGAGCTGGGAGCAGCAGATGTTTGCGGATGTGTGCAGGGAGATGGGAATACCGGAGGGGCGGGTCCGGCTCCGGCGAAATTATGGGACGGAGACGGCGTGCCTTGCCGGGGTATTCCGCCCGCGGGTGCTTCTGGGGGCACGGGAATACACCGGAGAAGAGCTGCGGATGATACTGCTCCACGAGCTGACCCACTACCGGCAGAAGGATATTTTGCTGAAGCGCCTGGCAATGCTCATCGTTGTGCTTCAGTATTTTAACCCCATGGTCTGGTGGCTGAGCCGGCTGGTGAACCGCTGGAGCGAGTTCGCCTGCGACGCCCGCGTCTGTGAGCGGACGAAGGACCCCAAGGCGTATTTTTCCTGTCTTGTGGGCATTGCGGAACGCATCAGCCAGGGAAATGTACATTTTTCAGTGCAGCTATTGGAAAATAAAAATGAATTGGCAGAGAGGATAAAGCATATGAAGAAAATACGTAAAATAAAAAGAAAGCCGGTGGGAGCGGCGGTGCTCATCAGCGTCGTCCTGTTCTTCTCCGGTTCGGCTACGGTCATGGCGGCCACGGACGGGGCGGCCCGGCTGTATCAGAGCTGGTTCGAGGCCACGGACGTGCTGATGGAGGAGCCCGTTCAGAAACAGGCGGCGGAGCTTACGGAATATACGGCGGAAGCCTTTGACAGCGGCGTTAAAGTGGAAGTCGGAGAAACGACTGCCCTGACCAGATCAATCAGCAGTTTTGAATGGACGGTTCCGGAGTCTTCGATTAAGACGACGGGGGAGTTTTATGTGAAGGAGGGGCAGAGGATAAGCGTAACGGTTCAAATGCTGAATCATACGGATCAGGACTTGATGATAGGGATTGTGAGGCCTACGGGTGTCAGGTCATACGTACGAGAGAGTGGTGTCATATTTCATGAGTTCGAGGCATATCATACGGGGTATTACAAGGTCTATGTGCAGAATGTGAATTCTGTAGCCATTGATGTAGAAGGAACGTATATATATAATTGAGATGTGAGATTTTATGAACAGCAGATAGTTTATACTATAAGTAACTCGTGGGTTAGTTATATTATATTGTAAAGAAACGGAGAGAAGAAGATGCAGAGTAAGTTACGGAATTTGTCTGTTGTGGTTATTATTTTTACTGTTTTATATGGTTTTCTTATGATTCCGATTGCAGGAATATTATTTAATGAACCGGTAGACTTTTCGTCTTGTTTGACATTTTTCCGTGTTGTACTGCTGATCGCCGTCCCTGTTCTGTTCATTCTTCTGGCAGTTCTTGTGGGGATCGTCAGGAAAGAGCTGGAAGGGATAGAAGTACATCACGCGTCTCAGATCGGTGAGCTGAAGCGGGAGCAGGAGGAGCTGAAGGGAAAATTAGACGAACTGAACAAGTGGAAGCGGGAAGCAGAAAAAGGAAATTAATGGCTTAAGAAAGAGGTTTTACATGAAGAGGAGACAGGTACAGGTCATACTGGCCGCTGCGCTGGTGGGACTTTTTGCCCTCACGGCCTGCGGTGTCGCTGTTTCGGGGGATGCGGTTCGGATTTCCCGCCAGCCGTTCCTACATCAAGCGATTTCCGCTTGACTGTATCGGAGACCATTTTCATAGTCCTAGCCGATAAAATCAGCGCCTGAAGTGGGAACCGTCACCAGCGGTATGGGAGTGTCGGCAGGCTCTGGTTTTGGCTGTTTTTTACGGGACTGTCCGGCACAGGACCACCGGATGCGCCGGGCCGCCTCCATGGCGCTCTCGCCGCCCACCGCCACAATGGTATCACAGCCCCGGTCCCGGAAGGCTTTCACGCCCATGCGGATGTCCTCGGACCGAGTGCCGGGGGCAAACTGGAGGAAGGTGGTGAAGGGAACCGGGCATTTTTCAAATTCCTCCGAGAGCTTTAAAAAGGGAAACGCGCTGTCGCACACCAGCAGGAATTTTTTTGAGTTTTGCTTCTGCAAAAAGGAAAATAAAAACTGCGCGGCATTTTCTTCGCAAATCATCGTCTGTTCCATGGTCTGTCCTCCCTGGCTTTCTGATTTTCTATGAATCTGTTACTATTCACAGCCGATTTGAAACTGATACACAGCTTCATCGAGCTTGCCTCCGTCTGAAAAAAATGTAGCAGACAAAAGGCCGGGTCCGCAATCATACCCAGGTAAAATGAATGTAAAATTTTATGCGCGCCGCCCGGAGGCGGAAAGCTACTGCTCAAGGGGTGGGGAAATTGGCAAAATTTTCAGCCTTTGTCGGGAAGCAGCCCTGGACAGCGATTTACGTGTCTGCGTGAACAAAATCGCTGTCCAGGGCGTCCTCCTGACAAAAACTGTTAGGTTGCCAATTTCCCCACCCCAGGAACAGAAAACGAACGTTGACATGAATAAAAAAATCCATTATCATAATTATACCTTTTGCAGGGCCATGATGGAGTTTACGGACGGCGAAGCCGTTTCCCATGACGTCACAAATTGGGCCTGTGGTTCCTGTTGACAGAAGGCGTAAGGAGGAGAACCATGCGTATATTAGTTGCGGAGGATGATCCAAGATTGTTGAAATCGCTCCTGCACATCCTGGAGATCAACAAATTTGCGGCGGACGGCGTGACCAACGGCACGGACGCCCTAAGCTATGCGGAGTCCGGGGAGTACGACGGGCTGGTGCTAGACATTATGATGCCGGGGCTGGACGGCATTCAGGTACTGAAAAAGCTGCGGGAGCAGTGTATCACCACGCCGGCCCTGTTTTTAAGCGCCAGAACCGAGGTGGAGCAGCGGGTGGAGGGGCTTGATGCCGGGGCGGACGACTATCTGTCCAAGCCCTTTGCCGCCTCGGAGCTCCTGGCCCGCTTAAGGGCCATGCTAAGGCGCAGGGACACCTACACGCCGGAGCTGTTGAAGTTCAACGGGATGGAGTTAAACTGCTCCACCTATGAGGTTTTCTTTGACGGGAGGACCCAGAATCTCAGCGGCAAGGAATTTCAGGTGATGGAGATCCTCATGCAAAATCCCCGCATCATCGTCACCACAGAGCAGTTCATCACCAAGATCTGGGGCTGGGAGACCGGCGTGGATACCAGCGTGGTGTGGGTGCATATCTCCAACCTGCGCAAGAAGCTGGAGGCCATCGGCGCTCCCGTGAAGATCCGCTTTGTCCGCAGCGCCGGCTATATATTGGAGGAAGGGGCATGATCTACAGTCTGAGAAAAAAGCTGGTATGGATCTGCGGCCTGACGGTCATAGGCGTCTTCGCCCTGATCTTTGTCATCATCTGGGGGGCAGGCACGAGCCGTCTTAACGAGGCCATGGATCTGCTGACGGACCAGATTTCTGACCACGACGGGGTGTTCCCGGACTTTGACGAGGAAAATCCCCTTCCTCCGGGGGCGGACCGCTTCTTTGACTTTTTTTCGGCGGAGACCCGTTTCAGCACCCGGTTCTTTACCGTGCGCTTCAACCGGGCGGGGGAGGTGATATCGGAGGATATTGAGTTCATCTCCTCCATCACGGAGGAGACCGCCCGGGAGTACGCCGGGAAGGCGCTGGAACGCGATCGCCCGCGGGGCTGGATGGATGGATACCGCTATAAGGTGTATGAGACCAGCCAGGGACAGGCCGTGGTGTTTGTGGATGGCAGTATGAACCGCTCCATGTCCAGGATCCAGTTGTTCACGGCGGGAACAGTCATGCTGGGAAGCCTTATCATCATTCTGGTCCTGATCCTGATCTTTTCCAAGAGGGCGGTGAAGCCCATCGCGGAGAGCTATGAGAAGCAGAAGCAGTTTATCACCGACGCCAACCATGAGCTGAAAACGCCGCTGACGCTGATACTGACAAATCTGGATATTGCCGAGGCCGAGGTGGGCAAAAACGAGTGGCTGGAGGACATTCGGGCGGAGGGCGAGCGGATGAGCGCCCTGGGAAAGCAGCTGGTGGCCCTCTCCCGCATGGACGAGGATCAGGTGGAAATGGAGCCGGCGGCCTTTTCCCTAAGCGACACGGTGCGGGATACGGTGTCGGAATTTGAGTCGCTGGCCAGGCGGAAGGGCACGCCCCTCACTGCCTGTGTGCAGGACGGCGTCACCTATTGCGGCGACGAGGCCGGGGTCCGCCGGGTGATCTCCATTCTCCTGGACAACGCCGTGAAATACTGTGACAGCGGCGGGACCATCCGCCTGTCCCTGACCATGAAGCGCCATCCCGTGATCTGTGTGGACAATTCCTGCGCAGATGTGGACAATCTGGAGCTGAACCGGCTGTTTGACCGCTTCTACCGGGCGGACAAGTCCCGGACCTTCACCGGAAGCTTCGGCATCGGCCTGTCCATCGCCAAGGCCATTGTGGGGAAGCATAAGGGCGAAATTTTTGCTTACAAAAAAGGGGCCGGGCGCATCGGGTTTAAGGTGGTGCTGAGATAATAAGGCGCAGGATTCAGGCGCGCGGTTTGGGCGGAGTTCTTGGTTCCGATTCATGGGAAAGGTTTCCTGTGAAGCCGGTGCCGGAAACTCCGCCCTTTTTTCACAGAATTTTCATCAGTTTCTTTAGTCTGCCTTTAGTCCCCTTTCATATACTTACTAGGATTAAGGTTTTAAGGAGGAACGTACGCTATGATTTCAGTGGAACATTTGACAAAATGTTATGGCGATTTTATGGCCGTTGACGACCTTTCCTTTGAGATTAACGAAGGACATGTCTATGGGTTTCTGGGACCCAACGGCGCCGGAAAATCCACCACCATGAATATCATGACCGGCTGTCTGTCCGCCACGGCGGGAACGGTGAAGATTGACGGCCATGATATTTTCGAGGAGCCTGACAAGGCCAAGAGGCTGATCGGCTATCTGCCGGAGCAGCCGCCGCTGTATATGAACGAGACGCCTGTGGAGTATCTGCGGTTCGTAGGGGAAGCCAAGGGACTTCGGGGGGCGGAGCTGAAGCGGCAGATCGAGGAGGTCGTAGATCAGACCAGGATCGCGGATGTGCGAAATCGCCGGATCTCGGCCCTTTCCAAGGGCTACCGGCAGAGGGTGGGGATCGCCCAGGCGCTTCTGGGGAATCCCAAGGTGATCATTCTCGATGAGCCCACGGTGGGCTTAGACCCTCTTCAGATCATCGAGATCCGCGATCTGATCAAGGAGCTGGGCAAGACCCACACGGTGATCTTAAGCTCCCACATCCTGTCGGAAGTGCGGGCCATCTGCGACCAGATCCTCATCATCGCCAAGGGGAAGCTCATCGCCTTTGACGATCCGGACAATCTGGAGAAGCGCATGAAATCGCAAAATGAGATCGTCATCACCGCCGAGGGGACGGCCAAGGAGACCCGGGAGCTTCTGGCAGCGGTTCCCTATATCGCGTCCGTGGAGGTAGACGACAGCGGAGAATATGTGACAGCTCATATCAAGACCAATGAAAAGGATATACATACGGCTTCCAGAGCCATTTTCTTCGCCTATGCCCGCAAGGGAAGGGCGCTGCTGGAAATGAGCCTTAAGAATGCCAGCCTGGAGGACGTCTTTATCGAGCTGACAGAGAGTGAGGTGGAGAAGAAATGATAGCGGTATTGAAACATGAATTAAGACTTTATTTCCGCTCGCTGACGGCCTATGTGTTCGGAGCCTTCCTGCTGGTCTTCATAGGACTGGGTGCCCTGGTGTACAACATCAACGAGGCAGTCAGCAATTTTGAGTACGTGTTAAGCTACGGCTGCATGGTATTTGCGGTGATCGTTCCCATTCTGACCATGCGGGTCCTGGCAGAGGAGCGCAAGCAGAAGACGGACCAGCTTCTGTACGCCCTGCCCATCACCACCAGCCAGGTGATCCTGGGCAAATTCCTGGCCCTTTTGGTGGTGTATCTGATCCCGCTGTGTATTATCAGCGTGTATCCTTTGATTTTTGCCCGGTACGGGGATGTGTATCTGCCCACCTCCTACGGGTCCATTTTCGCGTTTTTTGTGATGGGAGCCGCTCTGCTGGCTCTGGGCGTCTTTATCTCCTCCCTGACGGACAATCAGGGGTTTGCGGCGGGCATCGGCGTGGCGGTGATTTTGCTGAACTACTTCAGCGTCACCCTGTCGGAATACGTTTCCGCCACGGCTTTTGGTTCCCTGGCTGCTCTGTGCGTGATCCTGGTGGCTCTGGCAGCCCTGATCGGATATCTGACCAAAAATAAGACGCTGGCGTATGGGATCGGCATTGTCCTGATCGCAGTGCTGGTGGCGCTGTATCTCTACGACTCGACGGTATTTGAAGGCCTGCTTCCCAATATTATGACGCAGTTATCCCTGTTTGAACGGTTTTACGTATTTATCAACGGCGTGTTCGACCTGACTGCCATTGTTTACTACCTGACCTTTATCGCCTTCTTCTTATTCCTGTCCGTACAGTCTCTGGAAAAAAGGAGGTATAACTGATGAAGAACAATCATTTGCCAAATCTGCAAAAGAAACCGCAGAACCGTATCGCTCTGCGGGGAGGAGCCTACTCGCTGATCATTTCCATCGTCGTGCTGGCGATCCTGGTGGTGGTCAACGTGTTTGTGGGCGCCCTTCCCACAACCCTTACCCAGTATGATATGAGCGCCACCAAGCTTTACTCCATCACCAGCAATACCAAGGCGGTGGTGAATGCCCTTAAGGAGGATGTGACCATTTACTGGATCGTGCAGGCCGGGAAGGAGGACCAGGTCATCGAGAACCTTCTGGGCAAATACGAAAGCCTTTCCGATCACATTGAGGTGGTGAAGCGCAATCCTGATGTGTACCCCACCTTCGCCCAGCAGTATACGGACGAGACGGTCTCCAACAACAGCCTGGTGGTGGAGTGCGGGGACCGCAGCCGCTATATCAGCAATGAGGATATCTACGTGACAGAGGCGGATGTGTATTCCTACACCTACACGACCTCCTTCGACGGCGAGGGAGCCATCACCTCCGCCATCGATTATGTCGTCACCGAGGACCTGCCCCAGATGTATGTGGTGGAGGGGCACGGGGAGGCGGAGCTTCCGGCCACCTTCAGCGACCAGATCGAGAAAGACAACATCGAGGTGAACACCCTCTCCCTGATGACCGAGGATGAGATTCCCGAGGAGGCGGACGTGGTGGTGATCTACGCGCCCTCCAGTGATATTTCCGAGGAGGAAAAGGATATCCTGGCGGAGTATCTAAGCGGCGGCGGCAAGCTTCTGGTAATGGCCGGACCTGTGGAGGAGGGAAGCCTCACCAACCTGTACGGCCTGCTGGCAGACTACGGTGTGGAGGCCAACGAGGGGATCGTGGTGGACACGGACCGGGAGCATTACGCCCTGCAGGCGCCCTTTGTGCTGCACCCGGATATGACAAGCCACGACATCACGGACCCGCTCATCGAGGAAAATTATTATGTGTTTATGCCTATTTCCACAGGTCTTACCGTTGGCAGCGACAACGGAGACGGGACCGTGACAAGTCTGCTTACGACCTCTGATTCCGCCATCAGCAAGATTGCCGGCTATGATTTTCAGACCTATGAGAAGGAGGAGGGCGATATTGACGGTCCGTTCTCCGTGGGAGTCGTGGTGGATACCGACGGCGGCGGACAGATGATCTGGTTTTCATCCTCCGCATTCCTGGAGGATATGTACAACGCCTACTCCTCCGGAGCCAACGTGGATATGACCATGAACGCCGTATCTTCCCTGATCGGAGAGCGGGAAGCCATGGCGATCCGCAGCAAGTCCTTAAATTACAATTACCTGACGATCAGCGACGCTACGGCTTCGACCCTGAAGACCATTATGATCGGCGTGTGCCCGCTGGCGTACCTGGGAATCGGAATCATTGTGATCGTGGCAAGAAGGAGGAAGCAGAATGAAACGGTTTAGAAAAATTTATGTGCTGCTGGGGGTTCTGGCCGTCTTCTGCATTGCGACCTTTGTCGTGATGCAGATCGAGGAACAAAAGGAAGAGATCAGCAACACCGACGAGATCATTCTGGAGGTGGACAGCAGCGCCGTGGAGTCCCTGTCCTGGGATTACACCGACGAGGAGGAGGGGACGGAGACGTCCCTGGCCTTCCACAAGGAGGATAACTGGCTTTACGACGAGGACGAGGCATTTCCGGTAAGTGAAGAGAAGATCGATGAGCTCCTTTCGCCGTTTGCCTCCTTCGGCGCCGCCTTTATCATTGAAAATGTGGAGGATTTCAGCCAGTACGGTCTGGATGATCCCCTGTGCACCATCCGGTTTTCCACGGAGGATGCCGATTATGAGATCCAGGTGGGCGATTACAGTACCATGGACGAGCAGCGGTATATCTCCATCGGCGACGGCAACGTTTACCTTGTGTCGGACGACCCGGCGGAGTATTACAGCGCGGCCCTAAGCGACATGATCGACAACGATGAGATACCGGATTTTGACGACGTCACAAATATCCAGTTTGCGGGCAGTGAGGAGTACAGCGTTGCCTACGAGGAGGAAAATACCACGGACACCTACTGCGCCGACGACGTTTATTTTACAGAGCGGGACGGGGAAAAGAAGCCCCTGGACACCGAGCGGGTGGACAGCTACTTAAGCAGTATCAGCGGCCTTGCTCTGAGCGAATATGTGACCTACAACGCCACGGAGGAGGAGCTTGCCTCCTACGGTCTTGACGACCCGGAGCTGTCCGTCACCGTGGATTACAGCTATACTGCCTCCAATGAGGAGGGTGAGGAGGAAGTGACCTCCGATACTTTCGTGCTGCATGTGAGCCGGGACCCGGCGGAGAGTGATGCTTCCGGGGAGGATGAGGCTTCTGCCGGCGACAGCAGCGCCGCTGGGGATGAGAGCACTGGTTCTGCGGAGAGCGGCGTCTCGGAGGATACCGGCAGCGAGGCGGAGAGCGGAGCTTCGGAGGATACCGGCAGCGGGGAGGAGATCACAGCCTATGCCAGAGTGGGGGAATCCCAGATCGTGTATCAGATCACCGGCGACGAGTACGAGAGCCTGATGGCGGCGTCCTATGACGACTTGCGCCACCTTGACGTATTTACCGGGGACTTCGAGGATGTGACCCAGATCGACATCAGCCTGGAGGGCAGCGAGTATACCATCAGCGCCCAGGACAGTGAAAATGAGGACGAGGGACGTATCTGGCTCTATCAGGAAGAGGAGATTGACATTTCCAACCTTCAGTCCGCCATCCAGAGCCTGACGGCCAGCAGCTTTACGGAAGAAGCTCCTGCCGACGTGGAGGAGATCGGCCTGGTGCTGCACCTGAACAACGAGAACTTCCCCCAGGTACAGATCCAATTGTACCGCTATGACGGCACCAACTGCATTGCCGTTGTGGACGGTGAGCCGGTGTCTCTGGTGAGCCGTTCCCTGATGGTGGATCTTGCGGAAGCAGTCAACAGCATTGTACTGGGCCAGTAAAGACGAAAGAGAGGGCAGAAGAGCTTCTGCCCTCCGCAACATTCAGAAAGAGAGGTCACAAAACCATGCAGAATCTGATCCAAAAGGCGAAAAAAGGCTCCCAGGAGGCCATGACAGCCCTGTATAACAGCAACAAATCCCAAATCCTTTTCCTGTGCCGGGCGCTTCTGCTGGATGACAACGCCGCAGACAACGCCATGGTCTATGTGTTCAAAAAAAGCTGGGGAGAACTGGTTTCCGGCGGGATTTCGTCGGAGGAGGAATTTACGAAGCTCCTTCTCCATAAGGCCGCTGCCCACTGTAAGACCAAGGTGGGAAAGAAAAATAGCAAGGCCTTCCGCATGCCCGCCAATTTCAATTTCGCTGCCTGCGACTACCGGATGGAGAAAATGAACGTGGACGGCGGGGCATGCAGCAGCATCCTGGCAAACCTTCCCGAACTGCACCGTTTTATTTATGTGCTGCGCACGGTGGCGGAATTTTCCAATGAGGAAATCGCGAAAATGTTCGGCATGAGCATGAAAATGGCGGAGAGCGCCCTGGAGGCGGAGGAAGCCAATGTCCGGCGCATTGCGGAGCTGGCGGGGAAGAAGCTGGGACGGGAGATGTCCATGACGGCGGAGGAATTTCACAAAATGCTTTTGGGTGAAGCCGCCAGTACCACGACGCTGAAGTCTGTGGACAAAACCGCGGACTTAAGCATCCGGGATGTCTGCATTCCCATTCAGGAGGCGGAGAAGAAAAAGCGGATCCGCATCTTTTCCATCGCCGGGGCCGCCGTCCTTGTGATCGGTATCGTCGCTATTATCCTTGTGGTCTGGCGCACCGGAGAGCCCGCCCCCAAGTCGGAGACCGCCGAAAGCGGGACCGAGGAGGATATTTCGGAGACCGCCGGGGAGGAGAATGGCGAGGAAACTTCGGAGACCGCCGGGGCGGCGGATATAGAAGCCACCCATTACGCGGAGATCGCGATCCAGGACTACGGCACCATCACCGTCGCTCTGGATGGGAATACGGCGCCCGAGACCGTTGAAAATTTTGTCAGCCTGGCGGAATCCGGCTTCTATGACGGACTTACCTTCCATCGGATCATCGAGGGCTTTATGATGCAGGGAGGCGACCCGAAGGGAGACGGCACTGGCGGCTCGGACACCACCATAACGGGAGAATTCAGCGATAACGGCTTTGAAAATAACCTCTCCCACACCAGGGGAGCAATCTCCATGGCTCGCTCGCAGGATTACAACAGCGCCAGCTCCCAGTTCTTCATTGTCCAGGAGGACAGCACTTATCTGGACGGCCAGTATGCTGTGTTCGGCTATGTGACGGATGGGATGGACGTTGTGGACGCCATCTGCGAGAGCGCCGAGCCCACCGATGATAACGGCACGATCCCCGCTGACGCGCAGCCGGTGATCACCTCTGTTACCGTAACAGAGGCGGATGGGGGCAGTACAGCGGATGACGGCGCGGCGGATGACAGCAGTACAGCGGACGACGGAAGCGTGGCGGAATAGTCCGTGCTTAACGCCCAGAGCCGGGAGATAAAGAATTTAGATAAGGGAATGCCTGTCTGCCAGGGAACCGGAGGTCTATAGCAAACGGTAAATTATTGTCGTTTACTATAGTTCATGCCCTGGCGGGCAGGCATTATTTTTAAGTAACCGTTCAGATCGCCAGGCAATAAAAAGACAGAACTTAATCCACTTTGTCTTGTTATGGCCGTGGATTGGATATGGACCGTCAGGCGGCATGCCGCCGCGGGCGGGACGGTTGAGGCTCCGCCTTTATTTTTCTGCGCAGACATATTTATCGAAAAATTCCCTGGCCTCGTCCTCCTGAATATGAAATCGCCGCTGTAATTTCTCCAGGATGCGTTCTTCCGAGATATTTTCTTCCAGATTGTCAAGGATGAAAGCTTCGATACCTTGCTTCATGCCCTGCTCTATGCCCTGTTCTATACCCTGCTTCATGCCCTGCTGAATCCCTCTGTTCAGCAGCATTTCCTCTCTCTCATATACTTTCATATAGCCCACTGACACCCCCTTATCATGTTTTACGGTTTCTACCATGGACTGGATCTGTTTTAGGTTCTCGTTTGCTGCGTTGGCCCTGGTGGTGTGCTCCATATAGGTAAGAAGCTGGCGCAGCTCCTCCCGGGGATTTCCGACGGTGCCCCTGGTGTAGAGGAACAATGTCCTGGCCCCGTCGTCGTAGGGCATCTGCGGTTCCTCCAGGCAGCCGTTCTGGATGGTGTAGACCATGCGGTTTAACCCAAACGGGTCATAGGGCGTGATCAGGATGATCACCACGTTTTTCAAGGCATGGTAG
>CALWDR010000051.1 GCA_944376745.1 uncultured Lachnospiraceae bacterium
CCGAAAAGTAGCCATTTTTCGAAGAAAAATGAGCGGATTTGAGGTGTTTTAGAATTGCGGGAGTGCGTTAGCACGTAGCAATTCGTGTATCATGAGCGTCAAAATACCTTTTGACGCTTTCATCATAATATCTTCTTTTCCGCCAGCTTCTGTTTGATAGCGGAAAGGATTTTCTCATCGTCATAGTCAAAGTCCGGCTTGTGCAGCCAGAGGACCTCCCGCTCCCGGCGGAACCAGGTCAGCTGCCGCTTGGCAAAATGGCGGGTGTCCCGCTTGATGAGCGTGACGGCCTCCTCCAGGGTGTGATGCCCCTCCAGGTAATCCAGGATCTCCTTGTAGCCCAGCCCCTGCATGGACACCATATCCCGGGTACAACCCATGTCCTTTAGCTTCTGAACCTCTGAAACCAGGCCCTCCGCCAGCATACTATCCACCCGGCAGTTGATGCGATCATACAGCCGCTTTCTGTCGTCGCTCAGCACAAAATAGCAGAACCGGTAGGGAGATTCCTTCTGCCGCTGGGCCGCGTTGTGCTCCGAGATTTTCTGCCCCGTGAGATGATAAAATTCCAGGGCGCGGATCACCCGCTTAACATTGTTGGCGTGGATCTCCAGAGCGGATTCCGCATCCACCCGGCAAAGCTCTTCATGAAGGTATGCAGCTCCCTTTTCCCGTGCCAGAGCCTCCAGACTTTGGCGGTACTTTTCATCCGTATCCTCCTCGGTGAAATTGATGTCGTATAGAAGAGCCTGAATGTAAAATCCCGTACCCCCGGCCACAATGGGAATCCTTCCCTGGCCGTAGATTTCCGAGAGGGCCGCCCTGGCCATTTCCTGAAACCGCACCACATGAAATTCCTCCCAGGGCTCCAGCACGTCGATGAGGTAATGGGGAATCCCCTGCATTTCCTCTGGCCGGATCTTGGCGGAGCCGATGTCCATATGGCGGTAGACCTGCATGGAATCCGCGGAAATGATGGAGCCGCCCACAGCCCTGGCCAGGGCGATGGAGAGCTCCGTTTTGCCCACCGCCGTGGGACCGGTCAAGACGATCAAAGGCTTTTTGGGCTCATTTGCCTGTTCTTCGGAATAAGGCTTTGTCATGTATCACACCTGCTTACTGTCATCAAAATTTTCTCTGTGGGATGCCCCAGGATCATGCTTTTCCTCGCAGGCGACCCTGGAACTCTGGCACCATACGATCACAGAACCCGTTTAAATCTCTTTTCCAGCTCATATTTTGAGATGGAAATGATGGTGGGCCGCCCGTGGGGGCAATGGTAGGGATTTTCCAGTGTCAGAAGCTCCCCTATGAGGTGGGCGATCTCCTCCCTGGACAGCCGCTGGCTGCCCTTCACCGCCGCCTTGCAGGACATGGAGGCGATTTTTTCCAGCACAAGCTCCGGCGTCTCGCTGCCCTTTAAACCGGAAAGGCTGTCCAGCATTTCCAGCAGCAGCTCCTTCTCGTTGAGTCCGAAAAGGTTGCCCGGCACGGAGGTGACGGCGTACTCCTTCCCGCCGAAGGGCTCGATGACGAAGCCGATCCGCGTAAAATAGTCCATGTATCTTTTTAAGAGCGCTTCCTCCTGCATGGACAATGACAAAAGGATGGGCGGGAAAATAGCCTGGGAGGTGTACTCCCGCTCCCTTAAGGAGGCCATGGTGCGCTCGTAGAGCACCTTCTCGTGGGCGGCGTGCTGGTCGATGATGTAGAGGCTGTCCTCCATCTGCACCAGCCAGTAAGTGTCAAAGACCTGGCCGATGATGGTGTGGTACGGGACGGACTCCGGAGACAGGAGCTTGTGGCGCTGCGGCAAAGCCTGGGGCGCTGCGGCGTTCCCGGAGGATGCCGGGGTATCCGGCAAGGCAGTATCGCCGGCGGCATTGCCGGCATTTTCCACGGAGGGCTGGCCGGCGGCTGCGCCAGAGCTTTCCATGGAGGGCTGGCCAGCGACATTGCCGGCGCTTCCCACAGAAGGCTGGCCGGCGGCTGCGCTGACACTTTCCACAGAGGGCTGGCCAGCGGCTGCGCTGACAGCCCTCGTCCCGGAAGCAGCCGCTGTCTGATTGCGGCTGCTTCCATAGGGGGCCTCTTCCTCCCGCACCAGCAGATCGGAGATGGAGGCCTGCCGGTAGCTGACCGTTTGCCCCGCCGCTTCGGTTTCCGGCTGTGGACGCTCTACCGCCTGTTCCGGCATTTCGCCCGCCGCCCCTTTGAGTGCGGGCTGCAGTCGCGTGTTCCCTCCGGTGCCCGGCTGCGGCCGCGGCGAGCCCCCTGCGCCCTTTACAGCCCTCTCCCAGGCGTCGCCACGTTCCGGGCGCGTGTTCTCTCCGGTGCCCGGCTGCGGGCGCTCCTGGTATTTCCTATCGTAGGGGCTGTCCTTTCGCACCGCCTCCCGGAGGGCCGAGAGCCGCTTCTTCTCAAAGGGCTCCGGGATGTGCCGCAGGGCGGCGTCATCCCCTTTCTTTTCTTCCTTCCTCCGGGAAAGCTCCACCTGATAGATCAGCTCGCTCTGGTTGATGGCCTCCCGGATGGTGCGCACAATATTTTCGTAGATCTGCTCCTGATTGCCGAAGCGTAGCTCCATCTTGGTGGGGTGCACGTTCACGTCCAAAAGCTCCCCGCGGATGGAAAAATGCAGTACCGTAAAGGGGTATTTGTGCTGCATGACAAAGCTTTTGTAGCCCTCCTCGATCCCCCTGGCGATCAGACTGCTCCTGACATAGCGTCCATTGACAAAGTAATTCTCGAAATTCCGGTTTCCCCTGGAGATCAGCGGCTTTCCGATAAAGCCCTCCATGGAGAAAAGATCGTTCTGCGTCTTGATCTCGATGAGGTTGGCGGCAATGTCCCGGCCATAAATGTGATAGATGATCTCCTTTAAATTGGAGTTGCCGGAGGTGTGCAGCTTCACCTGGTTGTTGACGATGAATTTAAAGGACACCTCCGGGTGGGACAGGGCCATGCGCTCCAGCAGATCTGCGATGTATCCGGCCTCCGTCTGGGGGGTTTTCAAAAATTTCCGCCGGGCCGGCGTGTTGTAAAAAAGATTCCGCACCAGGAAGGTGGTTCCCTCCGGGGCTCCGATCTCCTCGGACAGCTTCTCCTTTCCGCCCTCGATCACATAGCGGACGCCGCTGACGGTGGCGCTGGTCTTGGTGATCAGCTCCACCTGGGAGACCGCCGCGATGCTGGAAAGGGCCTCGCCCCGAAACCCCAGGGAGGAGACGGTCATAAGGTCCTCCACCCTTCGGATCTTGCTGGTGGAATGGCGAAGGAAGGCCAGGGGCACCTGATCCTTCTCGATGCCGCAGCCGTTGTCGGTGATGCGGATAAAGGAGATCCCGCCCTCCTTGATCTCCACGGTGACCGCGGAGGCCATGGCGTCGATGGCATTTTCAATAAGCTCCTTCACCACGGAGGCAGGCCGCTCGATGACCTCGCCGGCGGCGATCTTGTCAATGGTCTGTTGGTCCAACACTTCTATCTGAGGCATACTGCCACCTTCCTTTCCCTGCTGCGGCCCCGCACGTGATCCTGGGGCGCTTCTGCGTTTTCTCCGCGTCCGAAGCCATTACCAGCGGTTCTTGATCTTGCTCTGGATCTGGAACAGCCTGTTCATGGCCTCGATGGGCGTTAAGTTGCTTAGATCCATGTCCCGGATCTCCTTGATGATGTCGTCGTCCTTCACCGTGTCAAAGAGAGAGATCTGGCTTAAATCCACCTCGTCCAGCTTCTTTTTCCGCTCTTTGGAGGCAGAGGGCTGGGCCATGGCAATGCTGCTGACGGTCTCGGAAATGTCGTTGGCGGAGAGCTCCTCGGCGATGACCTTGGCCCGCTCGATCACCGATTCCGGCACCCCGGCCAGCTTGGCCACCTGGATGCCGTAGCTTCTGTCCGCCCCGCCGGGCACGATCTTTCGCAAAAATACAATGTCGTCCCCTTTTTCCTTGACGGCAATGCAGTAATTGTTCACATTGTGGAGCTTCCCCTCCAGCTCCGTCAGCTCGTGGTAGTGGGTGGCGAAGAGGGTTTTGGCCCCCAGAAGCCTGGGATTGCTGATGTGCTCCACCACGGCCCAGGCGATGGCAAGGCCGTCAAAGGTACTGGTTCCCCGGCCGATCTCGTCTAAGACCAGAAGGCTGTTGGGGGTGGCGTTTCTTAAGATATTGGCCACCTCCGTCATCTCCACCATGAAGGTACTCTGCCCGGAGGCCAGATCGTCGGAGGCTCCCACCCGGGTGAAGATCCGGTCCACAATGCCGATGTCCGCCTCCGAGGCCGGCACGAAGCTGCCGATCTGGGCCAGCAGGACGATCAGTGCGGTCTGCCGCATATAGGTGGATTTTCCCGCCATATTCGGCCCGGTGATGATAGAGATCCGCTTTTTATCGTTGTCCAGATAGGTGTCGTTGGCGATGAACATATCGTTGGGGATCATCTTTTCCACCACCGGATGGCGTCCGTTTTTGATGTCGATCACGCCTTTTTCGTTGATCTTCGGGCGGCAGTAATTGTTCCGCTCCGCCACCAGGGCCAGGGAGGCGAAGGCGTCGATGCGGGCCACGGCCTTGGCGGTCCTTTGAATCCGCAGCACCTCCCCCGCGATCTTATCCCGGATTTCCCGGTAAAGCTCATATTCCAGGGAGATGAGACGGTCCTCTGCCCCCAGGATCATGTCCTCCAGCTCCTTTAATTCCGGGGTGATATAGCGCTCGGCGTTGGCCAGAGTCTGTTTTCTGGTATAATAGTCCGGCACCAGGTTCTGATAGGAGTTGGTCACCTCCAGATAATAGCCGAACACCTTGTTGTATTTGATGCGGAGGTTCTTGATCCCGGTCTTCTCCCGCTCCTTGGCCTCCAGCTCCATGAGCCAGTTCTTGCCCTCGGTCTTGGCATTGCGGAGCTTGTCCACCTCCTCGTTGTAGCCCTCCTTTAAAATGTTCCCGTCCCGGACGGAAATGGGCGGCTCCTCCAGGATCGATTCCTCGATCAACTGGTACAGGTCCTCCAGGGGGTCAAGCTCCTCCTGTACCTCCTTAAGCTGGGCGCTGTCAAATTCCCCCAGCAGGGTCTTGATGTGGGGCAGCATGGAAAGGGAGCTCTTAAAGGCGATCAGGTCCCTGGGATTGGCGGTCTGATATGTAACGCGGCTTAAAAGCCGTTCCATGTCGTAGACGGGATTTAAGTATTCCCGGAGTTCCTCGCGGTTTAGGGCCTGGCTGTTTAATTCCTCAATGGCGTCCAGCCGGGCCTCGATCTCTTTCTTGTCGATCAGGGGCTGTTCCACGAAGCTGCGGAGCATTCTGGCGCCCATGGCGGTTTTGGTCTTGTCAAGCACCCAGAGGAGAGACCCCCGCTTCTGCTTCTCCCGCAGGGTCTCCACCAGCTCCAGGTTCCGCCGGGTGGAGCTGTCGATGATCATGTATTTTCCGGTGCTGTAAAGGGTCAGGTGCGAAAGATGGCTCAAGGAGTTCTTCTGGGTCTCGTAGAGATACCGAAGAAGGGCTCCCGCGGCGATGGTGCCGCAGCTATAATCCGCAAGGCCCAGGCCCGCCAGGCTGTTTACCTGAAAATGGGTCAGCAGCACCTCCCGCGCCGTCTCCTCGCTGAAATACCAGGGCTCCAGGGCGTACACCGCGATCCCCAGCCGGGCCTTCAGCTCCTCAAGGTCAAGGCCGCTCATGTAAAAAGCCTCATTGCAGACGATCTCCGAGGGGGAGAACCGGGCCAGCTCGTCCAGAAGCTTCCGCTCCGAATCCAGCTCCGTGGCGTAGTAAGCCCCGGTGGTGACGTCCGCCACGGAGACGCCGTAACGGTCCTCCACATAGACGATGCACATAATGTAGTTATTGCGGCTCTCGTCCAGAGCCTGGGTGTTTAAATTGGTGCCCGGCGTGACGATCCGCACCACCTCCCGCTTCACCAGTCCCTTGGCCAGCTTGGGGTCCTCCATCTGTTCGCAGATGGCCACCTTGTAGCCCTTGGACACCAGCTTGTTTAAATAGCCCTCCACGGCGTGATAGGGAACGCCGCACATGGGCGCCCGCTCCTCCTGCCCGCAGTCCTTTCCGGTCAGGGTGATCTCCAACTCTCTGGAAGCCGTCAGGGCGTCGTCAAAAAACATTTCATAGAAATCGCCCAGCCGGTAAAAAAGAATACAGTCCGGGTATTCTTTTTTCGTCTCCATATATTGTTTCATCATGGGTGTAAATTCTGCCACAATTACGCTCCTTTTCTATAAAACCTGCGGATGACCGCCTCCGCGGCCTTCAGGCCGTCCATCCCCGCGGACATGATCCCTCCGGCGTATCCGGCGCCCTCCCCGCAGGGATACACGCCGCCCTTGCTGCTGACAAATGTCTCGTCCCGCAAGATCCGCACCGGGGACGAGGTCCGGCTCTCCACGCCGGAGAGGATACAGTCGGGCCTGTCAAAGCCCCTGATGATCTCCCCGAAGCGGTGCATCCCCGCCGCAAAGGAAGTCTTTATCTCCTTGTCAAAAAGCCTGTGGAGAGAACCGAAGGAGGTCTGACCCTTCGCGCAGCTCTCAAAACTGCCATAGCAGGCGCTCTCTTTCTCCTGCTCAAAATCGCCGAACAACTGCTGGGGAATCCGCCCTCCTCCCAGACGGAAGGCCCTTTCCTCCAGCCGCCGCTGAAATTCCACGCCGGCTAAGGGGCCCTCCCCCTGAAAATCCTCCGGGTTCACCGTGACGATGATGGCGCTGTTGGCATTCGGCCCCCGTCGCCCGCTGTAGCTCATGCCGTTGACGGCAAGCCGCCCCGGCTCCGAGGAGGCGTTGACCACATACCCGCCGGGACACATACAGAAGGAGTACACCCCCCGCCCGTTGGCAAGCTTGGCCGTCAGCTTGTAGGGGGCCGCCCCCAGAAGCTTCATGGCCTCCCGGCCGTACTGGCGCTCATCGATGAGAGACTGGGGATGCTCCACCCGAAGCCCCACCGCGAAGGACTTGGCTTCCATGGCAAAGCCCTCCTCATAAAGCATCTGAAAGGTATCCCGGGCGCTGTGGCCGATGGCCAGAACCACGACCTCCGTCTCCAGGGTAAATTTCTCCGGCAGCTGCGCGCCCGGCCCAGAGAAATTTCCTCTCTCCGGCGGCTGCGCGCCCGGCCCAGAGAAACTTCCTCCCTCCGGCGGCTGCGCGCCCGGCACGGAACCATTTCTGCTGCTTCGGCGGCACCGCACTGCCGCCACCTTCCCCTTCTCCCACACAAAGCCCGTAAGGCAGGTCTCGAAGAGAAAGGTTCCGCCCAGGGCCGTGATCTCCTTTTGCAGGTTCTCGATCACCCCGGACAGGATGTCCGTGCCGATGTGGGGCTTGCTGTCGTAGGCGATCTCCTCCGGGGCGCCGCATTTTATGAAGGTCTCAAGGACCTTCCGGCTCCTTCCCGCCTCGTCCTTTACCAGGGTGTTCAGCTTTCCGTCGGAGAAGGTTCCGGCGCCTCCCGCTCCGAACTGCACGTTGGACTCGGGATTTAAGCGGTTTTCCCGCCAGAACAGCTCCACATCCCGCTTCCGGGCCGCCATCTCCTTTCCCCGCTCGATGACGATGGGACGGTATCCCATTTCCGCCAGAGCGTAGGCGCAGAACAAGCCTGCCGGGCCGCTGCCCACCACCACCGGAGAATGCGAAAGAGGAACATTTCCCCTTTGGGGATATGCATAGGGCTGCTCGCTAGTTGACATAATATTGTTACTGTAAACCTTCTTCAGCACCCGCTGTTCCTGCTCCCCCGCCAGCCGGATGTCCAGGGTATAGACGTAGCACACCTCCGGCTTCTTTCTGGCGTCGATGGAACGCCGGACGATCCGGCAGGCTTCGATCTTATTCTCGGGAATCTTAAGCTGCCTGGCGGCTTTCCTAAGTAGTTCCTCCTCTGTGTGCTTTATGGGAATTTTCAACTGCTTGATCCGAATCATGGGCTTCCTCCAAATGTCTGTCTATCACAGGTACTTGATACTGTAATCACATGCCCTGCTCACATGGCTGTTTCGCGGTTCCTGGTGCTCTCCCCCGCGTGCTTTCCGGCCACCCAGCCGCTGGACCAGGCCCATTGCAGGTTGTAGCCGCCGCACATGCCGTCGATGTCCACCACTTCCCCGGCAAAATAAAGGCCCGGCACCAGACGGGATTCCATGGTCTCCGGGGTGATCTGTGAGGTGCAGACGCCTCCGGCGCAGACCTGGGCCGCATCGAAGGATTTGCTCCCCACAATGTCCACCACCAGACCCTTTCCCAGAGCGCAGATGCGGGCAAAATCCGCCTCCCGGCACCTGGACAGGGGGCTGTCCCCCAAAACCCCCGCCTCTTTTAACAGCACGAAGACCAGCTTCTGGTTCCAGAGCCCCGGAAAAATATCCTTCACCGCACCGGAGGGGCTGCGCTTTTGCTGTCTTTTGCAGTAGGCCATAAGCTCCTCTTTTGTCACATCCGGCGCAAAATCCAGAACGGCCTGCACGCTCTTTTGCTCCCGCAGGGCCAGAAGGGCATAGCGGCTCACCTGAAAAGCGGGGATCCCGGAGACGCCAAACTCCGTCAGCTGTACCTCCCCCCGGTCCTGGCAGACCATTTCCCCTTCCACCAGAAGCCTGAGGGAGGCGTCTGCACGAATTCCTGCAAGTTCTTTTAAAAATGACTGCTTTCCCTGCATTTGGACAAGAGCCGGGACAAATTCCGCAACTTTATGGCCGAATCCCAGGATATAGGGGATTCCGCTGCCGTCGCTTCCCGTCTTTTTGGCGGCCTTTCCGCCGGTGGCGATCACGCAGGCACGGCTTTGAAACAGCCCCTGCTTGGTGTCAAAGAGAAATATTCCCTTCTGTCTTTGAATGCCCCGGATGCCGATCTGATAATATACCTTCACCTGGAGCCGCTTTAATTCCATCAAAAGCGCGTCACGCACGGAAGAAGCCTGCCCGCTGGCGGGATAATAATAGCCGTCCCGCTTCTCCCTGGGCCAGACGCCGATCTCCTGAAAGAAAGCCAGGGTCTTTGGAAGGCCGAACTGCCGGAGGGCGGGCAATACAAAGGCAGGGTCCTGGCCTCTGTAATACTCCACACCCTGCGCTCGATTGGTAAAATTGCATTTTCCGTTTCCCGTGGACAGGAGCTTCTTGCCTGCACACTCCATATGCTCTAAAATGGCGGTCCGGGCCCCGGTTCTGGCCGCGCTGACAGCGGCCACCATCCCGGCGGCGCCGCCGCCCACAACAATGACATCATAAGCCTGGTTCATGGTATGCTCTTTCCTTTCTGCCTCTTACAAGATGTAATCTTGGGGCAGATTTAGAAAAGTATAGCACATTTTCCCAAAAGATTCAAGCCTAGCTGGAATAGCTCTCCAGGAAATTGTAAAGGGCCTCCTCGCTTGCAATCGGCTTTCCGGCGGAAATTTCCCGCTGCAATTCCGGCGATAAGTATTCCACGGGAATGTCCGTGACGGAGTAGACGGTCCTGCCGTCCGCGTAATACACGATCACATAGCCGTCCTGCTCCCCCAGCAAGTATTCATAGGAGACGGCTTCAGCGGCGCTCTCCCGGCTGTCCGCCGGGTCTTCCTCCTCTGAGGCTTCCTCCCGGCGCTGGGCCTCTAAAAGCGCCAGCTCTCCCGCCAGCTCTTTTTCCGACTGGCGGACACTGTAAACATAGCCGATGGCGTAGGCGCCGCCGCACAAAGCCGCAACAGCCAGAAGCAACAACAGGCGGATTCCGGTTGATCTCTTCATGATACCCTCCTTTGCGGCTGCCAGTGTTTGGCATGCCGTTTACCGTAGTATCCGCCATATTTTGGTATTTTATTCAATTATTTTGGCAAATGCGGCTTCCTTGCAATTTTTATTTCAGCAAATGCAGCTTTCCTGCTATTTTTGTTATTTCAGCAAATGCAGCCTTCTTGCGATTTTTGTTATTTCAGCAAATGCGGCTTTCCTGCGATTTTTGTTATTTCAGCAGATGCAGCTTTCTTGCGATCTTCACCAAAAACCGGCCGCCGGGGAAGGATTTCAGCGCCTCCGCGTCCAGTCCCTTAAAGAGAAGCAGGAACACGCCGTACACCGCCACGCCCACGCAGATGGAGACCACCGTGGCCAGTGCGTTGCTCCCCGCAAGGAGGTGAAGCCCGCTGTAAACCCCGTACACCGCCACTCCCATCAGCGCCGAGGCGGCGGCGGGGATCACGAAGGTCTTAAAGACCTCCTGCCGGTAATGGAGGTACCGGTAAATGGCGATGCCGTTGAAGAGGCACATCACCAGGGCGAAGAAGGTGTTGGCGATCACCACCGCGTAAATATTCCAGTCAAAGGCCAGCATCAGCAAAAGCAGCACACCGATATGTAAGAGGAGGGCGACAACCGCGTTGGTCACGGGCGTCTTCATCCGGCTGATCCCCTGCAAAATGGCGTTTGACAGGGTGGAGAGGGAGTAGAATACGATGGATACCGCTCCCACGATCAGAAGGTTGGCCGCCAGCCGGTTGGCCTCCTCCCCCGCCCCGCTGCCCGCGGAGTACAGAAGCTCGATGATGGGGCCTGAAAGCACCGCCATGCCCACCGCGCAGGGAAAGGCGATCACCATGATGTAGCGTATGGCCGAGTGGATCTTCCGCTTCACAAGGGAGAGGTCCTTGGCGGCGAAGGCCGTGGCAATGCTGGGCACGCTGGAGGCCGCCAGGGCGGAGGCCAGGGCGATGGGCACATTGATCAGAGTCTTATATTTCCCGCTGAAAACGCCCCACATGGTGCTGACAGTCACTGCCTCATATTCCTGCATATTGGCGATATTCTTAAAAATTCCCTGGTCGATGATGGAGCTGATGTTGTAAATGGTGGTGCTCAAAAGCACCGGGATAACGGTTAAGACCAGCACCTTAAATACCTGGCTGTAGCTCTCCTTCTTGCTGGTCAGCCCATCCCGCTTCATCTGCCGTTTATAGATGGGGCGGTAAATGATAAAGACGAACAGCACGAAGGCCAGGGCAAAGAGGGCCCCCACTCCGGTTCCGATGGTTCCGCCCGCCGCGCCGTAGGCCTCCCCTGGGTGATTGGCATTTCCCAGTACCGCCCCCACCCGGGAGCCGTAGCTGTAGAGCATGTAGGCCGCCCAGATGCTGACCACCGCGTTGACGATCTGCTCGATGAGCTGGGAGATCGCGCTTGGCATCATGGTGCCCCGGCCCTGGAAAAATCCCCGCACCACGCCAAGGATAGCCACCACGAACAGGGTGGGAGCCAGCACCTGCAGCGCAAAGATACTCTGGGGCGTTTTTAAAAGCTCCGTGATGGCCCCCGCGCCGAAATAGACGATCAGGCCTGCGATGGCGCCGGAAATGGCCGCAAACACCAGCGCTCCCTTAAAGATCCGGTATGCATTTTTCCGCTGCCCCTTAGCCAGCCTGGTGGAGACCAGCTTGGAGACAGCCAATGGCAGGCTGTAGGAGGAGATCAGCAGAAGAATGCTGTAAACCTCCATGGCCGCCCCGTAATAATCGTTTCCCACATCCCCGATGATGGCGGTTAGGGGAATCCGGTAGATCAATCCAATCACTTTGCTTAAAATGGACGCAATGGCAAGTATGGAGCCCTGCACCAGAAAATTGGATTCGCTTTTTCTGTTTGTTTCCATAAATCATCCTCTATCCTCTGTGGGCTTCCCTACTCGGTGGCCCGTGCCTCTAAAAGCTCCTCCTGCGTTCCGTAGACCGCAAACCGGTCCGCGTAGCTGTCCCGCACCACGCACACCCAGGTTTTTCCCTGATTTAAAGTGATCTCCTGGCCGGACCCGTCAAAATAGCGGGTGGGCGCGTACTCGCTCTCCTTGGTCCAGGTCACGTCGATCATTTTCCCGCCCGTGATATATTTTCCAGAGCCCTGTCCGCCGGGGGGCATGGTGTCGATGTCCAGATAGCCGTTGTCGTCGGCGTAGGACCAGTC
This sequence comes from uncultured Lachnospiraceae bacterium, assembly GCA_944376745.1. GTDB lineage: Bacteria > Bacillota > Clostridia > Lachnospirales > Lachnospiraceae > 14-2. The sequence goes on from CALWDR010000051.1 coordinate 11,956, forward strand.
GCAGTACTGCACGAGGATATTTTTCACCGCCAGCTGCTCTCCGATGCCGCCGTCCGTCTGCTCCTCCCCGAACTCATACCGGTAATACAAACCCTCCTCCTCATCATAGACAAACCAGGGCTTGTTCACCAGGTAGCCGGGGCTCACCACCAGGGCCTCCTCGCCGGCAAGCTCCACCGGCGCGCCGTCCTCGGCAAATCGGTAATGGCCCTCGTAGCCCTCCTCGTGGGTGGTACGGTAGCTCTTTGTCTCCACCGCCCCTCTTAGCCGCTCCTCGGTGGTAAAGACGTTGTGGGGGGATTTCCGGCTGGAATCCCGGTAAAAGGCGTTTTCCACGCTGTAATCCATGCCGCTGATGTTGTGGACGCTGTCCCGCTCCAGAATGGGCACCGCGTAGACCGCCTGCCCGAAATGCACGTAAAAGGCGTCAAATTCCTGAGCAAAATAGATAAAGTAATGGCGGCAGCTTCTTATGGAGCCGATCTTGTCCACTTTCCCCGGGTCCTGAAAAATCGCCATCAGGCGGGTGTAGGAGCCCTCCACCGGCACCTCGTAGATCACGCCCGCCTCCCCGAGGCCGAACTGGGGCAGCGCGTCGCTGGTGTTGCCGATCATAACGGCATAGGGACGGTTGTTGGCGATCTCCTCGTCGATCCATTCCCCGGTCAGATAGCTTTTGGCCTTTCCCTCCGTGGATACGGCCTCCTCCAACTCTTCCAGCCCCAGTTCCAGCTTTGGCGTCTCCGCGGCGGGAGGCATCCCCACCAGGTTCCCCTTCTCCTTCTGTCCGCACCCGGCCAGCAGCAAGGACAAAAGGAGCGTCCCCGCCAGAGCCTGCCATATTTTCTGTCTCATAAAATACCACCTTTCCATATTTTTGCCGAATGGCATAAAGGTATGCCCGCAAGGGCGCTTCCATATTTTTGCCGAATGGCATAAAGGTATGCCCGCGAGGGTGCTTCTACTCTCTGAAAATCCCCATCCCGTTTAAGATGTTTCGCTGCTTATCCTCCATGACCGCGGCCTCAGCCTCCGTCATATGGTCGTAGCCCATCAGGTGCAGCATGCTGTGCACGATCAGAAAGGCAAACTCCCGCTTCTGGCTGTGGCCAAACTCCCGGGCCTGCTCCTCGATCTTGTCGGCGCTTAAGATAATGTCTCCGAGGAGGGCTTCCCCGGTCTCCGGGTTGAAGTTGTCCTCATCCTCCTCCACCCTGGTGAAATCGCCGGGGGCCGGGTAAGCGATCATGGGGAAGGACAAAACGTCCGTGGGGCGGTCGATCCCCCGCTGTTCCCGGTTGATGCGGCGGATCTTTTCATTGTCCACCAAAAGGACATTGACCTCCGCCTCAAAGGGGAAGTCCTCGGCCTCAAGGGACGATTCGATCACCGCCCTGGCCAGTTCCTGGCAGGGGAACGCAAATTCCCTGCCGCTCTCATTTTCCAATGTCACCGTCATTTCTTTCTCCCCCTGTTTCCGTTTCCCCCAGCATTTTTCCCCCGCTGCTCCCGCTTCTCGTAATCCTCGTAGGCCTTGACGATCTTCTGCACCAGGGGATGGCGCACCACGTCGCTGCTGGTAAGCTGGCAGATGCCGATGTCCTCCACCCTGCGAAGGACCTTCAGGGCCACGTCCAGGCCCGAGGCCGCGCCGGGGGCCAGATCCTTCTGGGTGGCGTCCCCGGTGATCACCACCTTGGAGCCGAAGCCGATCCGGGTCAGAAACATCTTCATCTGGGCGGGCGTGGTGTTCTGGGCCTCGTCCAAAATGATAAAGGCGTTGTCCAAAGTCCGTCCGCGCATGTAGGCTAAGGGGGCCACCTCGATCAGGCCCTTTTCCATATTTTTCACAAAGCTGTCCGCCCCCATGATCTGATAGAGGGCGTCGTAGAGGGGGCGAAGGTAGGGGTCCACCTTGCTCTGGAGGTCTCCAGGCAGGAAGCCCAGCTTCTCCCCCGCCTCGATGGCCGGGCGGGTGAGGATGATGCGGCTGACCTCCTCATTTTTGAAGGCCGTGATGGCCATGGCCATGGCAAGATACGTCTTGCCGGTTCCGGCGGGGCCTATGCCGAAGACGATCATTTTCTCCCGGATCTGGTCCACGTAGGACTTCTGGCCCAGGGTCTTGGGCTTTACAGGCTTGCCGCTTATGGTGTGGCAGATGAGATCCTTATCTATCTCCGCAAGGGAGCTCTCCTTCTCCTCAAAGGTGAGGGAAATGGCGTAGTCCACATTTTGCTCCGTGATCTGATTTCCCCGCCGGGAGAGCTCCAAAAGCTGGGAAAAGACCCGCGCGGCCTTGTCGATGTCCTGCTGACTGCCCAGAAGCTTCATGCCCTCGTCCCGCAGTACCGCCGTGACGTGGAAGGCCCGCTCGATCTTCTTCATATATGCGTCAAACTGGCCGAAGACATTGGCCATATGGGACACTGGTATGTTAATTGTCGTTTCCGTCAGACTCATTCGTTTCCTGTCCTTCCTTTTTCGTATCCGCTGGAAGCTCTGTCACGGCGCTGTCCTGCCGTATTCCCACGGGCTCGATGACTTTCACCTCGCCGGACGCCATACAGATTTTTCCATCTGCTACTATCATAACATTATTTTCAATAATTTGAACCCCTTTTTGTTCTAATTTTTCACAAAATTCCTTCCATTTGCTCTCCGCAAGGGCCTCCGCCTCTTTTTTGGTGTAGATTTTCTCCTCCATCCGGTACTCTTTGGACACCTCTTTTACCAGTACCAGCGGCAGATAAAAGCTTTCCCCCAGCCTGACGGGGAGCTCCGTGGTGAAGGTATCGCTAAGGGCAAAAGCATTTTCCCCGAAGGGAAGGCGGAAGCGCTTCTGGAACAGCCGCAGCTCGTAGGAATTTTTCTCCTCCCCGGTGAAAACCTTGTCCTCATACGCAAGGGGAAAAATATCCTGATAGGCGTAGCTGGTGATGCCCAAAACATCCGCGTCCGCATAGCAGTTCCGGTAGTTCACAAGCTCCCCGCTGTCATTATAAATGGGAATCCTGCCCTCCACCAGCAGATCGCCCTGCTTCACGACGGCGCCTTTTTTCACAAGGGGCATGCCCTGTCTTGTGTAAATGCTGTAGATCTCGGCGTCCTTGGCGGCGACAAGATCGCTGGGCTCCTTCCCGGTGACGGTCTCTCTGGCCGTGTTGGAGGCGAGATTTTCCTGCAGATCGATCAGAAGCCGGGTGCCCTGGATCTTCACCGAGGCCCAGATGATATCCCCGTACTCGCTGCGCAGAAGCTCCTCTAAGGCCACACAGTCTAGTTTGCTTTTTCGAATCCCATGATATACATGATTTTCCTCCAGAAATTTGATGATGGCGCTGTCGGTCCGGTGGAGATTGCCGGACACGTCGATGTTCCAGATAAACAGGGACATGGTGTAAAGAGCCGCCATGCAGGCGGCGATCCCGCCGAAAAAAAGCTTCCGCTTCCGGTAACGGTACAGCGCAAAGGGAAGGCCGTGCCGCTCTAAGATCACGATCCTTGTCTTGGTTTTCCTTACGATGGGCCGAAGCTGCCGAAAGCCCCTGACGCTGATACAGAATTCATAGTGGTCCTCCCGGTACAAAAGATTCCAGATAAAAATGCCGTGGTTGGCGCACAGATTGAGAAATCGCTCCGGGGCATAGCCAAGCAGGCGTACCCGGAGGTAACCCTGCATATAATTTCGTTTATCTGCAAACAAATGGCCTCTCCTTACGCGTGATATATAATTTCATGGATAAATCCGGTCACTTTCATCTCATCATTGGTATAATATTGGATGAGCAGCTGTTTCCCGCGGATCTCCACCTGGCAGCCCTTGGTCTGCAGCCGTATCTTTTCACAGGTATATTCGATGATCCCCCGGTAATTTTCCACCAGGGCCTCCGTCCTTCCGGTGACCGTCACGATCACGGCCCCGTACATCAGGTCCTTGGGAAGCTCCAGGGATTCCACAATATTCGATTTTACCCGGTTTCGTCTCTCTTTTCCCATAGTTCACTATATGAGTGAGAAACATGTCTTATACGCCGTTTTTGGGGCAGATGTCCGCAAGACAGCATCTGTCGCAGAAAGGTCTGGTCCTGGCGGTGCAGACCTCTCTGCCGTGGTACACCAGCCGGTGGCAGAAATCGCTGCCTTCCTCCGGCGGGATGATCTTCCACAGCGCCATCTCCACCTTCTTGGGCTCCTTTAGGTTGTCCACCAGGCCCATGCGGTTCACCAGACGGATGCAGTGGGTGTCGGTGACGATGGCCGGCTTGCCGAACACGTCCCCCATGATCAGGTTGGCGCTTTTCCTTCCCACGCCGGGGAGCTTTAGAAGCTCGTCAAATTCCGTAGGCACATTGCCGCCGTACTGCTCCTTTAGGATCTTCATGCAGGCGCTGATGTCCCGGGCCTTGCTCCTTCCAAGGCCGCAGGGGCGGACGATGGCCTCGATGTCGTCCACATCCGCCTCCGCCAGGGCGTTGACGTCTGGGTATTTTTCATAGAGCTTCTCCACCACCACGTTGACTCTGGCGTCGGTACACTGGGCGGCCAGGCGCACGCTGACAAGAAGCTTCCAGGCCTGGTCGTAGTCCAGGGTACAGCCGGCGTCGGGGTATTCTTTCTTTAACCGCTCTATGATCTCCAGAGCGCGTTGTTTCTTTGTCATCTTGGGTTCCTCCTGTTTCTCGGTGTAAGTTTATCTAAATAATTCCGGCTCATTATCAATCAGATCCTGCACCAGATATTTATAATCCATGTTTTCTATGCCATACATCCCACTTTCAATTTGCCTGGCCAGTTTGCTTTTATAATAGAGATCCATTGCCTGCCGTAATTCCACGTTCTTTACGTCAGCGAGATAACGAATAATAGACTCCTCCAAATTCTGTTTATATATAAGATCTAAATTTTTCCTGTCTACCATATTGCATTCACCTCGTATGAATTTAAGTATTTTAACGCTTCCTCTATTACCTTTTGATTTACGATACAAATCTGATTTCCGTTGTCCCATGATACAAAATCATATAGGAGCTCCCTTCTCTTTCGCAAATTCTGAAATATCCTCTACCAAATATTCCGTCCCCAAGGTATGCAGGGTATCATAGCATACCAGGATATAGTCGTCCAAAATTCGTGTGTTATCTAAAATAGAATAAACATCCGACGGCGTTTTTTTCCACTTTTCTGACAGCGCATAAATTAAAAAAATACTAAATTGCAGCTCTTTTCCAGTACACATGCTATCACCTGCTCTCCCGCGTCTATGCCAGGGGATGCGATTCCTTTAAGCTTTCGGGCCCATTGATCCCCACGGCAGACAGCGCGTTCTCTGTAAATGATTGTATCATGCGCCGGTTCGATATTCAAGTATAGAAATCACACGCCAAAAGGCCGGCTGCAGCCTGATCGCCGCAGCCAGCCAACGCTTTGTCCCGTATGTTTACTTGGACAGACCAACCTCATCCCCATAAATGGTCGTCCAGTCGTCTGCCATGGAAATGGTGTTCCAGCCGTTTTCCGCGCAGATTCCTCGGATGGTCTCAGCCTTCTCCTCATCCCCGTGCTCCCGGACCATGTCGTCGCAGAGCAGGAAGAATACCTCCGCGGGATACGGATTTTCCGTGTCGGAGTAAAGGGCCATGGGCACGTCGCCGGTGCTGTTGCCGAAGACCAGGACCGGCTTTTGGCCCAGCTCCTGCTGAAGCTGGGAGACCTTGCTCATCTTGACATTTTTGATGATGAGCGCATCCCCCATCAGCAGCTCATCCTCCCTGGTGATGGTGTAATGCATATCCCCCGTATCTCCCTGGCCGGAGGCCTCAATGGTAAAATCAGAACCGATGACCTGCCGGGCCGGAATGTCAATGACGCCGTCAATGAGGGCGCGGACCGTAAAACGGTTGGTGCCGCTGCAGATGTAGACGGTAAAATCGTGCTGCTCCAGGTAGGATACGATTTCCAGCATGGGCTGGTAGAAGGCCTCTCCCCGGGTCATGTTTTCAAAGCCTTCGGCTTCGGTCTCTTTAAACTGCTCCACATACGCGGTGTAATCCTCAATGGGCATCCCGGAAAATGCCTCCGCCTGGGCGTTGATCTCATCCTCCTCCAGCTCCGGCGGAATGGAACGGCTCTCCCCCGCGGCAATCACCGTCTCGGCTACCTTACGGATATGCTCCGGCGCGTCGTAGGAGGGATCGTTAAGGGCCCTCTGGGCAAACATGAGCCATTCCCCGTAGATGGGAAACGTCTCACAGTAGAGGGTTCCGTCCAGGTCAAAGGCCGCGATGCGGTCCTCCACCGGGATAAAATCCTCGGATTTTTCATCCGTGACAGCCTCCACGTAATCCTTAAGAGCCGCGATGGCCGGCGCGTTCTCTTTCCAGGTTGGAAAATCCTCCCCCTTCTTGCCGGTACAGCCTGCCAAGGTCACCAAAAGCAGACATACTAAGAAACCTGAGATCACCTTTTTCATCTTGCAATACTCCCTTCTCCCATTTTTTATTCTAACGGTTTCTGTACAATATATGTCCACTTTTCTCACTTATGACCTGATCCGCGCTCCAAATTCATGTCCACATTTTCACTTATGACCTGATCCGCGCTCCAAATGAAGCGGCGATCTCGTTATGCGCAGGTGCGGTCACTTTGAGTCTCCTGTCCCCGCACCTGCACAATTCCCTTCGCCTCCTTAAGATCCCGGATGATCTCTCCTGCCGCCGGAACGGAAATATGGCCGGCCAGCGGATTTTTGATGCTGAGCACCGGCGTTGTGATCACAGCCTCCACTTCGCTGCGCTCAAAGGCCAGGTCGCAGTCGATCATTTCGCAGTCAATGAGCTTCAAGCCCCTGCAATAGCACAGCGGCTGTGTCCCGATGATCTTACAGTTCTCAAAGGTGACATTCTCGCAGTACCAGGCAAGGTACTCACCCTTCACCACGCTGTCGCGGACAACGACATTTTTTGCGTGCCAGAAAGCATCTTTGGTGTCAAAGGTGCAATTTTCAAAGACGGAATCCTCGATATACTGGAAGGAATATTTTCCCTTCATGCGCACGTTATAGAAGCGCAGGTTCGCGGAGCGCATCATAAAATACTCGCTCTCGGCGTCGCAGTCCGTCATTTCAAGGTTGTGGACAGACCAGCCAAATTCCGGGGAAATCACATCGCATCCGGTCATTTTTACATCCGAACACTCCCGCAGAGCCTTGATGCCGTGAAGCCTGGTGCGCTCAATGGTGATGTGGTCGGAATACCACAGGGCCGCCCGGCAAAGCTGCGTCATCTCTGAATCCCGGATCACAAGGCCGTGCTTATGCCAGAAGGGATAGCGCAGATTGAAAAAACTGCGCTCCACCTGCACATTCCTGCATTCCTTGAAGGCGCTCTCCCCGTCGGCGGGGCCGTCAAAAGAGCAGTCCTTTACCAGAATACCATTGCTGCCATACAGGGCGCGTTCCGCGTCAAAGGTCTGATTCTGAATCGTTCTCATATGGAAACCTCCTGTTTCTCCTTGGTTTTTATTTCTTGTTCTGTATCTGATAGATGAGATAGTCCAGACAGTCGATGCGCTTTTCCTCCCGGTGGAGCCTCTCCAGCAAATGTTTCCTGTGGCCGAAAAGAAGCCGCAGCTGCTGTTCCTCCTCATCCCTGTCCTGGAGGGCAATAAATTCCGCTGCCATTTCATCGGAACATCCGGCATCTCTTAAGTTCTGTAAGACGGTATAGGCGTAAGGATTGCCGGAAGCCTTCTGCCTCTCCGTTTTGTTCCTGGGCATTTTTATTCCCCCTGTGTTTTTCTTTTCCTCTATAGTGTAATACCGGACGGCCAAAATATCAAATACTTATTCACTATCATTTTTCATAATTGACTTTTATAGAATATTTCGCTATACTGAGTGGCAGATTTGCTGCAATTATGCACCATACGAAGCTTCAGTGAATGAAAATCCGAATACCAAATGACAGGAGGCGGTCCAAATGGAACTGCGCGTATTAGAATACTTTCTGGCGGTGGCAAGGGAGCAAAATATCACCGCCGCCGCGGAATCTCTGCATATCTCTCAGCCCGCTCTGTCCACGCAGCTGAGAAATCTGGAGGCGGAGCTTGGCAAGCAGCTTCTGATCCGCGGGGTCAAGGGTTCCCGGAAGGTCCTTCTGACAGAGGAAGGCATGATCCTGCGCAAACGGGCGGAGGAGATTCTCTCGCTGGTCAGGCGGACAGAAAATGAGATCACCCAATCCGACGAGACCATCGCGGGCAACGTGTTCATCGGCGCGGGCGAAACAGAAGTGGTGCGCTTATTCGCCATGACGGCCAAAAGGCTGCAAAAAAAATATCCGGACATCCGCTATCACATTTCCAGCGGCAATGCGGAATATGTGTTGGAATGTCTGGACAAGGGCCTCATCGATTTCGGACTGCTGTTTACGGAAATCGACGCGCAGAAATACGAGGCAGTTCCGATCCCCTTCCATGACACCTGGGGGGTGCTGATGCGCGAGGACGCCCCGCTGGCCCTCAAGGAAACCATTTGTCCCGAGGACCTGTGGGACAAGCCCCTCATCATCTCCCATCAAAAAGGGGACAATACTTATCTGAGCCGTTGGCTTCAACGGAAGGAATCGGAGCTGAAGATCGTCGCCACCTATAATCTGCTCTTTAACGCCTCTCTCCTGGTAGAGGAAGGCCTTGGATACGCCCTGTGCTTTGATAAGATCATCAACACCCGGGGCAGTCATCTCTGCTTTCGCCCGCTATCTCCCGGACTGGAGGCCCGCTGTTTTGTCGTCTGGAAAAAATATCAGATCTTTTCCAAGGCGGCAAATATCTTCCTGCAATGTCTGCGGGAGTTGGTGGAAATGGAAGGATGAAATAAAATTTTTAAAAAATAGGATATGCCGTGAAATATCCGCCGTTTTTTACAGTCTGTATAAATGAAGGGCCCTTAAAATAAAACAGAAAGGGGGAAAGGCTGTTGGAGGATCAGGAAATTCTCGCTCTGTACCGGGAACGCTCCGAGGCGGCGATTGCGGAAACCGCCGCGAAATACGGTTCCTACTGTCACACGGTAGCTTACAATATTTTACACAACGAGGAAGACGCCGGGGAATGCCTAAACGATACCTGGCTGCGGGCCTGGAATGCCATTCCGCCAAAACAGCCGGACTGTCTCGGGGCGTTTCTCGCCAGGATCACCCGCAATCTGGCGCTCAACAGATACCAGAAACAGCATGCCGGGAAGCGTGGACAGGGGCAGACGGAGCTGGCGCTTGAGGAGCTTAAGGATTGTCTCTTCCTGCCGGATTCCGTGGAAGACCGGATAGAGGAACAGCTTCTGGCCCAGAGCGTGGAACGGTTTCTCCGGGGTCTTCCCAAACAGCGAAGAACGATTTTTATCCGCCGGTACTGGTACCTGTACTCCGTCTCCCAGATCGCCGCCCAATACGGGATGAGCGAAAACAAAGTGGCCTTACTGCTCTTTCGGATGCGGAGACAGTTAAAATCACACTTTGAGAAAGAAGGGATTTTTCTATGAAGAAGGAAGAAACGTTACTGCGCGCAATCGGCAGCATTGACGAAAAAATGATTCAGGACGCGGCTGCTCCTAAAAAAATGATCCGGGACGCGGCTGCTCCTAAAAAGCCACGCAGGACAGGCCCTCTGGTAAAATGGTGCGCTGCGGCGGCCTGTCTGTGTATTCTCCTTGGAGCATCCATAGCAGGAAAGCTCTGGACTCCAACGTATACTGATGAAACACCCAAACAGAGCGAAGGGCTTTTTTCCGACGCCCAGGATTCCACGAAAAATGCCGGAACTACGGAGGACACCGGAATCATGGAAGATGCCGGAACCACGGAAGACGCCGGAATTACGGAAAATGCCGGAACTACGGAGGACGCTGCGCACAGCTATGTGGACATAGAACAGCTATTGCCAAAGGGCGATGTCATTTCAGATCAGGCCCTTATCTTCACAATGGTTCCCATAAACGGAAGAATCGCCGAATATCACCGGATTTTCAAAGAGGTTGACAGCGACGGCGCTTCGCGCCTTCCAAAAAGCCTGGGAGTTCCCCTTGAGGGTGACAAGAATTATTACCGGCTCCTGGGACATGAGGAGATGCAGTACCTGATCCTCCGGGAGGAGGACGGATATTCTCTCTGGAAGTTTTCCCATTTTCTGGTCTGGGACCAGGAGGAATTCGCCGCAGTAAAGGAGGGCCTTGCGGATGGAACCTCCGCCTGGTCTGATTTTTCCTGGTTCAGCCTGGATATGGATTTTTCCCCTTATTCCTACGATATGATACTGCGGGATATTTACGGGGTGACCTCCGGGGAAGCGATTGAGAGCATCCTGGTGGAGCCGGCCAACATGGACAACACGGACGCCGGAAAAAAACTGCAGGAAGAAATCGGAACCCGTACCATCACGGAGAAATCCCAGATCGCCGCCATTTACCAGGCAATTTCCGCGCTAACCTGCCTTGGCAGTGACAACTGGGAGAGCATCGGCCTAAACGTCGGCGACAACCTCCCAGAGCAGGTGCGCTGTGGCCGTTACCTTACCATTTCCCTGAAAAATGGCGGCATCATCGACAGCCTGAAATACACCGGCATTTCCGGGCAGTTCTACGAATATTCCGGAATCGCCTACAAGCCTCTTGCAGAAGACACGGCCCGGGAGATCGAGGCGCTTCTGGGCATCCAGGGCCAGGATGCGGCATTCCAGCGCTAAAACACAGAGCACAATGGAGGGAAGAAGATTTGCCGCCTTGATCTTCTTCCCCCGGATCAGGTTCAGCCCTACGCAGAAGGCACAAAGCCGTCCCTCCGCTGGTCAAAGCGGAACACGTTTCCATGCTTGCGGTTATTCATTTCTAAGATTTCCTTTTATGACATTTTCATAAATAAAATCCTTTCGATTGTTGTAGGCGGAAACCCACTGCCCTTGGGCGGTGGGAGGAGCCTTGTGAATTCGTATCCATTAACCTTGGTTCTCGATGTACTTTTGCATAGTGGCTGATGATACTTCGCCTATGCTGCAAGCAAAATAGCCATCAGACCAAAAGGTTTTCTCCTTCCAATACTGTTTGGACAGAAAGTTTGGGTATTTCTGCCACAGATAGTATGTTGTCTGCTGTTTAATCAGCTTTACAATATCTCAAACCCTGTCCGTAGTATCATAGCTTATCAGAAAGTGTATATGGTCTTTGTCAGTTTCCATAGCAATCATTCCATAGCCTTTAGAATTGCAGATATCGTATATCTTGTTATGACGGTTGTATCCATAAAGAATCCCCCAAATCATATTGACTCTCACTAATTATTATTATACACTATATTTAGTGAGATATCAACGAGGTACACTTATGGAACAGATGACAGTTACAGATAAAATTCAGATATCTGTCGATACAGACAGTAAGGTTTTGCTTGACAAAACCATGTCTGTTTATTCTGATGCCTGCAATTATGTGTCTGCTTATGTGTTCCGTACACACGACCTGAAACAGTTTTCTTTGAACAAGGTTTTGTACTCTACGCTCCGAGAGATGTTTGGGCTTAAATCTCAGATGGCTCAGTCTGTATTTAAGACTGTCATCGCAAGATATAAGACCATTCTTGAAAATCAGAAAGAGTGGATCAAGCCTAATTTCAAGAAGCCGCAATATGACCTTGTCTGGAACAGGGATTACTCCCTTACACAAAATTGCTTTTCAGTCAATACACTGAATGGTCGTATCAAACTGCCTTATTTCACCGAAGGTATGTCGAAATACTTTGACCATGCGATCTATAAGTTTGGTACAGCCAAGCTTGTTAATAAACATGGCAAGTATTTTTTACATATTCCCGTTACCTATGATATTGAGGAGAGCAGCATCTCTGATATCTGTAACGTCGTAGGTATCGACAGAGGTATTAACTTTGTCGTCGCCACTTACGATAGT
>CALWDR010000052.1 GCA_944376745.1 uncultured Lachnospiraceae bacterium
AAGCTTCGACAACAGCAGTTATTTTGCCGTGGTGTTCAAGCGGTTTACCATGTGCTCGCCCACGGAATTTGTGGGAAAGCACATGCAGGCATAGAGAGGCTGTGGGGCGGGGCAGATCGAAGCATGCAAGCCGCCGGAATCCTCTTTCGTGGGATAGGCATCCGGGGGACTCGGACCCCGCAGAGCGAAGCACGCAAGCCGCCGGAATCCTCAAACCTCCGACAATAGAATCCGGTGATAGGGAATCCCCAGCTCCTCCAGCAGACGCATTTCCCGCTTCTGACAGGTGAAGAGGAGGATCTGCTCCCTCTGGTCCGCCAGCCAGCGGAGGGTCCGCCTAAGCCGCTGGTCGTCATAGGCGCAGAAGGTCTCGTCCAGCAGTACCGGCAGGGGCTCCTCCTCCGTCAGACAGCGCCCGGCTCCCAGCCGCAGGGCAAAATACAGCTGCTCCGTCGTTCCCCGGCTTAACTGCCAGGGCCGAAGCCGCCTTTCGTGGCCGGCTTCTCCCCAGGCATCCGGCTGCCGCTCCTGCCCCGTCTTATGCCAGGCATCCCGCCTTGCGGGATCATGGCCAGCTCCCGGCCCCCTTTCCCGCAAGGCTCCAGCGTCCCCAGGAGCTTCTTCTACCGCGTAGAGAAAGACCTCCCCCTCCTCCGTCACCTCCAGCCGGTCATATTTTCCCCCGGTGACGCCGGAAAAGATTTCCGATACCGCCGCCTCGATGTCCTCCCGGCCCGCCTGGTAACTCTCAAGGGCCGCCTGTTCCAACACCTCTCTGGCAAGACGGATACTCTTAAGCTCCGTTTCCAGCTCCCGCTCCCTGGGCGTGAGGCCCAGCATCTCATCCAACTCCTCCTGCACATTGAGAAGCCTGCTCTCCGTCTCCTGAAGCTGCTCCTTCAGCGCGGCTGCCCTGGCCGCCAGAGCGGCCTGAAGCCTCCGGGCTTCCTCCCAGGGGCCTTCGACGGCCTTCCCAGAAGCCGATCCCATATTTCCCTCGCCGGCCTTCCCGGCAGCCGATCCCATGCTTCCCTCGCCGGCCTTCCCGGCCCGCCCCTTCTTCCGGTGCAGAAGCCGCCAAAACAATTTAAGGATCCAGCCGATCACGGGAAGGCGCCAGAGCAATCCTGCGGGCCTCTTTTTCGCTTCCTCCCGCTGCCCCTTTTTCCCAGAATCTGCCGCTTCCTCCCGCCGCTCCTTTTTCCCAGAATCTGCCGCTTCTTCCGCTCCGCCACGCTGCTGTTCCCTGCCCTCTGTCCGTGCTTCAGCCTGGACCGGGCGGCCCGCTGCTCCGTCACGCTGCCGCTCCCTGCCCTCTGTCCGTGCTTCAACCTGGACCGGGCGGCCCGCTGCTCCGTCACGCTGCTGCTCCGTCTCCAGAGCCGCCAGCCCGGCCCGTTTCTGCTCTAGCTCCTCCTGGAGCCGCTCCTGTTCCCACTGCAATCGTCTCGCCCGCTCCTCTTTTTGCTCCCGGCAGCGTTTCTGCAGCTGTTCCGTCTGCCTCTGCTTCCTATAAAGCGCCTGGAGGGCGCTGTCCACATCCACGCCGGACTCCCCGCCGTGGACCCGGCTGGCAAGCTCCCGGTTCAATTCCCTGCCGAAGCTCTCCTGGCAGGCCACCGCCGCCTGGGCGATGCAGAAGGTATTCTCATAAAAGCCCCTGGCCACATCCCCCAAAAGCATCTTAAGATCCCCGTGTTCCACGGACAGCTCCTCCCCGTCCTGCCGGTTAAAAAGCCGCGCCGTCTTTTCCCGGTGATAAAAATTCCGCTGGATGGTAAAATCCTTCCCCGCCACGGAAAATTCCAGACTGCCCGCATAGTAGGAGGCCGCGTTCCAGGGCTCGTACCGCTGATACTCCCCGGCGCCCGCCCTCCGGCCCCGCTGTTTCTCCAGGCCAAAGAGCATGACCGTAAGAAAACTGTGAAGGGTGGATTTTCCGCTCTCATTTTCCCCGTACACCACGTTAAGCCCCGGAGCGAACGTCACGGTCTTATGATGAAATTTTCCAAAATTTTCAAGCTCTGCCTTCTTTAGATACATGCAGCTCCACCTCCGCTCCATTTGCTTTCAGGCGCCCCGCCCGCCGGTACTCCGTGGGCGTGACCCCCGCCTCCCGCTTGTAGACAACGCTGAAATAGTTTGGACTGGAAAATGCCAGGGCCGCCGCGGTCTCGGCCACGGTCCTGCCCTCCTTCAGCATGCGGGAGGCCCGTATGATCTTTGTTTTCAGGAAATATCGGTGAACCCCCAGGCCCGCGTATTTTCGGAAAATGTTCTTCAGATAGCTGGCGCTCACATGGCAGTCCCGGGCGATCTGTGCAACACTTGGCCATTCGCCCACGCGCTTTTCCATCATCTGCACCGCCGTCCGATACACCAGCGTCTCCGGGGGCGCGCTGTCTTGCTCCTCCCCTGCGGCAGGCCCGTCCTTCTCCCCTAGGACGGCCCCGTCTTCCCCCCCTATGCCAGGCCCGCCCGCCGCGGCCCTGTTTCTCTCCTCCGCCGCCGACAGCAGGAACAGCTCCACCAGGCAGGAAAACTGCTGAAAGCCCAGGGCATTTTTCTCCAATGCGGCCAGCCCCGCCGGGCAGGTTCCCCCAGGCTTTAAGGTCCCCCGCAGAAAGGAAATGACCCGGAGGAGATTTTCCTTCTGCTCCCGGGACAGGCGGAGCACACAATTTTCCAGCTGCTTCATGGCTGGCCCATGGGCGTCAAAGGACATGATGAACACGGATACCGGCCTGTCATGCTCGATCTGGAAGCGGTGAAGCTCCATGGGCTTATGAAAGATCACATCGTCCCCGGTCAGATGGACGATGCGCTCATCCGCGCTGACGCAGACGTCCCCCTCAAGGACGCAGAACACCTCCCAGAAGTCATGCATCTCCCCCTCAAACTGGTAATCGCGGCCATAATCCGCCAAAAAGGCCGTGACAAAGCAGTTCAGCTCCACACATTTTTCCGCAGAGAAGGCTTCATACATGACCGCCTCCTTCTTAAAATTCTGTCCCAGGTACATCCCGCGCTCCCTCCTGCCAGGTCTGCCGCCGTCCATTTCCCTTTCACAGCAGGCTTTCCAGATCCGGCAAATATTTTATGGCCAAAATCATACATTTTATGTCTGAAATCAAATTGTAATATGAAAACAGATATTATATGATGAGCTTATTGTAACACAGGAGGCGGCCAAGGTCAAAACATTTGACCGCTCGCGCTCCATCTATATTTTCAATAAAGGAGAGAGCTTGTATGAGAAACATAAACGTTGGTTTTATCGGTCTTGGCGGACGGGGGATCAGCCTGTTGACGACGGTAGTGCTTGGCATGGAAAATGTCTCCGTGGTGTCCGTGTGCGACGCTTACGAGGACCGGGCAAAGGCGGGCGCCGAAGCGGTCCTCGCGGCGGGCCAGAGCGCCCCCGCCTGCGAGACAGACTACCGGAAGGTGGTGAACGATCCCCAGGTGGAGGCTGTGGTGATCGCCACCGCCTGGGAATCCCACGCGGACATTGCCGTCGCCGCCATGCTGGCGGGGAAAGCCGTCGCCCTGGAGGTGGGCGGCGCCTATACCATCGAGGACTGCTGGCGGCTTGTGGACACCTATGAGCAGACCGGCGCGCCCTTCATGTTCCTGGAAAATTGCTGTTTTGGCCGCCGGGAAATGATGGTGCTCAACATGGTAAAGCAGGGATTATTCGGGGAGGTCGTCCACTGCGCGGGAGGCTATCAGCATGACCTGCGGGAGGAGATCTCCTACGGCAGAGAGAACAGGCACTACCGCCTGCGGAACTATTTAAACCGGAATACGGAAAATTATCCCACCCACGAGCTTGGCCCCATCGCCAAGGTATTGAACATCAATCACGGCAACCGGCTGGTCTCCCTGACCTCCACGGCCTCCAAGGCCGCCGGACTCCACGATTATATCCTGGCCCATAAGCCCGAGGACGAGACCTTAAAGCAGGCGATATTTACACAGGGAGATATTGTCACCACCGTGATCAAATGCGCCCACGGGCAGACCATCACCCTGACCCTGGACACCACCCTTCCCCGGTTTTACAGCCGCGGCTTTACTGTCCGGGGCACCAGGGGCATGTATGAGGAGGCCACGGATTCCGTCTTTCTTGACCGGGAAGAGGATATTCGGTTTGATTTTAACTGGCGAAAGGAAAAGACCGGAAACGCGGAGGAATACACAGAAAAATATGACCATCCGGTATGGAAGCGGTATCTGGAGGAAGGGGTACAGGGCACCCACGACGGTATGGACTGGCTGGAATTTCAGATTTTCTTTGACTGCTTAAGAAATGGACAGCCCATGCCCGTGGACGTCTACGACGCCGCCACCTGGATGGCGGTGACCGCCCTGTCCGAGCAGTCCATCGCCACAGGCTCCGCCCCGGTGGCCTTCCCCGATTTTACCAGGGGGAAATGGGTGCTGGAACAGTAAAAAGTATACGACTCACTATATCATTTCACAGGAGGGCTGTTCCGGACCGCCCTCCTGTTTTTTATTCCAGCGGGTCGCCCAGCAGCGCGCTTGCTGGTGGGCCGTGCCGGACCGCCCTCCTGTCTTTATTCCAGCGGGTCGCCCAGCAGCGCGCTCACTCCCAGCTCCAGAGCCCGCCTGGACACCGCATCCTGAGGCATTCCCTGAAGCTTCCGGATATACCGGTCCACGATACGGCCCCGGTATTCCTCCTTCAGCTTCTCAAAATCATAGTCGGGCTTCCACAGCTTCTCCACCGCCACCACCCGGGGCAGCTCCTCCAAAGCCTCCGCATCCGGCTCCATCTCCGGGTCATAGGTCCCCGTCAGCAAAATTTTCCCGAGCTGATAGGGTTTGATCGTCTCAAGCCGCTGCCGGGCCTGTGCCAGAAGCTGCCTGCTGCTCATGCCTTGCTCCGGCGAGATCTCCAGCTCCACCACCTCCAGGCCCCGGATGGGATAGAAGGACGTGCGGGCTTCGCCCTTCTTGAACTCCGTGATCCAATAGCCCCGGGGGCCCACGTCCTGATGCTCCAACGGCTGCAGATCGCCGGCCATGACGATCCGGTTCTCCAGAAGCTGTCCGGGCTTATGGATATGGCCCAGGGCAATGTAGTCCATGGAGAGCCGCTTCAGGGAACCAAGCCCGAAGGGAATATGCTTTTCGTCCCCGCCGTGGGCCAGCAGGATATGAAGCCCCCGGTTCGGCAGCTTCGGGACGCTGTCATAACGGGCTTCCCGGATCTCCCGGTGCTCGTAGCTGAAGCCGTACACCGTAGCCCCCAGCTCCGGGAACTCAAAATGCGCCCAAGCCTCCGAGGGAAACATAAATACATTTTCGTTCCAGGGAAATCCCCGGTAGCCGGAATTTTTCGACAGATAGTCATGATTTCCCGCCATCAGCACCACCCTGGCCCGGGTCAACTCCCCGAACAGGGCGTTGACCTCCCTAAGCTCCCGCCGCAGAGGCTGCCGGTGAAACAGATCCCCCGCGATCAGCACCAGATCCACCTGCTCCCGCTCAGCCGCCTCCAGGGCCTCTGCGAAAGCGTCCCAGAGGCCGCGACCCGTGTCAATGGCCCATGCCTTGTCCCGGAAGGGCTCCATGCCCAGATGGACGTCCGCCATATGTAATATTTTCATGGTTCCTCACCGGCCTTCCTCTTTACATATGCAAAGATCCCATCGGATTCCTGCTTCCCCCCGCGGCAGAGGGCGCAGCCGGTGGGCGTGGCCGCCGCGCCTCCCATGGCGGTCTCCCGCAGCTTGGCCGGCAGGCAGGTGCCAACCTGGTACATGGCCTCTGCCATCTCGTCGAAGGGGATCAGGCTTGTGACCCCGGAGAGGGCCAGCTCGGCGCAGGTGACGGCGTTGGCCACCCCCACCGTGTTGCGGCTCTGGCAGGGAGCTTCCACCAGCCCCGCAATGGGGTCGCAGACCAGTCCCAGCAGATTGGACAGGGCCAGGGCCGCCCCGTGAAGGCACATCCCCGGCGTGCCTCCCATCATTTCCACCAGGGCGCTGGTCGCCATGGCCGAGGCGGAGCCCACCTCCGCCTGACAGCCCGCCTCCGCCCCGGATACCGAGGCGTTGCGCATGAGAAGATACCCGATGGCGCCGGCATTCAAAAGGCCCTTCTTCAGCGTCCCGTCCGAAAGGCCCTTCTCCTCGGCCACCGCCAGCAATGCCCCCGGAACAACGCCGGAGGAACCGGCTGTGGGCGCCGCCACGATAAGCCCCATGGAGGCGTTGACCTCCAGAACCCCCATGCTGTAAGCGATTGCCTTGGACAAAATGCCCCCGGTTACATTCGCCGGGGACGCGCCATGGTCATGTACCAGCTTCGCCTCCCCGCCGATCAGCCCGCCCATGGATCTTCTGGGCTCCGTCAAAGGCCCGTGGGCGGACGCGCGCATGATCTCCAGCACCCGGTCTAGCTTTTCCTCGATCTGCGCCGGGCTCAGCGCACCGCCGCATAGTTCTCTCTGCCGCATCACCTCAGAAATGGGCTGCCCCTTCTTTTCACACAGTTCCTGTAATTCCTTTCCGCTTTTAAAATCCATAACATACCTCATTTCCGCACCTTCCCCGGCGGCGTTTCACAATAATCTCCTGGCAGCGCCTTCCCCGCCGATATTTGACCGTAACATCCTGGCGGCGCCTTCCCCGCCGGGAGCCGCGCCGCTAAATCTGTATCAGCATCAGCTCATGCACATAGGGATTGCCCTTGATCTCCTCTAAAATGCTGTCCGGTATCGGCTCGTCCGACTCCACCACCGTGTAGGCCGCCGCCCCCTTCTCTTCCCGAAACAGCCGCATAAACGCGATATTCACATTGTAATTGCTCAGGCACTGGGTGATGTGGGCCACCACTCCCGGCTTATCGGTCTGACGGACGATCAGCGTGCTGTACTCGCCGGTAAATTCCACATCGATCTGATTGATACGCACGATCTTCACCCTGCCGCCGCCCACGGACACTCCCCGCACCGACAGCCGGTAGCCGTCCGCGCAGAGAATTTCCATATCCACCGTATTGGGATGGTCCGTGGCCGTTTCTGTATCGACGACAAAGGTATATTTAAGCCCCGCCTGCTTTGCCAGCAAAAAAGAGTCCCGAATCCTCGGGTCGTCCGTGGCAAAACCCAGGATCCCGCCCAGCAGCGCCCGGTCCGTCCCGTGTCCCCGGTAAGTCCTGGCAAAGGACCCGTACAGGGTAAAGGTCACCCTGTCCACAGACGCGGGACACATCTTCCGGGCCAGCAGCGCCATGGACACCGCCCCGGCTGTGTGGGAGCTGGAGGGCCCGATCATATTGGGGCCGATCACATCAAAAACGCTCAGAAAATTCATAACGTTCCCCTTTCTGTTTCCAACGGCGGCGCCGGGCGCGTGTCATAACCTATCGCCCTTTCTCCGACGCCGCCGGGCGGTCATAACCTATCGCCCTTTCGCAAACGGCGCCGGGCAGTCATAACCTATCACCCTTTCTCTGATGCCGCCGGGCAAGCCAGGTCCTTCACCACCTCGCCGGCCAGGATCAGCCCCGCCACGGAGGGCACGAAGGCCACGCTGCCGGGTATCACCCGCCTGGAATCATCCGAGAGGATTTTTTTCGGCGTCAAAGCCTCCTCGGTGGAATAGACCACCTTCAGCCTTTCCACCCCCCGCTTCCTTAATTCCCGGCGCATGACCCGGGCCAGGGGGCAGACGGAAGTCTCGTAAATGTCCGCCACCTGAAATCTGGTGGGATCAAGCTTATTGCCCGCTCCCATACTGGAAATGACAGGAATCCCCGCCTCCCTGGCCCGCATAACCAGCTCCAGCTTGGCGGTGACCATGTCCACGGCGTCCACCACGTAGCTGTAGGCGGAAAAGTCAAACTCCCCCGCGTTTTCCGGCAGGAAAAAGCAATTTCGCACCTCCACCCGGGCGTGGGGATTGATATCCAAGATCCGCTCCCGCATGACCTCCGCCTTGGACCGTCCCACGGTTTTGGTGGTGGCGATGATCTGTCGGTTGATGTTGGAGACACTGACCACGTCCCTGTCCACCAGAAGGAAGGCCCCCACGCCGCTTCTGGCCAGGGCCTCCGCCGCGTAACCGCCCACGCCTCCGATCCCGAAGACCGCCACAGCGGCCCGTCCAAGGGCCTCTACCCCTTCTTCTCCCAGCAGGAGCTCTGTTCTTAAAAATGTCTCTGACATAAATGTTCATCCCTCAGAAAATTGTTGTCGCCGCTTCCCATGATCGCGTGATTTTCCCGCCTCAGCCTTTTTCCCGCCTGACCGCGTAGCGGATATGAGGCATGTCCACGCCCCGGTAATGCTTGACCTGCGTATCCTGCGGCGTCATGCCGTTTCGGATAGCCACCCTCTGGGAAGCGGTATTGGTATCCCGGATAATAGAGCATACCTCCGCCGCATGCAGAACCTCAAAGGCGTACTTTTTGCATCCCCGGGCCGCTTCGGCGGCGTAGCCCTGATGCCAGAAGGACCGGCAAAACAGGTATCCGATCTCCAGCACCTCCCCGCCCTTCCAGGGCTGCATGGTCAGCCCGCACTGGCCGATGAGCCGGCCATTTTCCTTTAAGATCACCGCCCACAGGCCAAAGCCCCATTTTTCATAACGCCCAAGCTGATTGTCCAGCCATTCCTGCACCTCCCCGTCGTCAAAGGCGCCCTCATAGGCGTACATGGTTTCCGCATCCTGCAGGATCGCGCACAGATCCGCATAGTCCTCCTGGTTCAGCTCCCGCAGATATAACCGCGGTGTTTCCAGTATCATTTTCTCAGCATTTGCGCTGCTGACTGCCATATTGATCACCGTCTTTCCTGCTACGATCATACGATATTAAATTGCGGATCGCAATATTTTTTACTTCTTTCGTCCATCCACGCGGCGTTACCTTCCTTCCATGTTGTTGACATAGATTGTGTTTCGTGAAACGCCTTCTTTTCTCAGCCAGCCGTTTTCAACCATTTTCCTTAAAATATTTCTGGCTCTGCGTTCTTTTATATTCAGTAATTCCATTACCTGAACCCTTGTTACAAAGCCGTTTTTCTGGGCAAATCTATAAATTTGCTTCTCCTGATCACTTTCCGGCACTTTCCCGGCACTTTCCCGGCACTTCCCGGCACTTCCCGGCACTTTCCCGGCACTTCCCGGCACTTTATCATCATTATTGTGGTCAGCAGCACCGTCAATCTGTCCCCGATAGATATTGATGCGCAAATCCACTTCACCGCCAATAAATTCAGGTTCCCGCAGACCGGCGGCTTTTACCTTACCGATGATTCTCGGAATCCCGCTTCCCCAATGTTCGATTAAATTCATATAGGAAAACGCATGGGCAAGGGCTTCATTTCTGATTTTGGAATAGCCTTCCTTCATACGCTCCAGCGTTTGTCCCATTGGCAATTTCCCTGGAGAAGTAATTTCTAATCTGTTATCATATACCGCAACCTGTATGGTGCCATGATCCAGATAACTGCGGTGTACCATCGCATTTTACGCCACACTGGGTTGCTACATGAAGTCCCCCGCGTCCTGTTAAAATGGCATAGGCATTGGACGGATAATCCTTTCCATCACGCTCAATCAAAATACCCCAGGAACGAAGCTGCTGCCTGCCCACCTCTTTGACCAATGCCTTCTGCTCCTCATTAGGAGCGTTCTTAATTGCCTGCTCCTTCATGGCTTTGCAAAGAGCATCAATATCCCCGTCTGTAATATTCAACCCGGTACACAAAGCTTGGTCGAAGTAGCGGTTGCTGCCCTCAAACATCAGCTCTTTTATCATGTATTCATCAGCAAGGCGGGTAGTTCCGGCGACACGAACATATACGCCGCCCTCTTTACCGAGAGCCTTGATATAATAGGGCCGCTGTCTTCCTTCAGAAATTTCTACAACAATGATCGTCTTACCGTCAACCGTCTGTAACGTAATGTCAGGAATGATCGCCGGTTCACAGCTGTCTGACACTGCATTGGCAATGGCATCCATTTTCTGGAACATAACTTCCTTGTCAAAACCGATTACTTCTCTGGTTTTATCCGCAATCCCGAAAATGATTTTTCCTCCGGTTCCATTTGCAAAGGCAACCACAGACTTCATATATTTGATACTTTTCTCTGGCAGGCTCTCTTTGAACTCCACATTTTTCGATTCCCCGGCAAGGATTTCTTCTATGGTCATCAGATACACCTCTCTTTCTGTGGTAGCTTTTGCTGCCTTACTTTATCTTAGCCAAAATGTCACTGTCCCATTAAAGAATTAACAAACCCAGATAATGCAACAACTGCTCCTCCGAACTCTTTCATGCCATTTATACTTTTCACTGCATCATCCTGTTCCCGCAATCTCATAAAGTAAGTGTTCAGATCTATAATAGGAACCGCTTCGCGAACCCTATTATCGGGTATTATACCATACTCCCCTCTATTTTACTATCCAAAAAACGTAATTCCTTCCATATCAAAAGACCTTATACCGGAAGGGCGCTGACGCTTCCGTATAAGGCCTGTCGTGTTTTATCTATTTTCTCCAAATCCCGCTTCGCCCTTTTCCCTTTCCCCTAAAAAAGTGTCTTCGACACTTCAACCCCCTAGCCCCCATTCATGGGGGAATTAGGGGTTTCTTTTTGTGTCTTTTTCCTTTATAATAGTCCCATGAGCATACTTCAAGATATTTTCAGAGACCATTAT
>CALWDR010000053.1 GCA_944376745.1 uncultured Lachnospiraceae bacterium
GAATGTAACCGGAAATCTGGATATGATATACAAAAAGATGTCCACACCCATTGACGCGTTGGAGACATTGCGGTACGAACTGAATAACGGCGATTGAGGGGGATAAAATGACAAAAGAAAGTATAGAAAAGTGAACCTGTACCTGCGTCTGAGAACCTGAAGAAAATTTACAGCCATACATTAAGACAGGCAGAGACAGAGGCACGGCTTTTCGATATATGGAAGCTTGAACAATATCTTTTTAAGGAGACGCATACATACACAAAGGAGCTTTTTGAAGAAAAATTCATTCAGCCTATGGAGCAAGCGGAAGCTTCTTAGCAGATAAAATTGGAGAAAACGGTATAGGGTCTTTTTTGGATGCGCCGTCATACCGGAAGAAAAGAGGATAATGAAAATGTTACAGCAAACCATCAACAACATCAAACCCGTCGACAGGGAAGCCATGGAGTTAAGCTGGGCCCGCTGGGATTCCATCGCCAAGCCCCTGCGGAGCCTGGGACTGCTGGAGGAGCATATCGTGCAGATCGCGGGGATTCAGCGGACGCCAAAGGTAGATCTTAAGAAAAAGGGCCTGGTCATCATGTGCGCCGACAACGGCGTGGTGGCGGAGGGCGTCACCCAGAGCGGGCAGGAGGTCACGGCCATCGTGGCGGAGAATTTCCTGGATGTGAGATCCTGCGCCGCCATCATGTGCAGGGACACGGGGACGGATATTTTTCCCATCGACATCGGCATGGCGGTGGACACGCCCCGGGTGGAGAAGCGCAAGATTGCCTACGGCACCAAAAATATGGCCAGGGAGTGGGCCATGACCCGGGAGGAGGCCATAAGGGCCGTGGAGACGGGCATCCAGTACGTCCATGAGCTGAAGGAGCGGGGCTACGGGATCCTGGCCACCGGGGAGATGGGGATCGGCAATACCACCACCAGCAGCGCCATCACGGCGGTACTCCTTGACATTGATCCGGAGCGGGTGACGGGCCGGGGGGCCGGCCTTTCCACGGAAGGGTTAAACCGCAAGGTGGCAGTGATCAAGGAGGCCATCGCCCTGCACAGGCCGGACCGAAACGACCCTCTGGATGTGCTCGCCAAGGTGGGAGGCTTCGATATCGCGGGGCTGACCGGCGTATTCCTGGGCGGGGCGGCCGACCGCATCCCGGTGGTGGTGGACGGCTTTATCTCCGCGGTGGCGGCCCTTCTGGCCGTGCGCCTGTGCCCGGCGGCAGCGGATTACATACTGGCCTCCCACGTGTCAAAAGAGCCTGCGGGCACCCTGGTCCTTGATGCCCTCGGCAAGAAGGCAGGGATCACCTGCGGCATGTGCCTGGGGGAGGGAACCGGAGCCATCGCCCTGTTTCCCCTCCTGGAAATGGGCCTGCACATTTACCGGGAAATGGCCACCTTCGATGAGACGGAGATTGAGGAATATGTGCCGCTTCATTAGTGTGAGGGGCCGTGACTGTCAGAGTTCGGGAGGAGCGCCGGGTTTGCGGAAGATGCGATTTGGAAGGAAAGGGAGCCGCAGAATATGAGAATTATCAATAGTTTTATCATCGCCTTTGCCATGTACTCCAAGATCCCCATGCCGAAGGCCAACTGGGAGAAAGAAAATATGAAGTACGTCATGTGCTTCTTCCCCTGGGTGGGGGCCGTGATCGGGGCGCTGTTTACCCTGTGGGGATTTTTCGGAGACCTGCTGCCGGTGGGACATACTTTGTATACTGTTCTGCTTTTACTGATCCCGGTGGTGCTGACCGGGGGGATCCATCTGGACGGGCTTCTGGATACGGCGGACGCCTTAAGCTCCTACCAGCCCAGGGAGCGGCGGCTGGAGATCCTGAAGGATTCCCATGCGGGGGCCTTCGCGGTCATCGCCTGCGGGGTTTATTTCGTTACATATTTTGGATTTTTAAGCGAGCTGTCCTACCGGATGATCTCCCTGGTGTCCATGGGATTCTTCTTATCCAGGGCCTTGAGCGGATTTGCCATCACCGCCTTCCCCTGCGCCAAGAACAGCGGGCTGGCGGCCACCTTCGCCAACGGGGCGGACAAGAAGCGGGCCAGGATCATCCTTCTGGTGGAGATCATTGCCTGCGGCCTTCTCATGATCTTCAAATACCCCATAGCCGGAAGCGGGGCAGTGACGGCGGCCCTTCTGTGCTTCTGGTATTATCATCATATGTCGAAGAAAAAATTCGGCGGGATCACCGGGGATCTGGCGGGGTGGTTTCTGCAGATCTGCGAGCTGTGCATGCTGATCGCCGTGGTGCTGGTGCAGACGGCGGGGGCGATGCTGCGGTAAATGTGTTTCAGACCCGCTTCTTCAGAAACGCGATCAGCTTCTCGAACTTCATGGGCTTTCCCTGAATCTCCTGGACCTTCAGCCGGTTCTCCTCGCTGAATCCCACCAAAATGTTGTGGTTGGCCTCCGCCAGATAATCGATGATACCGTCGATATCCGACTTCCGGTTCTTGGGGCATTGCAGGTACAGATGCCGGTTGGCCGTGATGTGCAATGTATAGGAAATGTTAAAGTGGTACCAGAAAAGCTTGTGCAGGGTGGAGTATTTGTAGATCCAGATGATCTCCTGGATGGGTACCACCGCGATCCCGAAATCGGCGATCTCTATAAAATAATGCTCCGTGATGAACATATCCTCCGTGGCCAGCTGGGGCAGGGTGGCCAGCTCCTCCTCCGCCTGGGCCAGAAGCTCCCGGGCTTTTCCGAAGCGTCCCAACTGCCGGCAGGGGGGCGAGAGCACCGGAAAGAGGATGTACAGGAAGGAAATGATGATCGACACCAGGGCATAGAGGCCCGTGGCGAAGAAAAGCGCCAGCAGCAGGACCGAGAGCGGGGAGAAGAAGGCCGGCTCGCTGAGCACATAGGGAGAGACCTTTCCCGCCATGCCGGAGGCCGTCCAGGACAGATCCTCAGCCAGCGCCTGGGTCAGCTGCTCAAAGGCTCTTCCCTGATAGAGGATCTTGCCGCGAATCTGCGTTTCCTCAATAAAAGGAAGCCCCTCCTCGCTGGTGCGGGGGGACAACAGCACGAAGACGCACTCACCGTCCAGCACCGTATAATAGTAGTACCCGGTGTTCTGCCCGAAGAAGGAGCTGGTGTAGCCGGTAAAATACAGATCTGTCAGGGTCGTTTCAATATAAGTATCCCCCTTCTCATAATGGCTGGCAATTTCTCCGTAACCTGAAGCCCCGGAGGGGAACAGGAGACTGGAAAGAGGCGTCAGGACCCATACCGCCGCCAGCAGAAGCATATAGAGAAAGGGAGCGATCAGCTTGCGCCGGTAGACGGATTTGATGCTCTTTGAAATATAGTGATCGTAATTTTCTATCATAAAATCTCCTGTAGGGCGTTTGTGACCGCCTGTGTTTTCTATCCAATCAGTACTTCTTTTCCCTGAAAAGCAAAACCATATTTCCGGATTCGCTCCGCCGGAATCCCTTTCGCCAACAAAGCCCCTTCATATTTTTTGTCTTCGATCTGCTGCAGGGCGTTCTGTAACGTCTCCTCCAGGCTCTGTTCACGTCGGGAGTTGTAGACCTTAAATTCTATAATGATCGCGTCATCCCTTTGGGACAACGGCTCCAGCAGGATATCGTATCTTCCGAATCCGCTCTCCCGGTTGGAGGTGAGCACATACCGGTCTCTTAAATCTACCATCAGGCCCAGTACAAATCCGTGGTAGAAGTTTTCCGGATTCCCTGCGCCTGAAGATTTTGCTCCGGTATCAAAGTAACTGAAGGTGGCCAGCGCTACCTGATTCATATAGACATTCATACCTTCCAGATCGCCTTTCAGAAGTGCCCGGATAAAATCGTTATAATCATCCACCACTTTCGCGAACCAGCCTTTTACCATGCTGCGGAACATCAGCTGCACCTCATAGTTGGTGAGGGCCAGTTCATATTCCGGATCCTGGCCGTCGGAAACATCGGTATAGGTCTGATAGCTTATCACCTTCAGATATCCGCTGGCCAGAAGCAGACTCCAGATGGCCTGGGCGTTACCATTTAGCTGGCTGTATACGATCTGTTCATCGATGGGGG
>CALWDR010000054.1 GCA_944376745.1 uncultured Lachnospiraceae bacterium
TTATCTGGTCACCATCCTGGTGACGGTGGTGGGTACGGCGGCGTCCCTTCTCATTGTTTCCATGCTGGCTTACGGTTTGGCACAGCAGAAGCTTCCGGGAGGGAAACTGCTTTTCGGCCTGATTTTGGTGACCATGCTGTTTAACGGAGGAATTGTTCCTCAGTACATGATATACAATAATTATCTGCATTTGAAGAATACGATTTTTGGACTGATCATTCCAAACCTTCTCCTGAATGGTTTTACCGTAGTCCTGGTACGGAATTATTTCCGCTCCAGCATTCCGGGAGAGCTGGCGGAGGCTATGCGGATCGATGGAGCCGGAACCTTTTACATCTACCGGCATCTGATCCTGCCGTTGTCAAAGCCGATCCTTGCTACGGTTGGTCTGATGGAGGCCGTTTCCTACTGGAATGACTGGAATAACGGACTTTACTACATAACGGACAGTAAGCTGTACAGTATGCAGCAGCTATTGAATGAGATCAACAACAATGTGAACTTCCTGGCAAACAACAGCTCCATGCTCGGCGGCGTGGACCCGGGAGCGCTGCCCACGGCGACGATGCGCCTGGCCATAGCGGTGGTGGCCATTTTGCCGGTGCTTTTGGTCTATCCCTTCTTCCAGAAGTATTTTGCCAAGGGGATCACGATGGGGGCGATAAAGGGATAGGTGCCCAGAAAAATGGTTTATTTTCGTAATGTCGAGGTTTAATGAGAGAATGTAAAATAGCATCCGCTTGAATTATAATAAAAGTACAAAAAATTGACGAGGAGGAAGTCAGATGAAGAAAAAATTAGCAGCACTTTTATTATGTACTGCCATGATATGTTCCATGGCAGCATGCGGAGAAGCGACAGACGGCGAAAAAGAGACCGGAGGAAATGAGAATGAGAGCGAGGAAGGAAAGGAGGGGGAACAGGAAGAAATTGTAGAAATTATCTGGCAGTATCCAAGCTCTGGAAATATTGGCGTAGGTTTTCAGGATATGGAGGATGCGCTGAATGAGTTAATGGAGAAAGATATCGGCGTCCATGTGACCTTTGAACCGGTAAACTTGGGAGAATGCCAGCAGGAAGCAATGTTGATGGTAACGGGGAATGAACAGCTTGATCTGTGTATGTCTGCTTTTACAAGTATAGAACCTTTAGTTACCGGTAATATGATTCTGCCGCTGGATGATCTGATCAAAGAATACGGTCAGGGAATTCTTGATCTGGGGACGAACATGACATATGGATATTATGGATCAACATTATATGCGGTTCCACCTGTTACTTTGGATACCAGTGGGTATGTATTTTTTGCCAAGACAGAATTGTTGGATAAATATGATATTGCCATAGATGACTCGAAAATATATTCTTTTGATGAATTAGAAGATATATTTGAAGTTATTAAAGAGGGAGAGGGGGATAATTTTTATTGTTTCCCGATAGATGACACTTTCTCGTCGGCCATTAATTTAACCTACGATGAAATAGGAGGAAGTAAAGGGGCTGGCGTATTGATGCTGAACAGAGACTTTAAAGAATTGACATTGCATAATCTATATGAGACGGATGAGTATATGGAATATGCGAAAAGAATGTATCAATGGGCACAAAAAGGATTTATTTCCCCGGATGCGGCAGTGACAACAGAAACGACAGACACGCTGGTGTCAACCGATAATTATCTGGGCACTTTTTACTTTGCGGACCCGTTGGCAAATCTGGAATATGGAAATACTGTAGGCGCAGAATTGACAAGTATCCGTATTATGGAGCCTTATGTTAAGAATGGAGGAGGTGTCAGTTGTGTGTGGAGTATCCCGATTACCTCAAAGCATCCGGAAAAAGCAATGGAAGCGTTGAACTATATTTATACAAATGATGAGGCAAATTGGCTGATACAGTATGGTTTGGAAGGAGTGAGCTACGAAATCGTAGAACAGACGGATGAGGGAACACAGATACGTATGCTCTCGGAAGATGTGAACAGCTTGCCTTATTACAATCCATATGGTTTGTGGGGAAATCAGTTGCATTATCCCAGTATTTATCCGGCACCTGTGGAGAAACAGAAGCTGCGCATAGAAATGAATGAAGGTATTCCAGAGGAACGAAAATCTGGCGCTTTGGGTTATAATTTTATATCGACAGACGTTGCATCTGAGCTGGCTGCCGTGAATACGGTGATCGCACAGTATGAAAGAGCTATTAATGCGGGCGCGTTAAATCCTGAGGAAGCAATTCCAGAATTTGTAAAATCTTTGGAGGATGCTGGTATTGATAAGGTTATTGCTGAAAATCAGCGGCAACTGGACGAGTGGGCTGCATCGAAGGAGTAATTGTGAATTGACAGGGAAAGGTTGCTGCAAATGAGCAGCAACCTTTTGAAAATATATGATACCGGTGAAAAGAAGAGAGAGAATATGATGACAAAGAATAAAACAAAAAGAAAGATACGCTGGAAGCATATATTACCGTTTTATGTCATGGTGCTGCCAGGCTTATTGT
The DNA here is from genome assembly GCA_944376745.1 of uncultured Lachnospiraceae bacterium. Classification (GTDB taxonomy): domain Bacteria; phylum Bacillota; class Clostridia; order Lachnospirales; family Lachnospiraceae; genus 14-2. Next base: position 2,503 of record CALWDR010000054.1, read on the forward strand.
ATCTTTTGATTGATAAATATATTCCAATGTTTGGGGTTTTAATTGCTTTTAAGAAGCTCGATTTTCAGAAAGGAATCCTGGGAAGCCCATGGTGCGGATTTGATAATTTCAGGTTTTTGTTTCAGTCAAATGAGGCATGGGTTATTACAAGAAATACGATCCTTTATAATGTAGGTTTCTTTTTGGTAAATACGGTTCTTTCAATCGTACTGGCAATATTGATTAATGAGATTCGAAGTAAACGAGCGGTAAAGTTTTATCAGACATCTGTACTGCTTCCGTTTTTAATGAGCTGGGTCGTCATTGGATATCTGGTATACGCTTATCTGTCAGCGGAGTCAGGACTTATCAATGCATCCGTGTTACAGCCGCTTGGTTATGAAAAAATTGCATGGTATCAGGATAAGAGATATTGGCCTTTTATTTTGATTTTTGTAAACGCATGGAAAGGTGTTGGGTATTCTATGATCATCTATCTGTCCAGCATTGTAGGAATCAGTCAGGATTATTATGAGGCCGCGAGACTGGACGGGGCAAGTAAGTGGAAACAGATACGTACAATTACCCTGCCGCTTCTAAAGCCGACGGTTCTGACGTTGATGATTTTGGCGGCAGGTCAGATGTTCCGGTCCGATTTCGGATTGTTTTATCAGATCCCGAGGAACAGCGGTATCCTTTACGATGTGACCAGAACGATAGATGTGTATGTTTACCAGGCATTAATGAAGAACAGCGATTATGGTATGTCCAGTGCCGCCAGTGTTTATCAGTCTATCGTAGGATTTGTTTTGATCGTGGCGGTGAATAAACTGGCTAAAAAATACAATCCGGAAAGTTCGATTTTCTAGGAGGGGAGGATAGAAAGATGAAAACAAGAGAATATAAGATAACGCAAACGCTGGCACATTTTGTGTGCGGAATATTTTCAGCGATGGCGCTTTTGCCTTTTCTGCTTCTGATCATCATTTCTTTTACAGAAAATGAATGGGCATTAAATAACGGCTATTCTTATTTTCCTCAAAAATTTAGCCTGGAAGCGTATCATTATATATCGGTGCAGTGGGAGCAGATAGGCCGCGCGTATCTCATGACCTTTATAGTTACGATTGCAGGCACAGCTCTTAGCGTTATTATTACAACATTGTTTGCATATGGGATTTCTCATACAGAGATTCCAGGGATGAAGTTCATCAGCTTTTTGTTGATATTCACAATGTTGTTTAATGGAGGATTGGTCGCCACTTATTACAGCTATGTGAGATTATTTCACATAAAAAACACTTTTTTTGCTATTTTAGTCCCGAGTCTTATGATGGGAGCATTCAATGTCATATTGGTACGAAATTATTTTAAGTTCAGCATTCCAGACAGTCTTTCTGAGGCTGCCAGGATCGATGGGGCCAGTGAATTTAGAATTTTTTGCCGCATCGTTATGCCTTTGAGTAAACCCATCGTAGCGACGGTTGGATTGATGACTGCGCTGGCGTACTGGAATGACTGGATGAACGGAATGTATTATTTGTCAGAACGGGGAGGCAGTCAGTATTTTACGATTCAGGTGATTTTAAATAACATAAATGAGAATATTCAGGTATTACAGCAAAATGCCTCAAAGCTGTCGGCAGCAGGCAGTTTTGCGAAAATGCCTGCTGCTACGGTTCGAATGGCGATTGCTGTGATCGGAATCCTCCCAATCATTGTGTTATATCCATATTTCCAGAAGTATTTTATAAAAGGAATTACTTTGGGAGGGGTGAAGGAATAGGAAAAAGTGGAGAAGGAAAATTTCTGTGGGGATCCATGTAAACGGGAAGGGAAAAATTTTGAAGATGTCAGTTCAGATCAAGATAATGACAATTATTGTTATTTTAGTTTTTCCACTAAATATATTGTCTATTTATCAAAATAAAGTGGCGATAGATACTATGATGGATCAGAGAAAATTGTCATTTGAGAATATGGCGAATGTTCAAATGAAGGAATTAGAAAAACAAATGGAAAATCAACAATTTTTGCTGAGTTATTTTAACATTCAGGATACGAATTGTATCCGGATGATTCAGCAGCCCCAAAATGAATATCAATATAAAAGCGCGATGTATCGTTTTTATAGCACGTTGAAAACAATGACCAGAATGATGGAATGCGGGGATGGATATTACTATTATTTGAGTAAAAAATCCGATATGCTGTATCATAATCTGGATACTGACAAGCATTTTAATAAAGATATGGTTGACTTTATCCGGGATAAATGTAAGATCTCTGATTATAATGGATGGCAGTTTGTGGAATTTCCTTTTGGCAAATATTATATCCTGTTTTTAAATATGAAAGATGTTTCCTATGGAGGCTGGATTAATTTGGATCGTTTGGAGGAGGAACTTCTGGCGGAACTGGGGGGAGAAGATTTTCAAGTCACTTTTAGTGATGAAGAAATACAGGTGGACAATCAGGATTGGATTAAGGTTGAAACTGGGGGAGAAAATCTGAAGTTGTCGATCTGTGTGGAGAAAAGCAGTGTTTTGGGGGATTTGCCGGGGTTTCAGCTTTTTAACCGTTTCATTTCCTTTCTTTATCTGGCGTTGATACCCATTCTTTATTTTGTCCTAAGGAAATTGTTGTTCACGCCATACAATGAGACGGAGAATGAGCTGTTGAAAGTAAAGCTTGATAACTATGAGTATGAGATAGCCAGACATAAGATGGAAATAGAAAATCTGCAATTACAGATACGGCCACATTTTCTTCAAAACACATTTAATCTGTTATATGAGCTGGCCCAGAAAAATGAAACAACACAGATGCAGGGCGTTATTTTATACCTTTCAGATTATTTTCGTCATATTTTTCGGAATAATAAAGAGGTAGAGCTTTTTCAGAAGGAATTAAGGCTGGTGGATGAACTTATCAAGATGGCCAGTATTAAGTATGACGGAAATGTGAAAATTGAATATCAGATTGATCCGGAGATATATCTGGTACGAGTTCCGCCTCTTTTGATTCATAATTTTGTGGAAAATGCTATAAAGCATGGGATAAAAGAGAAAACGATTCTGCATATTAAGCTGGAGGGATATTATCAGAATTTGCAGGTGATATTTATTATCAGTGATGATGGCAACGGAATGTCTAAGGAGATTTTGGAGAAAAGTCAGAGAATTTTATCTGAAAAAGATATGGATGATGTCAGCCATTCTCATATCGGACTATATAATTCCGTTAAGCGGTTAAAATATATATACGGAGAGGAAGCTTCTGTCTGGATCGAGTCAGAAGAAGGCGAAGGGACGAGTGTAATGATCACAATCCCATATAATTTGGAGAACGAAGATGAATCTGTTGATTGTGAATGACGAAATTATTACCGCAGATATGATGAAAAATGAAATCCGCTGGAATAACTATGGAATATCGGAGACGGTTGTTGCCTATAGCGCAGAGAGCGCGAAGAAAGTCATTAAGGATAAACATATCGATCTGATTTTATGTGATATAGAAATGCCTATGGAGAATGGATTATCTTTGCTTCAGTGGATTCGGGAAAAAGCCTATGATATAGAATGTATCTTTTTAACATGTCATGCGAATTTTGTTTATGCGCAAAAAGCAATTGAATTAGGATGTCAAAACTATATTTTGATTCCGGCCAGCTACGAGAAAATAGGGGAGTGTGTTTCAAAAGTTGTAAGACGGATCACGGAAAAACGCGAGAACATAAAATATCAGGAATACGGAAAAGAGCATTTGATGGAGCAGGTGAAGGAGGCCGTGAAAGACAATGTGCAGATAAGCCAGCACGATCTGGTATGTAAAGCGACAGCCTGCATCTTAGAACATCTCGGACAGGAAGAGTTGAGCGTCAGCTTTGTGGCGAAACAGATTAATATACATCCAGTTTATTTGAACAGAATTTTTAAAAAAGAAAAAGGCATTCCAGTCAGTCAATATATTATAGGAGAACGGATGAAACTGGCAGGGAAATTATTAAAAGCAGGAACATTGGACGCGAATATTATCGCCAATAAGGTAGGGTATCGCAATTATCCTAATTTTAACGTGACCTTCCGAAAATATTATGGATGTTCACCTACGCAATATCAAAAAAAGGAGTTGTATAAAGAATGAAGATCAAACATTTGCGGACATTGCATCAGAAGGAACCGCTGGGGATTGACCGGAAGCCATATTTTTCCTGGCAGATGGACAGTGATAGAAGGAACACGGTTCAGGCCGCGTATCGTATCCAGGTAACGGGAAATGGAGAGAACGTATGGGATACGGGCAAAGTGTTCGACAGGAGGCAGGCTTTTATTCCTTATGAAGGGGAGAGCTTAAGCAGCGGCGTTGCTTATCAGTGGACGGTTACGGTATGGGATAATTATGGACAGGAAAGTACAGAATGCTCCTATTTTGAGACAGCCTTATTGAGACGGCAGGATTGGGGAGCAAATTGGATAGAAAGCACGATTCCGCAAAAGGATCCGAAGCCGTATACATATGGGAATCAATCGCCGGCGGTCTGGTTTCGAAAATATTTTAAGATCAGCGGGCCTGTGGTCAGGGCTCGTTTATATGCCACGGCTTTGGGCTGCTACCGGGCATATATAAATGGAAAGCGGATGGATGACAGAGAATTTGCGCCGGAACATACGGTGTACCGGGAAATCCTTTATTATCAGACATATGACGTGACGGACTTTTTGCGGGAAGGGGAAAACGAGTGCGCTTTTTATGTAGGAGACGGCTGGTACAGATGTCCGCAATCTGAACCGATCCTACAGAAGGGAAAGGAGCATTGGCTGCCGGCTGTTTTGTTTCAACTGGAGATTGAATATGAGGACGGCAGCAAAGAACGAATCGTAAGCGATGGCAGCGAGACTTGCAGTACTGGTGTTGTTGCGTTTTCGGATCTTTTTCTGGGTGAGAAACAGGACGCCCGTGTGAGGAAGTGTGAGCAGCATCCGGTTGTTATCAGAAATTATGGTTTTGAGCAGCTGAAGGCTCAGCCTATGCCGCCGGTGCGTCCTGTGAAGCTTTTGCCGGCGGTGCGCGCGTATCAGTCACCCAGAGGCGAGTGGATCGTAGATTTCGGGCAACTGCTGGCCGGGCGTGCACGTATTTATATAAATGTTCCGAAGGACAGGGAGGTAGTGTTTGAATATTTTGAATGTACCGATCAGGATGGGAATTATTATAATTCCATGCTTGCCGATCAGCGGGATATTTATGTATCTGATGGCGTTCCATGTGTGTATGAGGCATTTTTTACATACCATGGTTTCCGATATATCCGTGTGTCTGGAATGGATGAGGTGCGAAGAGAAGATTTTACGGCAGTTTTTCTAACTACCGAGAAAGAGAATGTGGGGAGCTTTTGCTGTTCTGACGAAAGATTGAACCGTCTCTATAAGAATGTGCGCTGGTCGCAGGCCGGCAATATGCTGTCGATTCCCACAGATTGTCCTTCCAGGGAAAAAGGCGGATTTACCGGAGATATTCAGATTTATGCAAGAACCGCTTTATGGAATGAGGATGTGACACCTTTTTTGACAAGCTGGCTGGATAATCTCAGGAAGGATCAGACGGAAGATGGCGTACTGCCGATTGTCACACCGTTTAACCGCACTTACGAACGTATTATGTCAGGGGCCTGCGCAAAATTTGGGGATTTGAAACCGGAGGGAGTTGCAGGCTGGAGTGATGCTATCGTGCTGGTGCCATACCAGATGTATTGTATGACGGGGAACAGATTCGTTTTAGAGGACTGTTATGAAAGTATGAAATGCTGGTGTGAGTATGTGATCCGAAGAGCGGAACAAAAAAGGGGAGATGCCAGTCTGCCGGCGAATATTGACCGCTATTTGTGGAACACGGGTTTTCATTTTGGGGAATGGCTGATCCCAAGTCAGAAGCAGGAGGCGGAGTATGGCGAATGCTTAAAATCTGCCTGGTATACGGCGCCCATGTTCGGGTACTGGTCAGTGAAAAGTTTTTCAAGAATCGGAGAAATTCTGGGCAGAGAGGAAGCAGTGAAATATAAGACATCTGCGGAAAAGATGAAAAAGGCCATTCAGGATGGATTAATGAAGGAGAATGGGATTTGCAGAATTGTGGATGACGGAGGGAAAAAAGAAGTATGTGAATTTATGGGAGCTTATGTGCTGGCGTTTGCCTTTGGCCTTGTGCCGGAAGCAAATAAGGATCGGTATGCCAATCGTCTTGTGGAGTTGTTGGAAAAGAAGGATTACTGTCTGGATACGGGTTTTCTTGCCACGCCTTATCTGTTGGATGTATTATGTGATATTGGACGAAAAGATTTAGCCATAAAGCTGTTGTGGCAGGAAAAGCAGCCTTCCTGGCTGTTTGAGGTCGACCATGGAGCGACATCTATCTGGGAAAGCTGGTACAGTATGACGGAAGATGATCGTCCCACAATTACCAGTTACAACCATTATGCTTTTGGGTGTGTAGATGATTGGATCGCCAGAAATCTTGCGGGGATCAAGGAGGGCAGCGAAGGATTTTCTCATATTTGTATAGAGCCATATACGGAGAATCCTCTTACCTGGTGTAAGCGCAGCTTTTATAGTGAATATGGGGAAATCTATACATATTGGACCAGGGATATGCTGAAAGTAAAAATCCCCTGTAACACGACAGCGACCATCATTTGGAAGAAAAAACGATATGAAGTTGGAAGCGGAGAATATGAATTTGATTAAAAATAGAAAAGTGAATACACAAAATAGAGGAGGAAGAATCTTTGACAGAAACAAGTATCAATACGGTAATGGAAGGTTATGTGGACAGCGCGGAAATGGCGGCAGGCATTTTGACCGTTCATAGAAGGGATGCGCTGCTGTATCACAACCGCTGGGGGTATGTGGATCAAGAGCGGACGCAGCCGGTACAGGAGGATACCATATTCCGCATGGCATCCATGACAAAGGTGCTGACGGCAGCCGGAGTCTTGAAATTGTACGAAAGGGGAAAAATCGGGCTGGAGGACGAGGTAAGAAAATATCTGCCGGAATTTGCTGCCCGGCGGGTAGTAACAGACAAAAGATTTGGAAATTTGGAAGATTTTTTGCAGGGACGTATCAACATCAATGAAATATCTTTCGAGCAGGTGGAAACGGTGCCAGCCCAGCGGGAACTGACCATCCGGGATCTGCTGACCCATTCTTCGGGCCTTGAAATGGGTGTTTACGGCTGGCTGAAGCGAATGAGGCTTCCGCAGTGTGATGATACGTTAAAGACCAGAATGGAGAAGCTTGCGGAATTTGCACTGGATTTTCAACCGGGTATGGGGACGGGTTATTCACCTTTGGCTAATTTTGACCTGTTAGCGAGGATCGTCGAGGTGATAAGCGGCGAATCTTTTGAGGTATAGATGAAACGGGAACTCTTTGACCCGTTGGAAATGGAGGATACGACTTTTCATCTTACAAAGGAGCAGGAAAAACGTCTGATCCCACTGTACAAGCCGCTGGATGGACAGCAGACAGACGTATCGGGTACGGCAGAGGATATCGGCGGGATAGCGGGCATAGGCCCGAACTATGCGTCGGGGTCCGGCGGCGCCTACAGCACGGCGCGGGATTATGATCATTTTACAGAGATGCTGTGTATGGAGGGGCGTTATCAGGGAAAACAGGTTTTAAAGCCGGAAACGGTGAAGCTGCTTCACACTGCCCGGGCGTATCAGAATTTGGAGCCGGAACCGGGATATGAGTGGGCTTTGGGCGTTATGGTGCGCACGGACCCGGTGCGGGGAGGAAGCTTTGCCGCGAAGGGTACCTATGGCTGGAGCGGAGCCTTTGGAACGCATTTTTTTGTAAGCCCCAAAGACGGACTGTGCGCGACCTTTGTGATGAACCGGGCAGATATTGGAGGCTCGGGTTCTTATATCAGCAGGAAGGTAGAGGAACTGGTATTTGGAATCTGGGGAGACAAAAAGGCCAATGGATGAGGAGGATGGGAAGGCGATGATCACAGAGCAGACGAAATTAATTGAAATCTACGAGATGGAGGCGATCCGGCAAGCCAGGGAGTACCTGATCGGGAACGGAACCAGATTGCTCCTGGAAAATAAAAATGATACTCTCGCAGAATTTCAGGAGAAAAATCCTACCTGGTACGCAAAGGATCTGGCCTATGGGTTGAACAGGCTGACAGCGGTGGCTTCGGAAGAACCGGAATACTTCTTTTCCGTCTATAACCGGGAGGAAATTGACAGGGAACCGGAAAAGGAGGATGTGAAGCTGTTTTATTTTCCCGCAAAGGGAGAACGGCGAAGCAATCGTTTTGTAATCCTTCTGGCCGGAGGCGGTTATCAGGCCGTCTGTTCCATGGTGGAGGCCATGCCGGTGGCCGCAAAGCTGAACGATATGGGGATCACGGCTTTCTGCCTCAACTACCGTGCAGGGCAGAGAGGGCTCCTGCCAAAGCCGCTGGAGGATTTGGCGGCGGCATACCGGTTCCTGGCCGCACATAAGGCGCAGTTTTTGATAGAGCCGCAACATTATGCGGTGGGAGGTTTTTCAGCGGGGGGACACGCGGCGGCCTGCTGGGGCACAAAATGTGTGGGCTTTCATCAGTACGGCCTTCCGGCTCCGGAATTACTCATGCTGGATTATCCGGCGATTACCATGGAAAACCGCCATAAGAGTCTATCCCCAGAGATGTGGGAGAGTTTTCTCGATACCATGGTGGGGGATGACCGAAGCCAGGAGAACTGCGAAAAATACTGCGTGAACCGCCAGGTGGACGGGAACTATCCGCCGGTGTATCTGGTACAGGCCAGAGATGACAATACGGTGCCTGTACAGGACAGCGATTATCTGATCGAGGCCTTGGAAGAACACCAGGTACCCTGGCGGGCAGAGCGTCCCGCCACAGGCGGTCACGGGTTTGGGCTTGGCTCTGCCACACCGGCGGCAGGCTGGGTAGAACGTGCCGTTCGCTTTTGGGAGGAACAGGCATGCAGAGAAAAAGAAAAACAATGTCGGGAACTGTTATTTCATCGGGAAGTTATGAAGGGGATCTATCTGATCTCCAGAGCCGACAGCGGTCCTACCGGGGAGGGGATCTCCATGGCTCCGGGAAATCCTACCGGCAATTCTTATCTGGTTGTCGGACAGGAACGGGCGTTGTTGTTTGACCTGGCGGTGGATGCCCCCGGCGTAGGAGCTTATGCAGAGCAGTTGGCGGGAAAGCCGGTGCAGCTTGTGATAAGCCATGCGCATTGTGACCATATTTACCATTTGGAGGAGTTTCAGGAGATGTGGATGCACCCTGCGGATGAGCCGCTGCTGCGGGAGGGCATACCGGGGATCGCGCCTCCGCCGGTTTCCTGTCCAAAGCTTCATTATCTGCGGGAGGGAGATGTGGTGGATCTGGGGGGACGCAAGCTTACGGTGCTGCATGTACCAGGGCATACGCCGGGAAGCATCCTGCTTCTGGATTCAGAAACCAGGACGCTTCTCTCCGGCGACACCTGCGCCCGGCGGCTGCTTTATGGAATCAGCGGATTTGTTCCGCTTGCGGATTTTCTAAACTCTTTAAGCAGGATTCAGGCGTTGGATTTCGACGTCATTTATTCGGCGCATGACCGCTGCGGCCTGCCCAAGGCCCATCTTCAGTATATGCGGGAGGGAATCCTTCAGGAACTGCCGCGCACGGAAAGGACCTGGGAACTTCCGGGGGTGGGAGAGTTCCTGTTAATGGTACAGGGAGACGTGAATACATTACGGTATTTTGATATGGCTATACCGAAAAAGGAGGTACATCTATGGCGACAAAATTAACAGACCACACTTCCGTGGAGCAGATCCTTCGGGAGATGTCCGTAGAAGAAAAAGCCCGCATGGTGATCGGCGGCGCGCCGTTTCACACGGAAGCGATCCCGAAATATGGCATTCCGGCAATGTCCATGATCGACAGCTGCAACGGATTAAATTCCATGGAATATGCGGCAGAAAAAATTTATCAGAAACTGGCGGCGAAGGCAGAAGCAGCCGGACAGCCTCTGGATCGTGAGAAGAACAATTATATGGGAGGACTCCTGATTGCGCTTGGAGCCCTGCAGAAAAAGGCCATCGAGAACGCCAGGGCAGGCGTGAAACCTGAGTCAAAGAACTATAGCTGTTACCCGCCGGGAATCGCTTTAGGGGCTACCTGGAATCCGGAGGTGGTGAAAGCCTGCGGCAGCGCGCTGGCAAGAGAAATGAGCAGCTATGGGATCGATATGATCCTTGGCCCCAATGTAAACATTCACAGAGATCCCCTTTGCGGACGGTTGGGAGAAAGCTTTACGGAAGACCCCTACCTGATGTCCAGGCTGGCTTCGGCCATGGTACAGGGAATTCAGGAAGAAGGCGTCGTGGCATGCGCGAAACACTTTGCGGCGAATAATCAGGAAAAGGACCGCATGGGTGTGGAAGAGCACATTTCGGAACGGGCGCTGCGTGAGATTTATTTCCCCGGCTTTCAGGCATGTGTCAAGGCGGGCTGTAAGACGGTGATGTCCGCGTATAACAAGATCAACGGAGTTCCCAGCGCGCAGAATCAATGGCTTCTTACGGATATCCTCCGTAAGGAGTGGGGCTTTCAGGGGTTTGTGGTATCCGACTGGGGCGCGGCCTACGAACAGATCGAAGCCATTGCGGCGGGAACGGATCTGACCATGCCGGGTCCCCGTGGGATCAAATGCATTGAGCAGGCCCTGGAGGACGGCAGACTTACCATGGAGAAGCTGGATGCATGTGTCGGAAATCTGCTTCACGTTATCGTAGATTCCACTGCCATGAGCGGGAAATACCATACCTTTGACCGGGAAAGCTCCATAGAGGCCATGGAAGCGGTCTTAAGAGAAGGCATGATCCTTCTGAAAAACGACGGTACACTGCCGCTGCGGAGGGATACGGATGTGGCTTTCTATGGCAAGAGGAGCAAAAAGCTCACCATCTGCCCGGCAGGCAGCAGTAAGGTGGATACGGATCTTGCAGCCTGCCCTTATGACCGTGCGGCAGAGCTGCTGGGCGCGGACCATGTGAACTATCAGGAAGCGGCGGAGGGTACCAGATATTGGATCGCAGTGGTGGGCGCGGACGGAAGAGAAGGCGCGGACCGTGCGCATTTGCGTATGGATGAAGAGGATATTGCGGCATTGGAGCAGGCGATCGCTGAGGCGGACGCGGCAGGCGGCAAGGTCATCCTGGTCATCAACGCAACCGGACCGGTTGATCTAAACGATTATGCGGACAGGGTAAACGCGATCCTGTGTCCCTTCCTTCCCGGCATGCAGGGAGGCAAGATCATCACGGACGCCATTTTTGGCCTGTTTAATCCATCCGGGAAACTGGCGCTGACCTGGCCGAAGCATTACCATGACTGCCCGTCCTACAAGAATTTCGGCGGCGAGAACAAAGAAGTCTGGTACGGGGAAGGCATCTATGTGGGTTACCGTTGGTATGACGCCCGCCATATCGAGCCTTTCTACCCCTTTGGTTATGGTTTAAGCTACACGACCTTTGCCGTTACGGATGTGAAGGTCCCCAGGGAAGTGAATGTGGACAGAGAAAACATAGACGTGCAGGTGACAGTTAAGAATACCGGAGCCATGGCGGGCAGCGAGGTGGTCCAGCTTTATGTACACGACGTGGAATGTAAATTTGACCGCCCGGAAAAAGAATTAAAGGGCTTTCAGAAGGTATACCTTGAGGCGGGCGAAGAGAAGACGGTTACGATTTCCGTTACAAAGGCGGATCTGGCGGGCTACTACATGGAATTTGGCCAGTGGATCACTCAGCCGGGCGAATTTGATATCCTGGTGGGAACCTCAGCGAAGGATATCGTTGCCTGTCAGCGTGTAGCTGTGTCGTGTAAAGATCCCTTCGGTCTTTCCGGAAGGACATCCATCGGAGAACTGATCAAACATCAGGAAGCCGTGGAGATCGTGAACCGCGTGATGGAAGAGGATATCCGGCTGCTGGCCCATGTGGCGATTGAATACGCGCCTGACAAATCCATCGAAGAACTTTGGGGCGCATCTAATATTCAGGGCGCTTTAAAGGCAAAGGGCTGGAGCGATGAGGTGATCGCGGAAAAATACCGGCAGATTCTGGATGAATTTGAACAGTTATAATGAAGCACCCTTCGGGTATACCTTTATGTCCAAAAAACTGGACAGTTATAATGAAAGGAGAGACAGATCTTGAAGAAACAGAAATGGAATCGGGACTGGTATTTCTGTAAGGCGGAAAGCGAAGGGGAAATGCAGAAAATTCATCTGCCCCATGACGCCATGTTGACGGAGGAGCGGGTACCTGAACTGGAGAAGGGGAACGCTACCGGATTTTATCCGGGTGGGAAATATATATACAGGAAGGATATTTATGGAGAGGAAACCTACCGGGATAAAACCGTATGGATAGAATTTGAGGGCGTATATATGAAATCCAGGGTTTTCTTGAATGGAGAGGAAATTGGCGGATGGATTTATGGCTACACGAACTTCTATGTGGATCTGACAGACAAGCTGAAAATCGGTGAACAAAATGAATTAAAGGTAGTCGTGGATAATTCTTTGACGCCCAATTCCCGCTGGTATTCCGGTAGTGGGATCTACCGGGATGTAAATCTGTATGTGGGAGAAAGAGAGTACATTGTACCGGATGGAATCCGTGTGACCACCCTGTCCTGTGAACCGGCAGTGGTAAGGATAGAGACGGAGGCCGTCGTCCAGGCGGGGACAGAGATATGTTGTGAGATATTCAAAGACGGAAAAAAGGTGGCCCAGGGAAAGGGCGCTTCCTTTGAAACGACGATCAAAGCCCCGAAGCTTTGGGATGCGGAACACCCCGATCTCTATACGGCAAAAGTTTTTTTGGTCAAGAAAACGCTTCCGGAGAGCGAGGGATCAGAAGAAAGCGACTATGACATCGTAGATGAGACAGCCATTCGGTTCGGTATTCGGAAGCTGGAATGGAATGCCAGGCAGGGGTTTATGGTAAATGGAAATACGGTCAAGCTGAAAGGCGGCTGTATCCATCACGACAACGGTCCGCTGGGGGCTTGTTCCTACGCGAAAGCCGAGTATCGAAGAGTAAAAAGATTAAAGGATATGGGGTATAACGCAATCCGTTATTCCCATAATCCCAGCAGCCGGACCTTTCTGGAGGTTTGTGATGAACTGGGGATGTATGTGCTGGAGGAGACTTTTGACCAGTGGCAGGTGCCCCAGTCCGCTTATGATTATGCGCTCTATTTTGATTCCGAATGGGAGAAGGATGTAGAGGCTCTGATCCGCAAGGATTATTGTCACCCTTCCGTGATCATGTATTGTGTCGGGAATGAGATCACGGATACGGGACTGCCCCATGGCGCGGTAATCTGTAAAGCGATTTGTGAAAAAGTACGTTCTATGGATGCAACCAGACCCACGACCATTGCCATTAATAGCATGCTGTCCGTGCTTGCCGCAAAAATGGCGGAGAAAAAAACTGCTGAGGCAAAAAGAGCCGAGCAGAAGGAAGAAAAAAGTATGGGCAGTGCGGAGGTTAACGATTTAGTGACTTTACTGCCCAAGATCCGCGCTTCCATCACTCCGGAAAGCCTGGAGTCGTTGATTGGAAGCGTACTGGAAAATGTGGATATCGCAGGTTACAATTATGGTGAGAATCTGTATGCGGGAACCCACGCGCTGGTTCCGGAACGGCTCATTGTAAGTTCCGAGACTTTTCCCCGGGCGATAGGGAAAAACTGGCCTATGGTGGAAAAAACACCCTATATAATCGGAGATTTTATGTGGACAGCATGGGATTATTTAGGGGAGGCAGGCGTTGGCCTTCCGGTATATGGGACCAGTCAGGCACCTTTTTCTAAAGCCTACCCCTGCCTGAGTGCCGGCTGCGGTTCCGTGGATCTGACTGGATACATAGAGAGCCAGGGGTATTATACATCCATTGTGTTTGGCGCCTGTGAAAAGCCCTATATTGCAGTACGGCCGGTAGACCATGCCGGGGAGGAATATGCCCTTGGTATGTGGCGCCTGACGGATGCGGTGAATAGCTGGAGCTGGCCCGGCTGCGAAGGAAAATCAACGGATATTGAGGTTTACAGTATTGGCGCAGAGGTGGAATTATTCCAGGATGGGATTTCTCTTGGACGAAAAGCGCTGGAGGAGTATCGATGCGGCTTTACTACAGAATACCGTCCGGGGAAGCTGGCAGCCGTAAGCTATGATGCGGACGGAAGCGAGATCGGACGGGCTGAGTTAATGTCCGCAGGCGAGAGCGAACGGCTGACCCTGTTGGCGGAGGAGAATGTGATCAAAGCAGATGGGGAAGATCTGGCTTATATCAACATACAGATCACGGATGAGCAGGGGATCGTCAAGATGTTAAAGGATCGCCAGATAACTGTCACAGTAGAAGGTGCGGGGACGCTTCGTGCCCTGGCCAGTGGAAATCCGGAAACAACAGAAAAATTTTCGGATTCGGCATATACCACTTATCATGGGCGTCTGCTGGCAATCGTTCAGAGTAACGGTGAAAATGGACCGATTCGTGTTCGCGCGGCAGCAGATGGCATGGAGAGTCAAATGGTAGAGCTTGCTGCAAGGGCATAAGTGTTCATTTATTTCTTTCTTGACCCAGTGGAAATCTGATTGAAATTTGAACAGAGGACTTTGGCGCATGGCATACAGCCATGCGTCTTTTCGATTCATGGCAATAGAAGGTTTGCGAAGCATGCTTTTTATTGTATGTCTCTTGCTGGTTTTGGACAGATGACTTTGGCGGAGATTTTAACGGAGCGAAAGAACCTGCTGTACAGAAAAGCTTTTTTGGAGTATAATACCTGATAATGGGGTTCGCGAAGCGGTTCCTATTGTACAAGATAATAGGGTTCGCGAAGCGGTTCCCATTATAGTTTCTGCTTGGCGAGGTGTTATCGAGCCTGGCATTCCACGGAAGAGGCAGGAGAAGTTATGAGTAAGCCGTTAAGTGAAATGACCTTGGAGGAATTGTGGCAGTTATTCCCCATTCTTCTGACAAAACATCAGGCGTGCTGGTCCGCCTGGTACGCAGAGGAAGTGGCATGCCTTCGGCGGTGGCTGCCGGCGGGGCAGGTGACGCGCATCAGCCATATAGGGAGCACTGCCGTGGAGGGCATATGGGCAAAGCCCATCGTTGATATTTTGATGGAGCTGAAAAGGGGATGCAAGATGCAGCCTGCCGCAGATTGTCTGACCGGGAACGGTTATCTGTGTATGCATCAGAGCCGGGACCGGATGGTCTTCAACAAGGGATATACTGAGCAGGGCTTTTCTGAACGGGTGTTTCATCTGCACATGCGATACGAAGGGGACAACGGAGAGCTGTATGGAAATCGGTATGATGGTGGTTAAAAAAGCGGGAGGTAGAGTATGCGTCAAATGCGTTTAGGGAAAAGAGAGATCACGGAGCCGGGACAGCTGCGAGAGGTATTAAGGGACTGTCAGGTGGTGCGGATCGGTACGTCAGATGAAGAAGGGATGTTCATTGTCCCCATGAATTTTGGATATGAATTTTCAGAGCCGGAGGGCAGCCTGAAGCTGTATCTGCACTGTGCCGCAGAAGGGCGCAAGGCGGAGGCTTTCGCACGGAATCCGCAGGTGGCCTTTGAGATGGACTGCGGGCACGAGATCATCCGCGGGGATTACGCCTGCAGTTATTCCTACGCCTACCGGAGCATTATGGGAAACGGCGTCATACATAAGGTGGAGGCTCCAGAAGAAAAGCTGCACGGGCTGAGACTTCTGATGGAGCACCTGGAGCCTGGGGCAAATATGGAATTTAAACCCGAGGTGCTTGCCCGGGTGGCGGTTTACCGGGTGGATGTTACGGCATTTACGGGAAAAAGAAGGGAGAAGAAAAAATCATGATGTATCCGCTTATGACATTAAATGCAATTATGAGGCGCTGGAAAGGTGCCTTACATATGCCCTGGACAGAAATATCAAGACGTTTGTTTTCCTTGGAGATTATGTGGGCGAGCTGCCCCATCCCCAGAAGACCATGCAGATGCTGTTTTCCTTAAAGGAGAGTTATCCCTGCTATTTTATCCGGGGAAATAAGGAGGATTACTGGCAAAATTACAGAAAGGACGGCCAGCGCGGCTGGAAGGAGACAGATTCAACCACGGGGTGTCTCTATTACGCCTACCACAACCTGACGGCCAGGGATCTGCATTTTTTCGGGCAGTTAGAGCACAGGGCGGAACTGAAATTTGACGGTCTGCCGGCACTGACCCTCTGCCATGGCTCACCCAACCGGACCAACGAAAAGCTGCTGCCGGACGATCAGCCTTGCTTATGATGTGGAAAAGGTCATAGAGGAGCTGCGCCAATCCGATTTGTGGGAGAAGGCACCAAGCTGGTGCAGGGTTACGGAGCATATGCTGCGGACCGGAGAAGTTTCCCATGGCGCCGTGCTGGCCAGAGCCATGGCGCTGTGCAGGGAGGCGGAGGGAAGCTGCACCTGGCCGGATGTGCCGGAGCGGTACTGGCAGAGCGCGGTGAAGGAAATGATCGGGGAGGAGACTGCCGGCGGAAACGGACAGGAAAAACAGTGATTTTTCTGTGATTCATTCACATAATATAGAAGGACAGAAGAAGGGAGCAGAAAAATGATATACAACAATATTTTAGAGGCTGTGGGCCACACGCCCATCGTCCGGCTGAACCGGATGGCGGACCCGGAGGGAGCGCGGGTTCTGGTAAAATTCGAGGGCCTGAACGTGGGCGGTTCCATCAAGACGAGAACCGCCTATGAGATGATCTGCCAGGCGGAGGAGGCCGGCATCCTTACGCCGGATTCCATCATCGTGGAACCCACCAGCGGAAATCAGGGCATCGGCCTGGCGCTGGTGGGAGCGGTGCGCGGCTATGAGACGGTCATCATCATGCCGGATTCCGTCAGCCGGGAGCGGAAGCTTCTGGTGGAGCATTACGGCGCGAAGGTGATCTTAATTCACGATGCGGGAAATATCGGCGACTGTATCGAGGAATGCCTGAAGACTGCCCAGCGCATGGCGGCGGAAAATCCGAAGGTGTTCGTGCCCCAGCAGTTCGAGAATCCGGCCAATCCCATGGCCCACAGGCATCATACCGGCCTGGAGATCTTAGAGCAGGTGGCCGGCCCCATTCACGGCTTCTGCTCCGGCATTGGGACCGGCGGCACCATCACGGGAATCGGGGAGACCTTAAAGGCAGTGAATCCGGACATCACCATCTGGGCCGTGGAGCCGGAAAACGCGGCCATCCTGGCAGGGGGAACCGTGGGAACCCATATCCAGATGGGAATCGGCGACGGCGTGGTGCCCAAGGTGCTGAACCAGAAGATTTACGACGATATTTATATCGTGTCGGACGAGGAGGCATTGCGGACGGCGAAGGACCTGGCCAGGCTGGAGGGCCTGATGTGCGGGATCTCCAGCGGCACCAACGTGGCTGCCGCCTTAAAGCTTGCGAAGAAGCTGGGAAAGGGGAAGACGGTGGTGACGGTTTTGCCGGATACGGCGGAGCGGTATTTTTCTACGCCGTTGTTTGAGTGTGACAATTCAGAAAGCGGAGCGTAGCAAGCAGCTTGACAAATCTCCCTCTATTTCGTATAATAGATACATACCGAATGTATGTAAAGAAAAGGAGGTATCAAAATGGCGCGGAATAAGTATCCGGAAGTGACGGTGGAACGGATCTTGGATGCGTCCCAGCGGCTCTTTTTGGAAAAGGGATACGACCATACCACGATCCAGGATATTGTGGACGCGCTGGACGGCCTGTCAAAGGGAGCGGTCTATCACCATTTTAAGTCCAAGGAGGAAATCCTGGACGCGGTAAGTGACCGTATGTTTTTTGAGAACAATCCCTTTGAGGCGGTCCGCAAGCGGACGGATCTGAACGGTCTGGAGAAGCTGCGGGAGGTCATCCGGCTCAACCAGGAGGACAAGGCCCGCACCAGCCTGACCGCGCAGGCCATTCCGATCACCCAGAATCCCCGGCTTCTGGTGGATATGATCGACTCCAACCGGCGCATTTTAACACCGTATTTTTTGGAGCTGATCGAGGAGGGGAACAGAGACGGTTCCCTGCACACGGAGTACGCCCGGGAGATTGCCGAATTGCTTCCCCTGCTCACCAGCCTGTGGCTGTTGCCCAGCGTGTTTCCGGCCAGCAAAGAGCAGATGAAACGCAAATTTTACTTTCTGGGGGATATGCTGGAGAAAATGGGAGTGCCGCTGATGGACGATACCATCTATGCCTTGGTGGATGAATTTTTTGCGCGGATTCCGGAGTCCAATCCTCCACTATAGGTAACGGGGATCAAGCCTGTAATGCGGTAGAGCAGAGGAGGCTTTGAATCCTCGCGGAAATAGATCTCGAATGATCGTGGATTATGGTTCGTTCTATAGGAATGATAAAAAATCTGCCGTTTTCTGTTTACTGGGCGGGCTCACAGCCCGCCCGATATAAAAGTTCCGTAACTGGGACTATTTTTTTAAGAATATACATACATTCATTCGGTATGAACCTTGCAAGAATCAGGAGGAAGAGATGAGAGACAAATTATTCACCCGTAATTTCACATTTTTAATTCTGGGGCAGATCAGTTCCCTGCTGGGAAACTACACACTGAAATTTGCCCTGTCCATGTACGTGCTGGAGCAGACCGGTTCCGCTGCCGTGTTTGCGGGACTTTTGGCTGCGGCGATGCTTCCCACCATTTTGCTCTCGCCCTTTGGCGGCATTCTCGCGGACCGGGCAAACCGCCGGAACATTATGGTGGCGCTGGATGCCCTTTCCGGTTTGTCCGTTTTGACCGCCGGCCTTGCCATTTCTCTTGGAAATGATATATTGGTGATCGGAGTCCTGCTGGTGATGTTCTGTGCCTGCCAGGTAGGATGCAGCATTTTCTCCACCTATGCGGTTTCGGTCATCCAGGAGCGGACGCCGGAACGCCTGATGGGCAAGGTCATGTCCTGTGTGTTTACGCTGTCCATGTGCGCCCAGCCCCTGGGACAGATCATTTATGGGGCATTGTTTGATATTTTTTCGGACCGGGCGTATTGGGTATTGATTCCGAGCGGGGTCCTCGTGGGTGCCATAGGGGCTGCGT
>CALWDR010000055.1 GCA_944376745.1 uncultured Lachnospiraceae bacterium
GGAGTACGGGACCATCGTCATCAAGGCTTCCCTGCTTAAGGAAGGGGAAGAGCTGCTGATGACGACCGCCCGGATGCAGAAAGGCGTTGCCTATGACAAAGAGAAGGGTATTGATAAGGTTTTTGAGCAGAGCGACAGTGCCATTCATTTTACGGCAGTGCTGTATAACATTAAAGAAGCCAATTATCAGGCTGATTATGTGGCGAGAACCTATGCGGTATACCAGAGCGACACGGGAGACAGCTATACAGTCTACGGCGCCTCCGTGACCCGGAATCTGTATGAGATCGCCAAATTGGCACTTGCGGATACTACAGCAGGCTATGACGGCGCACAAAGGGCATATTTGCAGGAAATTGTAGATACTGTCGAAGCAACAGCGACCACAGGAGGAGAATGACCATGGCAGAAAAGTATTGTACACCGGAAATGGAGATCATAGAACTGGAATCCAATGATATCATAACGACATCAGTCCCGGATCTGGGATTGGATGTCGGTATCGATGCGGGTAATTTTGATGATCCGTGATCACTGAGAAGAAGCACAGGTCGTCCAGACAACACTGCAAAGGAGAATTTCAAAATGGAGCTTAAATGGAACAACATAAGCAGAGCAGTCCTCATTCTGACAGCTTTTCTTGTGGCTTCGGCATTTACAGGCTGCGATTCCGGGAAAAATCCTTCGGAGCAGACAGGCGGAGGCCCGGATCCTGTCATAGAGGAGCAGGACCAGCCCCAGGAGACAGAGGATGGCTCCAAAGGGGAAGAAGAGGCGGAGCCCGAAGGAGCGCAGCCGGTCCTGGTGGTGGAGGATGACAGTGAATCCACTGCGGATGACGGCGGGAATACCGGCGACGGGAGCATTGATAACGGGAATACAGCCGACGGGAGTACTGATAACGGGAATACCGGCGGCGGGAACACTGACGGCGGGAGTGTTGACGGCGAGAATACCGGCGCCGGCGCTCCCGAACCGGAAACGGGTTCTGGCCAGGATCAGGACGGGACCTCCCAGACGGAACCGGTCAGAGAGTGGACAAAGGATTATTAGTGATTGGAGAAAAGAAAATGACAAAGAAATCAAGCACAAATTCTGTCAGGGTGAAAAAACGCAACGGGATTTTGGCGCAGTGGCGGCTGTATGTACTGCTGCTGCCTGGCCTGCTGGCGTTGCTGATCTTTCATTACATACCGCTGTACGGCATTACCATCGCCTTCAAGGACCTGGGCATCGGGGAATCCCTTTTTGGAGGCACCTGGGTGGGTTTCAAGCATTTTGAACGGCTGTTTTCCTCGGATCTGTTTGGAACCATATTCAAAAACACCCTGGTGATCACCCTGACAAAAACCTTGTTTTTCTGGCCGCTGCCGATCCTTTTTGCGCTGATGGTGCATAATTGCTCCTCGCGCCGGGTGCGCAAGGTGACCCAGACCATATCCTATCTTCCGCATCTGCTGTCTGTGGTGGTCGTGGTAAGTATCATAGAGCTGTTCTGCAGCCAGGAAACGGGACTGATCAATGTCATCCTAAACAAGCTGGGGGCGGAGGGCATTTACTTCATGGGGGAGGAAAAATACTTCCTGCCAATGTACTTTGTCTCTGATATCTGGGTGTCCCTTGGGGCGGACGCGGTGATCTATATCGCGGCTCTCTCCGCAGTGGATCAGGACTGTATCGACGCGGCACGGATAGACGGGGCCTCCAAGCTGCAGCGGATGCGCTACATTGATATTCCCACGATTTTGCCCACGATCGTGCTTCTGTTCATTATGTCCATGGGTAACGTGCTGAATCTGGGGTATGAGAAGGTGCTGCTTATGCAGAACGATCTGAATCTTGGTGTATCTGAGATCATCGGAACCTATGTTTACAAGAACGGCTTGCAGAGCGCGCAGTATAGCTTCTCCACGGCAGTGTCTCTGTTTAATAACGTAGTAGGGCTGCTGCTTGTCATCATTACCAACCGGATAGCCAGGAAGGTATCCGATATTTCGCTGTTTTAAAGGGGGTGCTGCAGTTGAGACGAAGAAGAACGGTAAGCGACAAGTTCACGGACGCTGTTTTGATCGTGCTGCTTATTCTGCTTTCGGCGGTATTTCTGTATCCCATATGGTTCGTGGTCATCGCTTCGATCAGCGACCCGGCCGCGATCGCAGAAGGGAAGGTTTTGCTGCTTCCAAAGAGCCTTACCTTCGACGGATATGAAATGCTTTTGGAATATGGGAGCTTGTGGAGAGGATACGCAAATTCTTTGTTTTATTTGTTTTTTGGTTCCTTCCTCTCGCTTGTGTTCACATTGCCTACGGCGTATGCACTGTCCAGAAAGGAGCTTAAGGGCCGCAAATTCCTGAATACATTATTTATCATCTCCATGTATTTCAGCGGCGGCTTGATTCCAACTTATTTGCTGCACAGTACGATCGGCTGGATCAATACCATCTGGGTACTGTTGATCCCAGCGGCCCTGAATGTGTATCACATGATACTGGCCCGCAGCGCCTTTGAGGCCATGCCGGAATCTCTCTATGAATCCGTGTGCCTGGACGGCGGTACGCATTTTCGCTATTTTATCCAATTTGCCGTCCCGCTGTGCAAGGCGACGGTGGCGGTACTGTTTTTATTCAGCGCTCTGACCTGGTGGAATGAGTATATCCGCTTTGTCATTTACATACAGAATCCGGATCTGCAGTCATTGCAGGTGATCATCCGTCAGATTACCAATGAGCTTACGGCTTCCCTCTCGGAAACAGCCTCAGCCGGAGCTACCATTGAGGCGCAGCGGCAGATGGAGCTTATGAAGTACTGTGTAGTGGTGATCGCGGCGCTTCCCTTTGTGATACTGTATCCGTTTATTCAAAAATATTTTAACAAAGGCGTTATGATCGGTGCGGTCAAGGGCTGACCGCGCCCAGAAAGAAAGGAGAACACTTATGAAAAAGCTTACTGTCAGAATCTTAAGCAGCTGTATGGTTTTATGCATGCTTCTGTCCATGTTGGGCTGCGGCGGGGGAGAGGAAAAGGATCCCGGCAATACGGAGGAGCCGAACCAGACGGAAGATCAGGGAGGGGAAAATGAGACGGAGAGCGTCTCCTTCCCGCTGGAGGAGCCGGTCACATTTACGTTCATGGTTGAGGGAACGGAATCCACCAGCTTCCGGGATGACATTGAGAACAATGGATTATGGCAGGATTTAAAGGAAAGAACCAATGTGAACATCGAGTTCCAGTTTCTGGGGGATACGCCTTCGGAGCAGCTTACCCTGCTGCTCAGCAGCGGGAATTACGGGGATGTGCTGTGGGGAGGTCCCATTTTAAGTTCCGTGGAGGCTTCGAAATATATTGCTTCCGGCAAGTTGGTGGATCTGACCGGCTATATCAATGAGGAAATGATGCCGAATCTGTGCGCGGATATTGCGGAAAATCCGGCCATCATGAATATGATCACCGGCTATGACGGGAAGGTGTATACCCTGCCCAAGATTACCGGTCTGGAGGGGAATTATCTGGAGAGCCCCATCTGGATCAACAAGGCGTGGCTGGATGAACTGGGTCTTGAGATTCCCACCACGCTGGATGAATTTACGAATGTGCTGCGGGCGTTTTCCACCCAGGACCCTAATGGGAACGGCCTGCCCGATGAGATCCCCTATATCTGCTGCACTGCCAACACCCATATGCACACGGAGGCGCTGCTGGGTATGTGGGGAATCGCCACCAAGGACGGCGTGAATGATTCCTATGTACAGGTGAAGGATGGGAAAGTGATCTTTGTTCCGGTTACGGAGGAGTATAAGGAGGGGATCAAATATCTCCAGAACCTGTATACGGAGGGACTCATGTGGTCGGAGTGCTTTACGGCCAATGAATCCACGCTCAATGCAAAACTGACCTCGGAGACCTGTGTTGTGGGCTGCTTTACGGCCCCCACTCCTGCGGAGACAGCATATCAGGATGATTATGTCTGCATCTATCCCCCCAAGGTAGAGGGATACGAACCCTGCTGGTATTATCACCCGGGCGTCAACGGCTCCAAAAACCAGTTTTTTGCTATGGATAAATGCCAGAATCTTCCGGTTCTGATGGCATGGGTGGACCAGCTGTATGATCTGGATACAGCGCTGCGTTATGATAACGGAGATGTGGGCGACGGGCGTATGGAGATGACAGAGGATGGCAAATATCAGGTTCTGGAGCTGGATATGCTCACTTCTGCTACTCTTAACAAAGAGAAGCCGGCCCTGTATACGCTTATGGGCAATTCCATCCGTTCGATCACGAAAAGTGATTATGAAACAAAGATCAGCTTAAGCGAACGTGAAAAAACGCTTCAGAACAATTATAGTATCTATCAGGATATCATCACAGATGAGATCTGGCCCCGGCCCTATTATTCGGCGGCGGAGTCTTACAATGCGGATGTCTATTTTACGGACATCGATTATCAGATCCGGACAAACCGTTCCCTGTGGATCACCGGAAGATCTGATATTGAGGCGGATTGGGATGGGTTCGTGGAGAAAATAGAATCGCTGAACTTAGAGGAATATTTACAGATTCTGCAAAATGCTTATGACGCTTACTTGCAGGGACAATAAATTAGGATGAGGAGGGAACTATGGCAAAGAAAGTCTGGAAAAGAAAGATTGCCTTTATACTTGCGCTTTTAACGTTTTTCACCGCCGTAAATCTGCCTCTTGATGTCTCCGCTTCAGACACGGTGTTTTCGGAGGATTTCGACTCCGGCAGTTTGTCTGCCTGGCAGAGTCAGAATGTGGGCAGTGTGGAGGATGGAAAATATACGATTTTATATGACGGCGCAAATACGGTAAGGGAGCCTGGCAGCATGACCAATTGCGCGGTGTCCGCCGACGTCTCCGTCAGTACCGCCCAGGCGGCCAACGGGTTTACGGTGGGAGGGGCGGCTTATGTGGCCGCCCGTGCCAGCAGCGACATGACCCAGGGCTATGAGTTTGGTATCGGTGTTTCCCAGAGTGGAAGTGCTTATGTCCGTTTGTACCGCCGCGGCGTGAATAATAATCAGGTGTTGTATCAGAAGGCAGATTCCATTGAGGGTGTGGGAGAAATCCGGCAGAATACCACCTATAATCTGAAGCTGATAACGGCAGAGAACCGCATTCTCTGTTATGTGAATGATGTGCTTGTAATTGACATGACAGACGATACCTATACATCGGGTGCTGTCGGGGTCCACAATGTGTCCGCGAAAGGCGTATTTGATAACTTTAAGGTGGAGCAGGTGCCGGAACGGAAGATAGAGCGGCTGAATGTGATTTCTCATTCCGATAGCATATCAAGAGTAGGAAAGCTGTTCTTTACGGTAGAGGTTGTCTATAACAGTGTCTATGGAAGCCAGATACTGGATCAGGACAGCCCCGGTATCACCTACAGCGGTCTGGACGGACAGACCGGTACCAAAAATATTGTGGTATCCTATGAGAATGTGACGACGACCTTTCCTCTGGAAGTGACAGAAGAATATAAGGGGAGCGGCCTATATAGCGATGATTTTTCCGGCGATCTGTCCGCTTATAAAGGCGGAGTACAGCAGAACAAGGAATATGGCTATGAATATAAATTTGTCACGGAAAACGGAATGGCAAAAGCCACGGTGCCTAATATGAACGGCGCCGATAATCCGCTGAAAATCATTGCCAGCCTTCCGGCAGAAAAGACAGAAGCTTTTGAAGCCTATACGGTGGTTGCGGATGCGTATATCTACAGCGACTTGCCGACGGCGACGAAGCGTTTGGGGGCAGCGTCCATTGTCTATGCGAGAAATAATGAGAGCGGCCTTGTCTACGACATGCGTGTGCAGTCCGACGGAACCATTCTGTTTTACTGTGGCAGCGAGCTTTTGTACAGTACAACTGCCCAGGCGGAGGGGTTGGATATATCCTTCGGGAAAAAGATTGCCATGCGTGCCCATGTTCATTCTGATTTCGTGGATTTTTATTGTGATGGCAAGAAGGTGTATACCTATTTGGGATACAGCAGAGAGGAATGTACTCCTTACGTCGGTTTCAGCGCCATTAACGGCACGGTGGCTTTTGACCGGTTTGCGGGAGCAACCCTGGAGGTCAAGGGGGATTACGCCATAAGTTCCATGGAAGTGATCACAACCGCGAATAATACCGTAAAAACAATTACCGCTTCCTCCCTGGACTTTGGCAGTCTCACGTTAAAACTGAGATATCTGGATAATTCCGTTGGTTATAAGAGAATCGAGGAAGATATGATCTCAGGATATGATGCCGACAAAAAAGGAGATCAGACCATAACCATTACCTATGCGGGCCGGCAGGCCACCTTTGATTTTCACTATGTTCCGTACCTGTTCTATGACGACTTTGCTTTCGGAATGAACGCAAAGTGGAAATTTACCTCATCGCCGGATATGAGTTATCTGGTGACAGGGGAACGGCTCAAATTTGAATATAACTCTACGGCAAGCGCCAGCGCAAACATTGTCGCTTCCGTACAGGATGGGGAAGAATGGACAGATTATACGGTATCCTCCGATGTTTTCTTTGACACTAGAGGGAATGCCAATGGATTAACGCGTTACGCGGGGGTCATCGCCCGCTATGACGGAAGCCGCTGCTGGTATGAATTCCGTCTGATATGCACCGGAGGTTCCATCAGCGGAGCCCTTTATCGTTTCAATGAAAATGGAACAACCCTTCTGCAGAATTATTATAACAGTACACTGCTAAAATGCATGAGCGGAACAAAAATCCTGGGTACCGGAATCATGTACAATATGCGTATGGATGTCCATGGAAATACTATAACGACGTATCTTGACGGCGTGCGGATTTCCACCTATGTGGATGAGTCAGGGGAGGCTCTTACCTCCGGTACGGCCGGTATCCGCAATATCAACAATACAGCGTATTATGACAATTTTATCGTACAGAAGCGGAATATGACTATCCAAAGACTGTACCTGGAGGGCTATGAAGACAAGGCGCTGGAATTATATCTGGGATTTGACATCGAGCTGTGGAACCACAATCTGATCATTCTCTATGCGGACGGCGAGACGGAATCGGTTCTGCTGCGGGCGGATATGATCTCCGACTACGACAATACCGTTGTGGGGAGACAGCAGGTGATCTTATCCTACCTGGGCAAATCCTCCCCCATGTATCTTGAATTCAAGGAACGCCCGGAACACATTAAGAGTGTGGAGGAATCCATTCTCAATTATGAGCATACGGACAGGGAGGATTTTTACGCGCTCAAGGAACAATACGATACGCTTTCCGCTTACGAGGCGGCGCAGCTAAGTGAAGGGGCAGTGACCAAATACAAGGAACTTTACGAGCAGGTGGAGCGGGAGGCCTACATAGAGATTGCGGATTCAGAGCTGCTGATAGACCATGATTTTAACAACAGTACGGAAAACGACTGGATACAGTCCATCGAGGGAGACGCAGGAAAGTGGAACATACAAAATTCGCTCTTTTACGAAGCCCAGAGACCCTATGGCATCAGTGGAACTGCCTGGGGTACGCCGGATATCTACGGGGAGCTGACGTCCATTTCCACTGATTTCCAGATGCTGAGCGAAAATATGTATCTGGGAGTAGGTATCAACATGGGAGAGGACGGCTATTATCATACGCGGATTTCCAATAAGACCCGGGACGAGAATCTGAATGCGGTGTATACCCTGCAGCTTTACAGAAGATCCGGTGAGGGTCACACTTTGATAACCAGTGTGTTGCCGGAGGTGAACGGTGTTAAGATTGAATTGGGGAAATGGTACAATCTGCGGCTTACGGTAAATGGAAATATGATAAGCGTATATATTGACGACATTCTGATGCTCACCACCTCGGAATCCGGCAAGGTGTTCAGCATCGGGGAATGTGGGATGCGTATTTCGGAGGGCGACGCGCTGTTTGACAATGTCCGCGTCTATGGAACCAAGCTGCAGCGTGAGGACGCTGGGGTTGTCATAGAGCCTACGGAATACACGGATGATTTTGAGGACGAGACGGAGGGGGACAGCCCCAGCCACTGGCAGGAGAATTATGAGGCGGACCAGGTGATCGATAACTGGAAGGTTTACAGGAAGGATTCCCTGGTGTACGGGACGCAGGGCGTGCGCGGCTATACGGCCACCTGGCTCCATGTGTTTGATAATAATCCGCAATTCACGGCAAAATTCATGGTGGAAAGCCCGGGAGGACAAGCCCAGGCCGGGTTTATCACAAGGCGCTCCCCCGACACGGCTTATGTGAATATCGGATATGATTTTGCGGAGAAAAAGTGGTTCATTGCCGCCCAGGAATCGGAGGTGACCGGGGAAGAAATCTTCTGGGCTGAGGAAACCAGTGAGTTGACGCTGGGAGAGTGGCACGAGATCGAAGTAATGGAAAATGGCGCCCTTGTTAGCGTTCTGGTGGACGGCGAACCCGTGATAGAGATCGATAATGTAAAGCGTACCGGACACGGACGGGTAGGCGCTTTTACAAAAGACGCGGAGATGTATCTGGATGAGGTGGCATATACCTTCTCCAGCGGAGATGTGCCCATGGATGGGATTACCTCTTATGTGGTTGTGCCGGAAGAATATGCAGGCTTTATGGAAATAGAGTCCCCGGATGACGGGAAGACTCTGGTGGGTGTCAGCGAGTTATCCCAGCGGATTTCCGACAACGCCGGTCTTACCTGGAGGAAGGATACGGAGGGAGTTTATGATGGCTTCAGCAAAATGGGGTATAGCAGCATCTTAAAGTTGAAAAACGGAAAGCATCTGCAGGTAAACGGCAGCGGGGATGACGTTCGGGCGGAGCTTTCAGAGGATTTACGCACCTGGGAGGACGCCGGAAGGATCGTACCCTTGGAGGATCAAGTGGATGAGCATGGGTATCGCTGTGTATTGATACATGTGAACACGCCTACGGAGTATACGCTGGCCGACGGAACCGACCGCATTTTCTGTCCCATTATATTTAGAAGATACAATAGCAGCGGATCCATCATTGGACACTATACCCGGGTTTATTACAGCGATGACGGAGGATATACCTGGACGGCCTCAGAGAATTCCACAAAAGAGGTTCTTTTTAACTATACTGAGGAGGGGAACACCACGTGGGCAGAAAGCAAGGTCGTGCAGTGCAGCGACGGTACCTTGCGGATGTATTATTCCAGGAATTATTTAGGCTGTATGCAATATACGGTTTCTGAGGATAACGGCGTCACCTGGGAGGGACTCTATCAGATACCGGAGATGCAGTGTCCTATGACCTCCTTTGCAGTGATGGAGGATGCTACGGAGCCAGGCACCTATTATATGCTCTGGGTTAATGGGCGCACAAATTATCTTGGCTCCATACATCCCAGGACACGAATCTGTCTTGTCAAGAGTACGGACGGCATGAATTGGGAATTTGTGATGAATTGCGAATGGATGACGTCCTTTATATCGGATTTGAATGGCGTGGAACTTTATCAGATACTGGACCCTTCCCTGTACATTACGGAAGATTATGTTTATGTGACATTTGGCAGAAGTGAGAGAGAGTTTTCACCAGAAGACGCCAACAGTCACCAGGCCCAGCGCTGCTATTATATCCGGGCGGAAAAAGATAAATTAACCACACGGCCCTGGGATGCGTCTACGATTTCCAGTATGTCGTATCCGAAGACCATTGAGTTTGAGGAAATGCCACAGACAAAATTCGCGCTCAACGACCTGTTTTATGTGTCCGGTACCATAAAGCTTACGGATTTTCTGGGTAATACAAGGACGGAGAATATCAGCGATAACTGTACGTACTATGAAGAGCCGAATATGTACGAGCTGGGGACGAAAACGGTCTCTCTGTATTATAAAAATGGAACAAAACTCTCTTATGATATTGAGGTTGTTTTAAGCCACGATATCACATGGAACATTTCAGAGGGCGGAACGGTGGAGCCTGCCGCCGCAAGGATACTGGAGGGCGACACCCAGGAATTCAAGCTGGTACCGGAAGAAGGGTATCAGGTGGAACGTGTACTGGTAAATGATACGGTATACGAAGCGGAAGGAGATGTACTCACCGTAAGTGATGTGACGGAGGATATTACGGT
>CALWDR010000056.1 GCA_944376745.1 uncultured Lachnospiraceae bacterium
AGC
This sequence comes from uncultured Lachnospiraceae bacterium, assembly GCA_944376745.1. Classification (GTDB taxonomy): domain Bacteria; phylum Bacillota; class Clostridia; order Lachnospirales; family Lachnospiraceae; genus 14-2. The sequence continues at coordinate 4 of CALWDR010000056.1, forward strand.
GTCTGGAAATCGTCCCAGGTCTTCATGGTGATGTTGGCGTTGACAATGCTGGCAGCGCCGGAATAATTGCTCCCCGTGCCGGAGTTGAAGGCGCTCATAAGCCCCGTAAACATGGCGTTGACCGCCACGCCCACGAGAATAATCCGCAGGGGCGAAAGCCCGCCCTTCCAGGAAAGGCTGTATACCAGCAGGAACGCCGCCATGCCGCCTAAAAACGCCAACAGGGGCGTGAAAAAATAAAGGGCCGGCACAAAGGCGGTAATGAGCACCGCCGTCAGGCTGGCCCCGGAGCTGACACCGATGATGCCGGGATCAGCCAGCGGGTTTTTCATCACGGCCTGCAAAAGCACGCCGGAAACGGCGGTTGCCGCTCCGCCGACAATGGCGATGAGGATGCGTGGGAACCGCAGGTCATAAATGGTCGCCACGTTTTCGTTGTATTCAATAAAGAGTCCTTTGAACAGCTCCAGGGGCGTCACCTTCAGGCTGCCGGTGTTGACGGCAGCCAGGAAAAGCGCCAGCAGCCCCAGAGCGGTGATGACAAAGGAGAGGATCTTCTTTCGGCTGCTTACCATAAGCAAAATCTCCTTTTGGAAAAATGACGGGATTCTCCCGACAGGAAAAACCCGGACGCTTTTTCCATTCTATGGGTCATTCCTCGCCGTAGAGGATGGGCTGCAGCGCCTTCAGCGCTTCCTCATAGCTGAAATTGGCGCTCATATTGAACAGATCGGAGTCCAGGTCGTACACCCGGCCCTCCTGCACCGCCTTGAAGTGCTGCCAGATATCGTTGGTAGAAAATTCCTCCGCAAACATCTTCCTGGCCTCGTCCGGCAGGCCGTGGGCCGCCCGGACGATCACGTCCGGCTCCTTGGTCTTCATGTCCTCGGTGTTGGCGAACAGAAATTCCTGCCCGTCCCCGTCTCCGTAGACGTTGGTGCCGCCCGCCAGCTTCACAAGGCTGCCCACATAGCTGTTGTCAGTGGCTACGATGTAGGAGCCGGGCAGACCCATGAGCACCAGCACCTTGGGGGATTCCTTCCCGGCGTTTTTCTCCTTGTACTCCGTCATAAAGGAGTCGAATTCCTCCAGCATAACGGCAGCTTCCTCCTCCCGGCCAAATTTCTCCCCCAGTCCCTCAATGGAGGCGTACATCCCCTCCACGCTCTTGAGGTTCAGAAACAGGGAGCTGACGCCTATCGAGGCGTATTTGGGCTGCAGATCGTTTTGCAGGGTGGCAGGGGACAGGATGTAATCCGGGTCCAGGGACTTGATGATCTCCAGATCCGGGTTCATGGCCATGCCCACGGTGGTAACCCCGTCGTACCGTTCCGGCAGCTCGCTGGTGGACTGGCAGATCCCCACAAGATCCAGATCCAGCCGGTTGCAGATCTGTGCCACCGCCGGGGACGTGGCCACAAGGCGCACCTCCCCACTTTCATTAGCGGGATTTGTACTGCTGGTTTCCTCCGGGTGCTGGTTGACGCAGCCAGTGACGGACAGTGCCAGCACTCCGGCCAGAGCAGAGAATAAGATTTTTTTGAGTTTCATTGCCTGCACCTTCCCTTACTTTTTCTGAAAGGGATTCTTATCCCTTCTGAAGTGAAAGGGACTCTCACCCCTTCTGAAGTAAAAGGGACTCTTACCCCTTCTGAAGAAGCAGAAGTACCACACGCAGCCGCCCGCGATTGCCGCGGCGACAATACCGCCGATGACCCACCAGATCACCGGATTGCCGGTGCTGACGCCCTGCTCCGCTTCCGTAGATGTATTGCTCACCTTGTTGCCGGAGGCGTCAAATTCCGCCAGGCCAGGCGCAGAGCCTTCCTCCTCATCCTTAGATTCTGCGTTTTCATTCTCCGGTTCAGATAGGGGCTCTTCAGCGGTTGGTTCCTCCCCAGCGGGAGCAGAGGGTTCTTCGGAGGCCGGCGGCTCAGTCACCTCCGGTTCCGTGACAGGTTCCGGCTCTGTGGCCGGTTCGGGCTCAGGTTCTATAACGGGCTCCGGCTCTGTCACCGGCTCCGGCTCAGGTTCTGCAGCAGGCTCCGGCTCTGCAACCGGCTCCTCCACAGTAATACTGGTGACAAAATCGCCGGAGCCTGCGGACAGGCCGCCCACTGTTATATAGAAGATAACGTCCCGTCCCATGGGGACCACGTACATATTGCAGCGGATAATGGCATTTTCGCTGGGCACCTGCATCCGGAAGTCGGCGGTGTTGTTGGAATAGTCCTCCTGCATGACTGCAGCGGAAACAGCGGAAAAACTGCCGCTGCGGCTGCCGTCCACCTGAAATTGCGGGGACTGGATGTTATCCATCAGGTTTAAGCGGATGGTGACATAGGTATTGCCCTGGGGGTCCACCTCCACCAGCGCGGCTTTATTCAGCGCGCTGTCAGTCATGGACTGTCCCAGCACATAGGAGCCCTCGCCGCCGGAGTCTTCGATGACCCCGGTGGTGGGGTGTTTGTAATGAGAGGCTGCGGTTGCGGTATAGATGCCCGGCGACGCAGCAAGTACCGGTACGGAAGTAATGCCCGCCAGAAGGGCGAGCATTACCACCATACCGCACAGCACCCTTTTCAGCTTTGATGCAGTATTCGTCATGTTGTTTCTCCTTGTTCAGGCTTCTTCGGGCTTGCGTTTTCCGGTGACCAGGGCAACGCCCAGCATGCCCGCGGATGCCAGAGCCAGCAGGGCATATACCGCCATGTTGGTGGTGTCGCCCGTCTGCGGGACGCCCTGATTCTGATTGCCTGCGTTCTGGGTATTTTCCCCATCGGTGATGGTGCTGCCCTTTTCCACCAGAGCATAAGTGCTGAAGCTCTTGGTAATCACTTTGTAGAAGCCATTTTCCACATTCCCTTTCACAAGGGTTTTCGTGCCGTCCTCGTTTATGCGGTACAGCACAACATGATCCGCATCATAGCCTGCCGAAATGGGGTAATATACGGTCACAAGGCCGTTTGGCTGCACTTCATCACCCTCCGCATTCTCAAAGTGGACATCATAGAGCTTGAATTTCTTTCCCACATCGCTGAGGGCGGAAACCGCCTTGTCATAAGCCGCCCCCTTGGTGATTTCCGAAACCACCATCTGTACGCCTTCCTCGAACACGCCCTTGTCCGCATGGACTTTTACGCCGGTCCTGGCGTCGGTGTAATCCACTGCCGGGGACTGCTCTGCCGGTTCTTCCGGCTCAAAGGCCGGATCGTCTTCGGTGGTTTCCTTCAGAGTGGACCAGTCAAGCTTTAAGAGTACATCCTGGTCGCCGGTGCCTGCGGAGATATCCTCCATGACCGGCACAAATACGTGCAGCGGCACATAGCCTTCTGTATCCGCCAAAGCGTCCGCCACCAGCGGGAATTTGATCTGATCGGGGTACAGCTTGCCTTCATAGGGGCCGCCCGCCTGGTTGAACTCGTCATACACATCGCTGCCGTCGGCATTTTTCTGGGTAGAGAGGACGGCGACAGGAAGCTGTGTCCCCTCAATGGCGCCGTACTGGCCGTAAGTATAGCCGTTGTCATAATAGGAGAGCTCGGCCAGATAACCAAAACGGTTCAGGTATGCCAGACCGTGGAAATCCATTGTCAGATAATATCTGCCATCTTCCACCGTCAGCTTAATGGTATGGTTGATGGCGTCGTTGCTCATGGACTTGTCCTGACGGTTGGTCTTGATCATCTCGCCATAAATGGAGTACACGCCGTCCTTCAGGTTGTTTTTGTCCAGAGCTCCTTCTGCGGCCAAGCTGTCGATGGCGTTCTGAAGCTTCAATTCCTGTGCGCTGATGTCGTTCTGCGTGAGATTGGGATCAGCCAGGGCTTCTTCTGCGGATGCAATGGCATTCTGCAGCGTGTTCCAGGACTCTTCGGTATAGTTTTCCCGGGCGATTTCTTTGGCCTGGGCTACCAAAGCAGCCAGTTTGGCGGTGTCAGCCTTGGGAACCAGAGCTTCTATGGCATTCGTGAGTGCTTCTGCAGCGGCATTCACCTGAGAAACACCAGCATCCTCATCTGCCTGAACCGCTTTGGCGTTTTTCAGGCTCTCCTGAAGGGCTGCCCAGCTGTTGGGAGTATAATCGGTTTCTGTCTTGTTCTCCGCTTCGGCAATGACAGCGTTAAGATTGGTCTTGTCGCCGATTTCCTCCAAAGCGTCAATGGCAGCGTTAAGCTTCTGCACCATGGCTGCCTGCTCTTCGTCGGTAAACTCCTTCTGTTCGAGTATGGGTTGGGCGGTAAAGCCGGTTCCACTCATAGTAATCTGCTGATGAGGCCAGATGTTTTCAAGCTGTGTCGTCACTTCATCTATCGCCGTCTGAAGGTTGGCATATGACTCGCCGGTATAAGCGGTGCCTGCGATCTGCTTTGCACGCCACAGGCGATACTGCAAATTTTCTTCCGGATCTTCAATTTTTTCCACACTGGTCCAATCCACCTGCATTCTGGCGTATTGATCGCCGCTGGAGAAGCTTATGGAAAACATTACCGGAACAAAAACATGAACATATGCCGCATTGGTTACGTCGAAATCCTCCGGTTTCTCGGGAATCGTCAGATCACCATCCGAATCGGCGGATGCAATCGGGGTAACATCCAAAGCCAGAATATGCTGATAGGGTTGACCGGCAATATCGATCAATCTGTCTTCCTCATGGCCGTATCCCGCCGGGCGCGTCATCGTTGCGGGATCGGAACCGTCATACACCGAAGCGGAATCCGGATTATTATAGGGGTCATAAACAACTTCCCCTTGCTGGGTACGATGCTCTGCGATCACATCAGCCGGCGTATAGGTGCAGTAGTCATCATCTGGATACCCGTATTTTGTAAGAACTTCAGCGGTCACCGATTCCAGCTCCATCATAAATCCGTATTGTCCAATATATCCCATTGGCATAAATTCCACCAGAGCCGTTGCCTGGCCATCTTCGACCACTATAAGAGATCGGTATTCCGTGTCATCCGGGTTTTTCTGCAAGAAGGAGCTGCTGCCTCGCAGCGCCGCATTCCCCATAGAAGCGGTTCCTGTGCTGTTGGCATTCATCAGCTCGACAGAAGCCGTATAGACACCATCCTCTACAGGCGCTGCAAGCCGCCTGACTTCCCGTGAACCTTCCGGATAAGTCTCCGTTTGCGCTTTTACGGCAAAGCCATTTGCCGCGCATAAGCCTGCCGCTATCGCAATCGCCGTTAAAGCAGACAGACTGCGCCTGAACCATGACTGTTTTGTAATTGTCATTTTTGATTACCTCCATTTCTTTGTTTCCCTATACAGGAAAGTTTTTTGGTTAGCAGCAGCTAACCGGTGCCCTGAAAAATTACCCCTTCCGGGGCTTTTCCGAGGCGCCGCATTACCGGCACATTCCATGCCTTTTCCATTCATCGTTTCCCTAAAGCACCCTCAGTATATCGGTTTGACTTTTTCTTGTCAATCGATTTTCTGTACCAAACCTGGTTCAAACGGCTGTTTTTCGGCCCCAAAAAGTCCCGGAGCCCGCATGACAAAAGAAAAACTGCGTTTGTACCAAACACGGTCCAAAAAATTTTTAGTTTGCCCTTGACAGCCCCGCTTCAGTGGATGAACATGGTGAAAACAGCCGTGCTCTCCGGCATATGCATATCTCCCACACTGCACTGCATTTTCAGGCATACGCTGCCGTGGAGCAGGGTGTCCCGGCCTTTCCCCATGGCGATGAAGCTCAGCGCCGTCACCGGAAAATACACATACCGCCCGTCGATCCCCCCGTCCCGGAATTCCCCGTCGTACAGGTACTGCATCTTGTTGACCCGGCCCTCCATCTTCTTGCCGCTGGACATGGATTCGGCGGACACCGTTTTCACCGCCAGATAGATCAGCCCCTCGTGGTCCTTCACGATCAGCTCACAGGGGTTTTCAAAGCCCCTGTTTGCCATGGAGAGGTTGTTGTGGTTCTTGATCTGCTCCCGGTAGATGATAAACGGGAAGTAATAGCTGCCGTCCTTGAGGTAATTGCAGATATCCCCGCCGTGAAAGTCCCGGCGCCCGGCAAAAAGCTCCTTGAGGCGCATCCGCCCCTCCTGCTCAGCAAGGCGCGCCATAAACTCGTCTGAAAAGCCTGCCGACAGCGCCCGCAGGGCGTTCGCTTTGATCAGCGCGGGCGGGATGTCCTGATACTGCATATACTGCTCCAGGATTTTCCGCTGGTGCAGCAGCTCCTGTGCGGTCTTTTTCCCCGCAGCGGTCAGCACCGACTTTCTTCCCTCCACGCGCTCCATCAGCGCCAGCTCATCCAGGCTGTCAAGGATATGCGTCAGGGTGGATTTCGGTTTGTTCAAATATCGGGCGGCATCGGTCACCGTCCGTTTTTTCGGCTCCGCCTCCAGAAAATACAATAGCAGCTGGATTTGGATGCCGTTCAGATTTTCAGACATAAAAAAATCCCTTCCTCCTGTTGTAACGTATACACAACCCAGCCTGTACGCTTTCTGGCAGCGGACCGGCATCTGTTTGCATATGCGCGTTCAGGCTTTAGGGAACTGCGGTTAGCTTTCGCTAACCGCCAATAATATAGCATGCCGCTGCCGGTTTGTCAAGTGAAAATTTCATCGTTTTACCCCAACTTCCACTGTGCCGTTTCTCTCTGAAGCTCCACCATACGGCGGTAAAGGCCGCCCTGCTCCATCAACTCCGCCGGCGTGCCTTGCTGGGCTACACGGCCATTCTCCAGCACCACGATATGGTCGGCGCCGGCCACGGTGCGCATCCGGTGGGCGATGACCAGCACCGTCTTACCCTGGAGCAGACGGGAGAGGGCTTCCTGAACGGCGCTCTCGTTCTCCACGTCCAGGCTGGCGGTGGCCTCGTCCAGAAGGATGACCGGCGCGTTTTTCAAAAGGGCCCGGGCGATGGAGATCCGCTGCCGTTCACCGCCGGAGAGGGTGGAACCGTTTTCCCCGATCACAGTCTGGTAGCCCTGGGGCAATTTCCGGATAAATTCCTCGCACCGGGCGGCTTCGGCGGCGGCAAGGACTTCCTCATCCGTTGCTCCCCGGCGGCCCAGACGGATATTCTCCATCACCGTATCCCGAAACAGTACCACGTCCTGGAACACCATGGAGTAAGAACGCAGGAGCGTCTCCGGGTCCACCGCGGACACGTCCGTCCCGCCCAGGGATACTGTTCCGCCGGTGGCGTCCCAGAACCGGGCGGCCAGCTTGCAGGCGGTGGACTTTCCGCCCCCGGAGGGGCCGATGAGAGCGGTCACTTCTCCCTGTCTGGCCGTAAAGCTCACATCCTCCAGCACGCCGTCCCCCTCCCGATAGGCAAAGGAAACGTGGTCAAAGCGGATATCATAATTCTGCGGCGTAAATTCTTCCGTCCCCTCCTGCACCGGCTGTTCCAGGATGGAGCGCATCCGCTCGATCTGCAGTTTCGTATTAAAGGTGGCGGCAATATTCTGAAGTACCAGTCCCAGCGGATCATACAGCCTTGCGGCGGCAAAGAGGAACCCCAGAAAATAGAGAAAGGAAAGCTCTCCGGCTGCCAGAAGCGCCCCGCCGGTCAGGATGGTGGTTGCCAGTCCAAGGCGAAGGAACGCCTGGGCGGAGCAAACGAACACACCGGTGGCCAGTTCCGAATGGATGGAGCCTCTTTCCATGGCGGCCAGCTTCTCTTCCAATTTCTCCATATAGTTTTCCTGCCGGCTGCACGATTTGATGTCCCGGATGGTTTCCAGCCCCTCCTGGATACAGTCGGCCACCGCGCGCTTGTTGAGAATATTCTTTGTCCCGAAGGAATCCTGAATCTTCTTGCTTCCCGCCGTCAGCAGGATCGCTGCCGGCACCACCCACAAGACGGCCAGCGCCATCCGCCAGTCGCAGAGGAACATGGCGACGCCGATCACCAGCGTGGAGAAGATGGAGGCAAACAGCTGCGGCACATAGTGGGAGAACATCTGGTCCAGGCTGGAACAGTCGGCGATCATGGTGGAGGTAAGGTCGCTCAGATCCCGGTTCCCGAAAAAGGACAGGGGAAGCCGGCGCAGGGTTTCCGCCAGGCTCACCCGCCGGTTGGCGCTCTCCTTATAGGTTGCCAGATACAATGAAGCATACTGGAACCAATGGAGAACGAACAGCAGGACAAGAACTGCCAGCGCAAAGCCCACATAGATCCAGAAGTCATCCATGGGGCTGCTTCCGTTGTCCATAGAATTCAAAAGATGCTGCGCCGTAAGCAGGACGGCTCCCACCGGAAGCATCAGGCTCAAATTGCACACAAAACACCAGATGACGGCTTTCACCAGATCCTTTGCCCCTTTTTCGCTGAGCGCAAACAAGTGCTGTAATTTCTTCGTCATACCGCTGCCTCCTTTCCTCCGACTTTCCACCGGGCGCTGCGCTGATAGTCCGCCCACATGGCTGCGTAAACGCCGTTTTTCCGCAGCAGAGCGCAGTGACTGCCCTGTTCAGAGATTTTTCCATCGCTTAAGACAATGATATTGTCCGCATCCTGTACCGTAGACAACCGGTGGGCGATCATCAGTACCGTTTTGTTCCTGGTCAGCACTTCAAACGCCTTCTGGATCTGATGCTCATTTTCCGGGTCGGCAAAGGCTGTGGCCTCGTCCAGCACCACGATGGGGGCGTCTTTCAAAATGGCACGGGCCAGGGCGATCCGCTGCTGTTCTCCGCCGGAGAGGTAAACGCCCTTTGTTCCCACCACAGTATCCAGCCCCTGAGGCAGCTTCTCCAAAATGTCATCACACTGGGCTGCGCGGGCGGCGGAGAGCACCTCCTCCCTGGAAGCCTCCGGCCGGGCGGCCCGGATATTTTCCAGCAGACTCTCCTTGAACAGCCGGGTATCCTGAAAGACAAAGGCCACCTGCTTCATCAGATCTTCTGTGTCCATTTCCCGGACATTGACACCGCCAATGGAAACGGTACCGCTGTCCGTATCCCAGAAGCGGGGGATCAGGCTGGCTGCGGTGGTCTTGCCGCCGCCGGAGGGCCCCACCAAAGCCGTCACCTGGCCGGGCCGGACAGAGAAGGATACATTGTTAAGAGCCGGACGGTCCGCGCCGGGATAGGTAAAGGTCACATGGTCAAAGGATACGGCGGCGTTTGCCGGGCGTTTCTGTACGCCTGCTTCCTCCATGGGCTTCTGACCGAGAATCTCATCCAGACGCCCCACAGCTTCGTCTGCCTCCATGACAGCCTCACTCATGTACATGATCCGGTTGATCATCTGGCCGCAGGCGGGAGCAAACAGGGCATAGAAGATAAAATTGACAAGCACCCTGCGCACATCCCCGCCGGAGGCCAGCAGCAGCGCCGTCGGGATCAGCAGGGCGAAGGCGCCGTTGATAAATGTGAGAAAGCAGGTCTGCCCCACGCGGCAGCTCATGGCGTACTGGCTGGCCAGATCGCTGTAATCCCTGATGGCGGCGTAAAAAGCCTTGAAGGAGTAGACCGTCTGCTGGAACATCTTCACCACGGGGATGCCCCGGACATATTCCACCGCTTCGCCGCTCATGCGCTCGATCTCCTGCTGATACCGATGGAAAAACCCTGCGTTCTTGCCGCCCATCATCAGGCACATGGATAGCAGGGCCAACACCATGGTGAGCAGGCACAGAAGCCCCATTTTCCAGTCAAAGAGGAACAGCATCACGATGGCGGCGATGGGCGTGACGATGGTTCCTGCCAGATCAGGGAGCTTATGGGCCAGCAGATCCTCAGTGAGTCCTGCGTTGTCGTCGATGAGTTTTCTGAGCCGTCCCGACTGATTCCCCGTAAAGAACCCCAGGGGCAGCTTCAGCACATGGGCCATGGCGGCGCGCCGGATGTTCCGGGCCGTGCGGAAGGCCGCGATATGGGTGGACATGAGCGCCGCAAAATACAGGACGATACTGCCAATGGCGGTCCATACCGCCGTCCAGCCCCAGCGGGCCAGTCCGGACGCCCCGGTGGGATCAGGCCAGGCTTCCAGCACATGCTTTGCCGCCAGCCAGACGCACACATAGGGGATCAGCCCCAGTACCGCAGACAGGGCGGAGAGGATACAGCCCAGAAGGGTGAGATTTTTGTGCCCGCCCGCATAGCCCAGAATACGGGACAGGCTGCGTTGCTTTTTTGCTTTCAAAAAGATACCTCCTTTTCGCTTTCCATATTTATCCAGAGGTTAGCCATCGCTAACCGTCATGCAAAAAAGATGGGGGCTATTGCCCCATCAATTTCAGCCATCCGGCGGTGTAGAAGTCCCGGAGCTGATCCACATAGCGCAGGGCCCGCTCCCTTGGCATATCGTGTACTACGATCTCAAATACCCCATTGAACATACCACTGGCAATGATATGGCACATCTGTTCATCCAGCTCCGGGATGTCCTGCCCCAGACGGCGGAGGACTTCCATGTACTGCATCGTGTATTCCACTTCGACCTCCACCATGTTGTGGACAAAATGCTCGTAGCTGGTTCCTTCCGACCTGCACAGCAGCAGCTTTACCGGCTCCCGGTGCTGGCAGATGTAATCCACCATCCAGTGGATGCAGTCGGAGGACTCCACCCCCATGTGCTTGGGCTGCTGTTCTTCAGGCAGTTCAGCGAAGGAGGTCTGGGCCTCCATAAACTTCCCCATAAGGGCGGCGGCATGCGGTTCCACAATGGCGGCGAACAAAGCCTCCTTGCTGGAAAAATAGCCGTAGAACGCCCCGGTGGTAACGCCGGCTTTTTTTACGATCTGCCGCAGGGACGCGCCGAGAAAGCCCTTGTCGGAAAATTCCTCCATAGCGGCCTGCTGTATTTTTCTCAATGTGTCCGGTGATCTTTCTTCCATGACAGCCTCCAGATAACAATGTTATATAACACTGTTATTATAAGTGGACGAAAAAAGCTTGTCAAGAGAAAAATAAAAATTGTGCACTGTAGACCGTTATTGAGGCCAAGTATTATACCACCGTCCATTCCCCTTTTCCATATCATTTCTCGAAAGTTTTTTATTCCCGCAGTTGCATGGAAAATCCTCTTTTTCCCCAATATACTACAGCTATACAAAGAAATCTACAACAACTACACACGAATGGGGGTTTTCATCATGAAGAAAAAATTAACCGCAGCCGTTATCGCAGTCGTATTCGGGATCGCCGCGCTGGCAGTGTCCTTTTCCACGGTAAAAGAGGCCGGCCCTTCGGACGCCGCTGACGCCTTCTGCTACATTTTGGGGGATGTGCGCGTTTCCTCCTGAGGTTTAAACCTTCACAGAAAAGGAGTCCAGGATTTCTTTTCTGCACAGCTTAGCTCTTTCATTATCTTTCAAAGCTTCAAATATCGTACATGCCTGGTGGAAATAGGGGATCGCTTCATCCAACCGGTTCATTTTCGCCAGGCTGTACCCCTTATTGAAGATCAGCATGGGAAACAGCGTCAATTTTCCATGGGTAATACAAAAATCTATCCCTGTGGTGCATAGCTCGTAGGCAAGCTCGTTCCTCCCCTCCACGCCAACCCAGTTGCTGAGATTAAACAGAATCATCGGGTAGATTTTGGCTTTTTCCTCCAGGTCGATGTCCTTAGATTCCAGATATTCCTTCAAAAATAAAAGCATCTGTTTGGCCTCTTCCCGGCGGCCAAGCTTCCGGTAATTGATGGCGATATTATTGATGATCGTGATTTCCAGAAAAGTCAGGGATGTGCATTTATGCATGGTTTCCATGGAAAAATCCGGGATGGTGTAATGAATTGCCTCCAGCAGCAGTTCCGTTCCCCGCTCCAGCTTGTCGGAGGCGCCAAGCAGCAGCAGGGCCGACGCGTACTGGTAAAACTGCTTTTCCATATGGTCCATGCCGGCGCCGCAGCGTTTGTACTGTTCCAGCAGACCGGCATAATCATATTCTTCCAGGGACAGCTTCCTGGTGATCCGGTATTCCAGATTGCTGCGCTCCATCTCCTCGCTGCTGAGAGGCACGAAATAATACTGTGTCTGGAGCCCCAGCCGCTGCATGAGCGCCTCAAATATTTTCCGTCGGGGCATCTGGATCCCATTTTCGATCTTGGAGAGGGTGGCCGGCGTGCAGACGCCGTAGCTTAGCTCCTCCTGGGTAATCTTCCTGCGCACGCGGTTTTCATAAATGATGGTGCCGATTGTGTATTTCGCCATATGTCTCCTTCTTTCATCAGTTCTGATGTAAACTTTAGGGTATCGTCTCGCCCAGGTCCATACCATATGACGGAAACTTACAATAAAGTATTCTGTGAAGCGTCCCGCCTCCCCCCACCGGAGGCCGGGGCGCTTCGATCTGCCGCTGGATGTTGTTGCATTCTCCTGTCGAATAAAGTATAATAGGCTTACCTGGCCAGGCCGTGTAAGGCCCGCCTGCCATCATAAACTTTCTATCGGAGGAGAGAGAAATGAAAAATTTAAAAATGAAAAGTCTGAAATCCATGCTGCCGCTGACCCTGCTTCTGCTGATCGTCAGCGTCATTCTGTTCTGGCAGGCGCTGCCGCCGCTGTTCCAGGTTATCAAGGGCCCCCAGGATCTGTACAGCGTCGATTATTCCGGCGATATCGAGGGCCTCTATGTCAGCGTGGACCTGCCCCAGATCTACGATTATTACTGTCAAGAGGAGTACGAGAACGGCGAGGTGCGATCCAGAGAATACATCATCGACGGCGACCCTGACTATTATTTCCTGGGTATGCGGGTCATGGAGAAGGACATGGACCAGGCAGAAGCGCTCCTTACCGCCTGCTTCGACTACTGGGATGGGACAGGCAGCGAAGAAGCCGTCTACGATGCGCAGTACCGGGTCACCGGCACCATTCACGCCATGCCCAGTGACAGCCTTTCTTTCTACCATGAGTACATAGAGGCAGCGGCGGTGGACACAGATGCCTTCCTTCCCTACTATCTGGAGGTAAATAAGATCGGCAGCACGGACACCGCCGGCATGATCATTTTCCTGGTCCTGGCCCTGCTCCTTCTGGCGGGCGCAGTGTTCTTCCTGATCTGGCCCCTCTCCGGCAGATGTCAGAAGAACGTCCGGCGCTACATTGCCTCAAGCCCCAACGCCCAGGCGGCTCTGGAGAAGGTGGAAGCCTTTTTGACCCATGTTCCCTCCGTCAACGGCCTTCAGTACAATCAGGATTTTATCTGCGGACAGGGCGGAGCTACCACCGCCTTTGGCGAGACCCAGAAGCTGGTGTGGGCCTACCAGCACACCACCACGCACAAGCAATATTTCATCACGGTGAGAAAAAGCCACGCGCTGATGCTGGCCTTCGCCGACGGCACCCGGCAGAGCGTGTCCATGAAGAAGGACAGCTTCGTAAAAGAGCACCTGCAGAACCTGGCCTTCCTCTGCCCCCGGGCCATCATCGGCTACAGCCCGGAGCTTGACGCCATGTTCCGCAAGGATTTCCGCAGATTTCTGTCCCTGAAATATTACGCCGCCCCGGAGCAGTTTACAGATCAGACTCCCGGCGGAACCGGCGCTGTGTAGACGTTAAGCAAAAGCCCGCCGCAGAACCGTTTACCGATCAGACTCCGGCGGGCCCGGAGTTGTGTAAAAATCAATTCACCGGCGGCACCGGGCCTGTGTAAAAAAATTCAAAGCCCCTTAAGCCTTTTCCACAGCTTAAGGGGCTCTTTTTTGCAAAAATCATGCCTGCATACGCTGAACGTCTCTTTTTTCACTCATCAAATTCCACCGTCACAAAAAATCCCTTCGGCGTCTCGTCGATACTGACTACCGTTCCCTCCGTGGAGCTTAACCGCTCCCCCAGGCTGTAGTTGGCCGACATGGCGTAGGCCCTTCCCAGGGTGTAGTAATAGGAGGTGGGGAGCTTTCCCTCCGTCACCGGCAGCACATCCCCTACCTTCAGCAGGCCGGTGCGCTCCATCTTAAATTCCATTCTACGCATACGCCGCCCCTTTCTCCAGGCCGGTGCGCTCCATCTTAAATTCCATTCTTCTCATAAGCTACCCCTTTCTCCAGGCCGGCGAGGCCAAAAGCACCAGCATGGGGAAAATCTCCAGCCGCCCGGCCAGCATATCGAACATCAGCACCCATTTGGCAGGGCTGGCAAACACGTCAAAATTTCCCGAGGGCCCCACCAGCCCCAGGCCCGGCCCCACGTTGTTGAGGGTGGTAGCCACCGCCGTGAAATTGGTGGTGAAATCCAGGTTGCACAGGGAGATGGCCAGCAGGGAGGTGAAAAATATCACAATGTAGGAAAACAAAAATACCTGTATGGCCCGCCAGGTCTCCTTGGAGACCACATGGCCGCCGAAACGGACCTGGGTGACCCGCTTGGGGTGCAGCATATGGGAAATCTCATTTTTCACAAGCTTAAACAGGATCACGATCCGGGACACCTTGATGCCGCCTCCCGTGCTGCCCGCGCAGGCCCCGATGAACATCAGAAGCACCAGGACCGTCTGGGAAAATACCGGCCACAGCGCAAAGTCCGTGGTGGCGTAGCCCGTGGTGGTGATGATGGAGGCCACCTGGAAGGAGGCATGGTGCAAAGCCTCCCAGACACTGTCAAACATCCCCCGGACATTCCAGGTGATGAGCCCGATGGCAGCGGCAATGATCAGAAGGTAATACCGCATCTCCTCGAATTTGAAGGCTTCCTTCCCCCTGCGGATCAGGAACAGGTAATACACGTTAAAGTTGACGCCGAACAGGATCATGAAAATAGTGATCAGCACCTGGGAGGAGAGGTGATAGGAGGCAATGCTGCTGTTTAAAATGCCGAAGCCTCCCGTTCCCGCTGTGCCGAAGGCCAGCGTGGCGGCCTCAAACCAGTTCATGCCGCTCAAAAGGAGCAGCAGGATCAGCAGCACCGTCATGGCCATGTAAATGCCGTACAGGATGCGGGCCGAGTGGCGCACCCGGGGAACCAGCTTCTCCACCGTGGGCCCCGGACTCTCCGCCCGCATCAGGTACATATTATTGGCCCCGGCCAGGGGAAGGATGGCCAAAATCAGCACCAGCACCCCCATGCCGCCGATCCAGTGGGTGAAGCTGCGCCAGAACAGGTTGCAGTAGGATAATGCCTCCACATTGGGAAGAATGCTGGAGCCTGTGGTGGTAAGCCCCGAGATGGTCTCAAACAGGGCGTCCGTGTACTCCGGAATCTCCCCGGACAGCCAGAAGGGCAGCGCCCCCGTCAGGCTTAGGATAATCCAGCTTAGGGATACGGTCACAAAGCCCTCCCGGGCAAAAAACGCATTGCTTTTGGGCTTTAACCGCTTTCCCAGCCAGCCCAGCAGGAAACAGCCGGCCGCCGTCGCGGCGTAGGCCCAGCCCGCCTCCTCCCGGTAGCTCAGCGCCACCGCGCCCGGCAGCAGCAGAAACAGCGCCTGAAACTCCAAAACTCTGCAAATGATATAACGAATGATGGAATGGTTCATGTCACACGTTCAGACTCCCTACTTTAAAATATCTTTCAGGTCACGAAAGCCGGTGTTCGTGGTCACCACGACCACCGTGTCCCCCGGCTCCATGGTGTCCTGGCCCCCCGGAGTGATAATCTGTCCTCTGCGGTTGATGCAGCAGATCAGAAGATTGTCCTTAAGCTCCAGGTCCTTTAGGGGCACTCCGGCCACCGGAGACTGCTTGCCCACGGAAAATTCCAGAGCCTCAACCTTGTCCTCGATGATCTTGTACAAGGTCTCCACGTTGCTGCCGATGGAATTCTGCATGGCCCGCACGTACTGCAAAATATACTCCGCCGTGATGTATTTGGGGTACATGACGCTGCCCAGATTCAGACTATCGATGATCTCATCATAGACGATGCGGTGTACCTTGGTCACGGTCTTGGCCTTGGACACATGCCTGGCGTAGAGGCTCAGCATCACATTTTCCTCGTCCAGATTGGTCCAGGCCACGAAAGCCTGCATGTGCAAAAGCCCCTCCTCCTGCAAAAGGTTCCGCTCGGTGCCGTCCCCGTGGATGATCAGCGCCTTGGGCAGAAGCTCGCTCAGCTCGTTGCAGCGCTCCTTGTCCTTCTCGATGA
This sequence comes from uncultured Lachnospiraceae bacterium, assembly GCA_944376745.1. Lineage (GTDB taxonomy): Bacteria > Bacillota > Clostridia > Lachnospirales > Lachnospiraceae > 14-2. The sequence goes on from CALWDR010000056.1 coordinate 16,013, forward strand.
TGGTGACCTCCATCCCCATGGGCAAAAGCATTTTCGCCAGGTAGAAGCTGGTCTCCCCGCCTCCCACGATCATCACGCTTCGTATCCGGTTGGTGGCCATGCCCACCTTTCTGAAAAATTCATTGGCATACTGGACGGAAGCCACCAGGGAGATCAGGTCGTTCTCCTCCAGCACAAAGCTTCCTCCGGGAATGTAAACCTTCTCCCCCCGCTCCACCGCGCAGACCAGCACGTCGCAATGGAGCTTTGCGGAAATGTCCGTCAGGGGAAGGCCGCACAAGGGAGATCCCGCCTCCACCCTGCATTTTAACAGCTCCACCCGCCCCTTGGCGAAGGTGTCCACCTCGATGGCCGAGGGAAATTTCAGAAGCCTGGAGATTTCCAGAGCCGCCGCGTGCTCGGGGTTGATGATCATGGACAGTCCCAGCTCCTCCCGGATATAGGGGAGCTCCTTGACGTAGACGGGATTGCGCACCCGGGCGATGGTATGGCAGTTGCCGGCCTTCTTGGCGATCAGACAGCACAGAAGGTTCAACTCGTCCGAGGGGGTGACCGCAATCAGCAGATCCGCCTGATCCACCCCCGCCTCCTTCAGAACACTGAAGCTTGTGCCGTTTCCCACGATCCCCATCACATCATACTGATTGACCACAGCCTCGGTCCTGGCCCTGTCACGGTCAATGACCGTGATATTGTGCCCTTCCCCGCTCAGCTGCTCCGTCAGTGTCTCTCCCACATTTCCACAGCCCACAATGATTATCTGCATGTCTCTTTCCTCAGGGGAATTTCTCAGGGTCCCTTACAGGCCGGCGGCATGCTCTGCGAAACCGGCCTGCAGCCCTTTCTGTAAATCCCTATCTCTTTCCTGTGTATTCGCAGCCTGCGTCCTTCACCAGAATCCGGTCTATGGGCTTTAGCTGTCTTCCAAACCTTTCATATAATAGGATCTCGCCCTTTCCAGTGCCGCCGCCGATCATCAGATCCCGGTTCCAGACACCCATGGGAGTCTGGTATTCCAGCTCCAGCATCTCATCCTCGGGGCAGACGATCTTCACCTCCATGGCGCTGGTCAGGTTCATGGCTTTTAAATGCCACAGCACCTTGCCGGGCTTTAAGCCGCAGGCGTATTTCATCCTGGCAAAGGTCCAGGGTGCGGAGTAGTTGATCTCCCGGCTCTCCCCCTCATAGTAAACGTCCGCAAAGGGCTTGCTGCGCAGGGGGAGCCCCATCACCACCGGGTTGCCGCCGCCGATGGCAAAGGCGGAATTTTTCAGGACCTCCCCGGTCTTCGTGCTCTTCATCTGGCTTCCGTGGAGCCAGAACCAAGGACAGGTGTAATCCCGGCCCCATTTCTTGTCGGCATAGCCGCAGCAGCTGTCCGGGTTCACCTCATAGACCTCCCCGTCCAGGGTCACCATGCCCTCGTAGTTGGTGCGCATGCCCTCCGCGTGCCAGTACATGTCGAAGGGGTTGATCTCCCGGATGGCCCTGCTGGAGCTGTAGCCCACGTTGAAGGCCACCTTCTTGTCCACCTTCAGGGACCACAGCATGCTGTGCTCCCCCTGGATCCGTCCCCAGATATTATTTTCCGAAAGGAAGCACTCGCCGGCGGTGAGCTTTAAGAAGGTGCCCGCCGCCTCCATCTCCTCGATGCCGTAATACCGCTTCAGGGCAAATCCATTTCTGCCGAAGGCTCCCGCCCTCACCAGCAGATAGGCGGGCCGCTGAAACTCCTTGTCCCCCAGGATGGGCTCTTTTCCACCCAGCTCCGGGTTCACCACACAGTATTCCACAAAAAACAGCTTCTTTTTCCCCGTGGCCTTGTGAAAGCCCGTGAAGGTATGCCACCAGCGGTCATAACCGCAGCTTCCCAGTCTTCCCGTCATCCTCGGCAGGTTCCGTCTTATATCGTGTTTGTTCATCCTTCATCCCCGTCCTTCATCAAAATGAATTGCTTTTTTGCGAGCAACAGAAATCACGCTTCGCGATTTTTCTATCGTCATGAATGAAAAGCCAGGCGATGAAAAATCACCGCCTGCCCCTAGTATAATACCTTTCCGGGAAAAAGGGAAGTCCAATGTTGCAATCTGTGGAAATTTTAGCGGGGTAAGGCCTGACAACATAAACAAAATCCAATTAAAGATACGCAAATGATTGCGGAACATAGGAAAGACCAAAATCCGCCAGTTTTTTTGGCTCATCATAGAGTCTAACTTCACCAAGCTGATAAGCAATCGCAATTTCTCTTTTTTTGTAATACTCCTTATAATCCTTTTTCAGAATTCCACCATAGGGTCTAGTCTTCTGCCATACATACTCAACATCTCCCTCAATGATTTGAAGAATTGTGGTTTCGCCGATAACCTGCTTCATTGGAGCCGTAGCATAAATAACAATCGTATCCACTTCATCTCTACAATGAAATTTCCTAAATTCAAATTTTTTTTGTCCGGCTACAATTTTCTCAACATATTGTGGTTTAATTGATAATAACATTCGAGACATCGACTTTTCCCTCCCGTAATATCTTCTCAAACTGTTCCCGTGAATATCTGAAATTCATAGGATGCATTCCCGGCCAGCAGTTGTTTTCCTTCAACCATTTCCAGTTCACATTATTTCCAGCTCCGAAATATCCATAGTACAGTAGTTCTATCAGGGTAAGATTTCGCAAAGTATCAAACTTGCTCTTAAGTTCATGATCATCATAAACGGATTTATTTCCAATGATATGACGGTACTCATCATAACTAATAAATTCCCGGCCATTTTCCTTAACATTTACGATTCGAGTTACTACGCAATAGGTGGTAATACAGGATTTATACCCCGGCCTGCCTTGTCTTCCCGTATATTTGCGATAGATAAATATAGGATCTCCAACTTCAAAAGCAAGGCTATATGGTGAGCCAAGATAAACTTTCTTCAGCCCATTTGCAACGCTTATATCGATTCGTTCCTGCAATGTATTCGCAAGTTCGGATGAGGCAAACATAGTATCGTGATATGTCATATCGATTGCGAGACATCCAGCATGATCAATCTCACTGCTTAAGAACGGGAATGCCTTGCAGGGATCACTAAAATCCAGCCTCCTGCGGCTTTTTAAATAGACACGCTCTCCATTCAAGTTATCTCCAACATGTAAAAAGCCATATTTTTCTAGTAGGAAGATAAGAGAAGCGTGCTTTTCAAAAACAGTGACATAGATTTCATCGATTTCCAAATCTCTCCACTGCCATAGTGTCAGACCGATAGCGCCTTCACCTATTCTGCGGTTACGATAGCGTTCATCAATTTTTATGGTAGTAATCTTTAGACGGACAGCAGGGGGTAATGATAGACCATCTTTCAGTTTTATCTCCTCAACTTCTCCGGGTTTAAGATTCACAAAAGCACCAACCCCTTGATCGTCTTCAAACACCAAAGCGCACTTTCCTTCGACAGCTTTATTGTGAAACCATTCAACAAAACCTCTGCTGTTTTCATTTCCCGGATAATCAGCTTTCAGAGAATCAAAGAAAGGATCAGCCAAGTTGATATCAGCAAAGCTCTTTCGGACAAATTTTCCTGCCATATTACCCCCTCCTTGTACAAATGAAATCAATCATATCTTCAATATTACTACTACTTGAAACCTTGATCGGAACATTCAGAAACTCAGCCACTTCCATTGCATACTTGATTTCCTCGTCCTGGAAAACTTTAATTTCTGCAGCTGAATACTTAACACCATCTCTTTCTTGACGCCGCTCGGCTATAATCACCGGTTCTTCCGTAAGAAGAACAATCGCATCAGGGGCAAGCATTTTAAATGTGCTAAGAGGAATACGCGTAATAACACCTTCCTGATTCAGCAAACAAAAATGTCCATCCAGAAGAAATCTCTCTCCACTGGATCTGAGATTGTTTACTGCCTCCTGAAGATAGAGCTGATTCTCGTCAATATCCCCCACCAATTTGTCAGGAGCAAATCCGATTTTTTTTCTATCGGATATCAACTTACTCGCAGAATATGAGATTAATCCAAGACGTTCCTTCAACAAATTACAAAAGAAGGATTTTCCTACGCCATGAACGCCACTGATAAAGATCAAAGCAAAACACCTCCAAAATTTCCAACAAAAACTTACATGATATAGTATATCAAAGCATGAAGGAAAATTCAAGTCAAAATCGAAAATTTGTTCGATAAGTTCAAAAAATCTTGTGATTTACGGTTATGAGTGTTATACTTAAAAATATCAGTATGAACCAAAGGAAACCAGAAACATGAAATTTATGATGAAATTAAATCCGACACCTTTTGAACTTATGGCAAGTGGTCGGAAAACCATAGAGTTACGACTATATGATGAAAAAAGACAGTCGATTTCGATTGGCGATACCATCACATTCACAAATATTGAAAGGCCAAAATCACAATTAACAACACTAGTGACAGACTTATATGTTTTTGACTCGTTCAATGAATTGTATAACGAGCTTCCACTCACGGAGTGTGGTTATACCGACGAGAATGTAATTGAAGCTTCTCCAAACGATATGGTTCAGTACTATACCAGTGAAGAACAACAAAAATACAGCGTCGTCGGGATTCGTGTCGCCTTGATTCAGTAGCCAATCTAAGAACAATAACAAATTTTCCTTTACTGATCCTCCTCCCCATCCTCCATGCAGAAGGCCCCGAAGGAGGCCCCCGTGACCTTTGCCAGGTCCTGCGGGCTTAGGACCAGGGTGGTCCCGATCCGTCCGCCGCTCACGTAGATCTTGTCGTATTTTTCCGCGCTCTCATGTATCCAGGTGGGAAACTGCTTTTTCATGCCCAGGGGACTGCAACCCCCGCGGACGTATCCGGTGACAGCGGTGATGTCCTTCACGTGGATCATCTCCACGGATTTTTCGCCAAACAGCCGGGCGGCATTTTTCAGGTGGACCTCATAGGCGATGGGCAGCACCAGCACATAGTGCTGGCCGCTTTTTCCGATGAGGACCAGGGTCTTATAGGACTGCTCCACAGGAGCTCCGGTCTTCTCGGCGGTGTGCAGGCCGTCGATAAATTCGTCGCACTCGTACTGGATGACCTGGTAATCGATCTTGTGCTTGTCCAAAATGCGCATTGCGTTGGTTTTGATTTCTTTTTGCTTTGCCATAACGGCTTCCTCCATGTACCATCGTATCGAAAATGCCATAAGGATTTTCTTTCTGAAGCTTCGAGCCTGCTCCGTCACACGACGGCTTCCACCAGCAGTTTATCCCCCAGAACGATCCTGTTGACTCCGATTTTCTTCTTTTTGTTAAAGTTAAAGCTGAGCATGTAGCCCTTCTGCAAATGGTAATATTCAAGATAGCTGATCAACTGCTGTTCCCCTCTGGTGTGATAGGAATTCCCGCGCCATACCTTCAGCTCTATCACAAACTGCTCGCCGCGATAGTCCACGACCACGTCCGTCCGCTCCATATTCCGGGTCCGGGCCTCAATGTAGTAGTTGCCGGTGCCGTTGATAATAGGCCGCAAATACAGCAGGAAATATTTTCTCCCATCCTCCTCCAGAAATGTCTCGCTCTGTTCGCCATACAGGTCGTGAAAATGAGTGACAAATTTTTCCAGGACCAGTTCCATGTTCAGACGGCCATTTTGAATGAATTGGTTTTTATTTTGAAGCGCAAACCGATAGGTGTCCGTGTTCTGCTCCCGTGGGGCTGTGAGGAACATATTATAAAGACGCATCTCGAAAATACGGTTTGCAACCACAACAGCACCGTTTTCTATCTTTACAAATCCAAACATAAGCGCTATATCAATTCCGGCATTGTCAGGACTGTAAATAATGTTCTGGCCCTGAAACAAAAGGGCGTTCAGAATCTGCGTAAGCTCCGGGTAATCCTCAATCTTTCCTGACAGAGACTCAAACAAAGTATTTTTTTCCCACAGCAGCAGATTCACCGCCTCCAGGAAACCTCCCTTTGTCCAGGCACTTTTCTTGTCAGGAAAGTTTTCACTCCCCGCAATCCTCTCATCCATCAGCTTGCAGATACGCGACACCAGAAATGGATATCCGGAGGTGTAATCATAGATCAATTCCGCTATCCTCTCTATATCCATCCCTGTTTTATAGTCCCGCTCATATTCTTCCAGCATGCCGGCAATCTCTTTTGCGGAAAAGCTCATATCGACAAGGAAATCAACTGCAATATCATAAGGAGCAAGCTCCTTATGATCCCGCGGGCATTCGTCAAATGTGAGTAAACTCCCATTTTCCTCATTGCCTTCGCGAGTATTCCACGGGCTATTCACCTTATGCGCATCCTCTGTTCGGATTTTCCTCTTAATGTTCTTCACATCATAAACGCCCGCCAGAATCACGGACTGAAACGTCGGCGATTCATCCCTGTCGATGTAGTATCCCCGCAGCTGAGCAAGGAAATCCAGAAATACCTGGTTATTTGTGGCGCTGTCCACCTCATCGATCATCAGCACAACAGGCTTTGGCGCATAACGGCAGAATGCGCTTAGATATTGAAACAGCTCTACCAGCTCCAGTTCCGCCCGGCTGTCGTTGACTGCCGCCCTTAAATGTTCCACGGCGGACTGCGCGTTTTCTGGCAGCGTAGATCTGAGATCGTTTATTTTCATCAGGAACGCCCTGGCAAAAGCCACGGAGAACGCGTTTTCACTTCGGAATTTGGCGTCGCTCATCTCCTTCTGGAAATCCATGCTGATGACCAGATAATCCGCCTCCAAAAAGCGGCACAGCGCTCTTAAGACCGTAGTCTTTCCATACTGGCGGGCGCGGTTGATGGTGAAATAATCCCCCCGGTCCACCATAGCTTTTATTTCCTTCAGCCGTTCTTTTATATCGACCATATAATGAAGCTCCGGCCTGCAATTTCCGGTCACATTAAAAATTTTACACATGTCAGGTCACACCCCTTCCCAATGCGCTGCAAAGCATCGATGACAGCAAAATCATACGCTTTCTGTGGTCTTATCTTACCATAGGGGGACGGAAATGGCAAACAAAAGGTACCCATATTCTAAAAAGCACTGACCATCTTCCAAAATATTCCCTCGCACGCCCCCTCACGGCAGCACCTCCCCCGGCGAGACCCCGTACCGCTTGCGAAAGGCCCGGTAGAAGACGGAGTAGTCATGGAACCCCCATTCCTCGTAGACTTTGGTGGGCGGGACCCCGGCCTGGAGCTGCCCCCTGGCGTTGACCAGCCGCTTCTCGGTGATGTAGTCCCACACCGTGGAGCCGGTGGCCGCCTTGAACATCCGGCAGAGCTGGGGCTTGCTGATGTAAAATTCCCGGCAGATCCTGTCCAGAGTCAGATTTTCCGACAGGTTGCGGTTGATGAAGCGGACGATCCGGTGGTCCAGGGAATCGTTGACCTCGTCCGTAAGCTTTGTCCGAAAAGCGACGGCGATCTCATTCAGAAGAGGGAGCAGGTTGGAGATGGTCTGCAGTCTGGGATTTCCCGTATCCGTCATGAGATTTTTGATAAAAATTTTGTAGGCATCGGTGGCAAAATCCCCGGCCCGGTACAGATTGAAGCTGCCGTTCTCCCGCTGGGTAAAGGGGCGCAGAAGCTCCCCCGTCTGATCGATCATCGAAAAAAGCCCCGGCAAAAAGTGGACGGTAAGCCGGGTGTACGGATAATCGGGGCTCAGATCCACATAGTGGGATTCCGTGGGCGCCATGATGAGAATATCCCCGCTTTCCAGGGGATAGCGGCTCCCCTCGATCTTATAGACGCCCTTTCCGCTTATAAAATAATAAAATTCATACTCCGCATGGGTGTGCATCCTGAAATTCTCCGGTTTGGGCTCTTTGTCGCACTGATAACCTATCGCCAGATCGCTGTCCGCGTAACTCAGATAACTTGTCATTTTACCCCCTCCGCTCACGGTTCTGCTCCTTAAAATGTCCATCTCTTTCTTCAATGATAACATTTACAATATAAGTCGTCAATATAAACAATTTGATTGCTGAAATTATCACTTTATAATATGATAAAAATCATCAGAGGAGGTATTTCAGGCGATGAATATTTACGCATTCGCGGACGAAGCCAGCGCCATGATCGACGGACAGATCGACGCGCTGCGCCAAAACGGACTCAACGGTCTGGAAATCCGAAATGTGGACAAGGTAAACGTGTCCTCCATTTCCGATGCCAAGGCCAAAGAGGTAAAAAAGAAGCTGGACGACACAGGATTTCAGGTGTGGTCCATCGGCTCCCCCATCGGCAAGATCCACATAGAAGGGGATGATTTTAACGCCCACACAGAGCTGTTCCGAAGGACCCTTGAGATCGCGAAGATCCTGGGGGCGGAGCATATCCGTCTCTTCTCCTTCTTTCCTCCCAAGGGCAAAGACCCCGAGGATTACCGGCAGGAGGTCATAAACCGTTTAGGTCTGTTCTGCGATCTGGCCCAGGGAACCGGGATCACCCTCTGCCACGAAAATGAAAAAGAAATTTACGGCGACATTGCCAGCCGCTGTCTGGAAATCCACCGGGCCCTGCCACAGCTTCGGGCGGTCTTTGACCCCGCCAATTTCATCCAGTGCGGGCAGGATACCTGGGAGGCCTGGGAACAGTTAAAGGGCTATGTGGAATACCTGCACATCAAGGACGCCCTTTCGGACGGCAGCGTTGTGCCCGCCGGAAAAGGCGTGGGCAATGTGGCCCGGATTCTGGAAAGCTACGCGGCCCTGGGCGGCCAGAGCGTCAGCCTGGAGCCCCACCTTACCATCTTCGAGGGCTTTGACAAGCTGGAGCAGGGAA
>CALWDR010000057.1 GCA_944376745.1 uncultured Lachnospiraceae bacterium
TAGCGGGTGTGGGAGTCGGAGCCCAAGATCATGGCTCCCCCTTCCGCCAGCATCTCCCTGGCGTACTGGTGGATCACCGCCTGATGAGGGGGCACGTAGACGCCGCCGTAGCGCTTGGCGCAGGACAGGCCAAACATGTGGTCATCCTCGTTGATGGTGCCGCCCACTGCGCAAAGGCTGTTGTGGCAGTTGGTGAGCACGTAGGGCACCGGAAATTTTTCCAGGCCGGAGGCTCTGGCCGTCTGGATGATCCCCACATAGGTGATGTCGTGGGAGGTCAGCTTATCGAATTTGATCTTCAGCTTGTCCATGCTGCCCGAGGTGTTGTGGGCCTCCAGGATGCCGTAGGCAATGGTCTGCCTGGCCGCCTCCCCGGGGGAGACCTCCTTGCCCGTCTTTGCCTTCACAGCCTCCGCCGCGCCGGGGACATTTTCCACCAGCTCGGTGCCGTTGATCAGATATACGCCGTTTTCATATAGTTTCATGTTCTTCCTCCTGCTTATTTCAGTCTCTTTTCGTTTCCTATAGTATAGCATAGTAACGTGAAAAAGCAAGCCGTTAGGGCCCGCTTTTTACGCTTTTTTCGCGGCAGTTCTCGTGGGCGGAGCCGCCTGGGGAGCCGTTGGTTCCTCCTTCGCCAGAGGGAAGGTGACCGTCACCTTAAAGAGGTCCCCGTCCAGGTAAATGTCGAAGGTTCCGCCCATGAGCTTCGTCAGGTTCTGGGCGATGGACAGCCCCAGACCGCTGCCCTCCGTGCTCCTGGAGACATCCCCCCGGATAAACCGCTCCGTGAGCTCGCTGGCCTCAATGTTCAAGGGCTGCTCGGAAATATTTTTGATGGAGAAGGCCACCACGTCCCGCGCCACCTCCATATCCACATACACCCTGGTATGCTCCATGGCGTATTTGGCCACGTTGTTGTAAAGGTTCTCGATGACCCGCCAGATGCGCCGCCCGTCGGCCAGGATCACCACAGGCTCCCGGGGCAGCCTGGTCACCGCCGTCAGCCCCCGGGCCTCAAATTTCTCATTGAACTCCCCGGCGGTCTGATTTACCAGCTCCACGAAATTCAGCCGGTCCATCTGCAGGGTGATATTGCCGGAGCTGATCTTGGAGGCCTCCACCAGATCCTCGGTCAGCTGCTTTAACCGCTGGGATTTCTCGTCCAGCACGGCAATGTAGCTCTTGGCCCTGGGATTGTCCAGATTTTCCCGCTTCAACAGATCCACGTAGTTGATGATGGAGGTCAGGGGCGTCTTGATGTCGTGGGACACGTTGGTGATCAGGTCCGCCTTCAGCCGTTCATTTTTCATGCTGTCGTCCACCGCGTGGTACAGTCCCTCCCCGATGGTGTTGATGGCGTCGCCCATGGCTTTGTTGTCCCCTTTCAGCTGGTTCACATCGATCTTATATTCCAGATCCCCGGCGGAGATGCACTTGATCCCCTTGATCAAAATGTTCCGCTGTACGCCCTGGCGAAGGAACATCAAGGCCTCCGCCCCGCACAGGAGCAGGTAGGCCAGCAGGATGAGAAACAGCATCACGGGGTTGTTCCACCAGCTTAAGGCCATTGCCGCCAGAAACAGGGTCAGCACCACATGGGCGGCAAACACCACCAGGATCTGCACGGAGGGCCGCCAGTTGTGCAGCACCTTAAGGATGCCGCTGCCGATCCAGTAGAGGAGGCTGCCGGTCCACATTTCTCCCGCCTTCATCCGCCGGATCAGGCTCATATAGAAGATCATGAACACGGCCACCACAGTCATGGCCAGTCCGCCGGCCATGATCATCATGCCCACCAGGTCGCTCTCGCCAAACAGCCGCACCAGGGCGCGCACCAGAAATACGGCGCCCACGAACATTCCCACAAAGGCCGCCAGCAATATCTCCGTCTTGATCTTGTCGAACCAGTTCAGATGGATCTCGTCGTCCTCGCTGCTGCGCCCGGCGGCCAGGCTTAAATAGATGAAGCACAGGAAGCTGCCGAAGGCGCTGATGATGGAGGCCGCCAGGCTGAACATGGACCAGGGCTGGAGCATCCGGTATTCCTCCCGGGCCTCGTAGAAGCTGTCCTCATAGGGGAACGCCGTGTTAAGCCCCACAAAGATCAGGCTGTTGCGCCCGCCGTTTCTGGATTCAAAGGCCTCGTAGAAGGCGTCCTCCATGCCCCCCACGTTGGTGGCCAGGCGGATGTCATTTTTGTTATAGTAAAAATAGCTGCCCAGATTCTCCCCGTAGGCCTGCAGCTCGTCCCAGCCCACGCTGTCCGGCAGGTTGGAGTAGCTCTGGTTCACATCCTCCGCGTACACGAAAAACTGCAGGTTGGTATCCTCCTTCTCGTACTTGTTCACCATGCGCTTGTAGGAAGAGATCTCCGGCCCGATCTGTTCCAGGGTAAATTTCAGGCTATCATAGGCCTGCTGCATCTCTGTCAGGGAAATGTTCTCACTGAGAAATTCCTCCAGTATCGTGGTTCCCCCCACAGTCCTGTATTTTTCCTCCAGCACCTGGCCCTGGGAAAATACCTGCACCTCCAGGAGATTTAAATCCGACAGCATGGCGGTCAGCTCCTGTCCCCGCAGGGCGAAAAGCTCCCCGTCGATGACCTTCTGCCTGATCTGATCGAGGGAGACCTCCGGGTTCCCGCCGGGCGCCTGCTCATCCTCCCCGGGCGCCTGCTCTCCTTCCCCAGGCGCGGTCTCCTCCGTCGAGGACGATCCGGCATCCGTTTCTGTATCCGCGTTCTCCGGCGCGCCGGACTCCGCTCCCGTGCCGTTTTCGTCCAACGGGTCCGTAGCGGTATCGGACACCTCAAGGGAGACGCCGGACTGGGCGGCGTTCATCAGATACTCATCCAGATTGTAATAACCGCCGTAATAGCGCTGGGCGTTCTCCACGATCAGCTCCTGCAGGGAACGGTCCATATTTTCCACGGACTCCACCGGAAAATCCGACTCCCGCACCTTATCACCGCCCAAAATCACCGCCTGCTGCTGATAGAGGCGACCATCCTGCCCCAAATATAGCTGGGCTGCCACCTCGTACTCCTGCTCCACATACTCCCGGGACCAGTTTTCCAGATCTACGAGATAGTAGCGGAAGACGCCGCTCTCCCCCTCCGGCTGCTCCGCGGCTGCCCCCTGCGCGCTGCCTCGGTAAGTCATAACATTTATGGCTTTCTCCGGGTCGTAGACGCCGTTCGTCTCAAACTGCTCCTGATACTCCACATAGGTGAGGATCTCGTCCACCGCTCCCCGAAACAGGTTTTCATAATACTGAGATTCCGTGAAATCGTTGCTGTTCAAATCTCTCCGGTCCAGCATACTCTTGTCCAGCATGGCGGATACCAGCACGATACTGGCCACCAGCGCGATGGAAAAAATCTCCTGCAGCAGGATGACAACCGCCTTCATGGCAGTGGAGTATCTGATTCTTCTCATGGGGCTCTCCTTTCATTTATTATTGTCCGTGTTTTCAGGACATGCAGGTATCCCTTTAGGGGCTTCCTTGTTATTGTCCGTGTTCGCAGGACATACAGGGACACCCTTGCGGTGTTTCATTTATTGTCAGCCTTTTTCGATCTTGTAGCCCACGCCCCACACCACCTTCAGATAGCGGGGCTCCTTGGGATTGATCTCTATTTTTTCCCGGATATGCCGGATATGGACGGCCACGGTGTTGTCAGCGCCGATGGCATCCTCGTTCCAGATATTTTCGTAAATCTGATTGATGGAAAATACTTTTCCCTGGTTGCGGACCAGAAGCAGGAGGATATTGTACTCGATGGGCGTAAGCCTCACGGGCTCGTCGTCCACAGTGACCTCCTTCAGGTCGTCATTGATGACAAGGCCGCCCACCCGGTACACCCGCTGGTTGTTCTCCGCCGCATTGCCAAGCTGCGTATAGCGGCGGATCTGGGACTTCACCCGGGCCACCAGCTCCAAAGGATTGAAGGGCTTGGTGACGTAATCATCGGCCCCCACGTTGAGGCCCAGGATCTTGTCGGCGTCCTCGGATTTGGCGGAGAGGATGATGATAGGGATGCTGCTATTCTCGCGGATCTTTAAGGTGGCGCGGATGCCGTCCAGCTTGGGCATCATGATGTCGATGATCAGAAGGTGCACATCGTTATTTTTCAGGACCTCGATGGCCTGCTCGCCATCGTAAGCTTTGAGGATGTGGTAGCCCTCCTGCTGAAGATAGATCTCTATGGCGTCCACGATTTCCTTGTCGTCGTCACATACTAAAATATTTTTCATATGGCTGTACTCTCCTGTCTGTGGTTTTCGATTTGTTTGCCTGGGCTTTTCCTGAATCACAGGAACCGCTTCGCGAACCCTGTTATCTTGTATGACAGGAACCGCTTCGCGAACCCTGTTATCTTGTATAACAGGAACCGCTTCGCGAACCCTGTTATCTTGTATTATACATGAAAAGTCTGCGGTGTGCAAAGGCATATCGGAAAACAGGGAGTATTTTTGTATAACGGGTTTATCCCTGGGGGAAAGCTTTCTTCCGCACCCGGATATGTGACTTGGCTGTAAGGGAAATTATAAACAGCTATTTTTAAGGTATGGGAAGGGTTTTTCTTAAGAAGTTTTTAAATTTAGGTTGCAAGATTGCAAAAGAGGAAAAGCCATGTCCGGAAAATGGCGAAAAACGGGCGTTTGTACCCATTCTATGCGCTTCTGCAATCTCAATTCT
>CALWDR010000058.1 GCA_944376745.1 uncultured Lachnospiraceae bacterium
ACCCCCAGAATTCTGCACCTTCCCTGGTCCGCAAAAATATGCAGCAAAGCCAGTGCCGCCGCGTCATCACAGTCCGGCCCCATATCCGTGTCCAGTATAATATGTTTCATATCCATCCTTCTTTCTATTACTGATTTATCATTTTTTCTCAACTGGCATTTTCCGGCCAGCCCTTATCCTCGATCATACACCCAACTAAATCTTTTACATACCATTTTGTATAGTTTACTGTAATTATCATATGCGTCAAACATTTCTCTGTCAATATCACATAAAATTATTTTCTATTTTTCTTGATTTTTAATGCAATACTTGTTATACTCATAGAAAAATCCTTTTATACTGTTGTATATCAACCATTACATTTTCCTGTCATAGTCTCCAGAAGCAGCGACATGTGTCTGCCAGCCAAAGTCACTGGGAACAGCAGGATTTTACACCGGAGGAATCATTTATGTCCAACAGCAACATGCTATACCTGCAAATGAGAAATTATCTGCTGGAGCTTATCGCCCAGAACAAAAACACCCCGGGCTATCTTCTGCCCAGCGAAAACCAGCTGGCTCAGAAATTCAACGCCAGCCGCATCTCCGCCAAACACGCCTACGACTCTCTGGAGGAGGAGCATCTGGTCATTCGCCAGCGGGGACGGGGCACCTTTATTGCCAATTCGACAGAAACTAATTCAGACACATTACAGCAACCCCTACGTCCGCTGCCAAACCTCAAGATCGTCGCCGCGATCTTTCCGTTCATTAACTCCACATTTATGCACGAGCTTGCGGAAGGGATCCGCATGGAGCTGAGCAAGCGGGACATCGCTTTCATCTTGCTGCTCACTGGCAGCAATCAGACAAAGGAAGCCCAGCTTCTTCAAATGGCGAGAGAATATTGCCACGGCATCCTGCTTTTCCCAGGAGCATTTTCCAAATACCGGCAGGAAATTCTGGAGCTTACCATCAACCGCTTTCCTCTGGTTCAGATCGATCGCTATCTGCCAGGACTGGACTTAAACTACGTCTCCTGTGACCATTTTAACGCAGCTTACCATGCAGTGAAGTACCTGCTGGAACGAAATTACAAAAAAATAGGCTTTGTGACTCACCCCGCCCCCCATGCCACCTCCATTGTGGACCGGCTGGCCGGTTTTACCAAGGCCGTCAAGGAATTTGATCCTCAGTACCCCGGCTACTATAAGCTGACCGCCATGGCGGATACCGTCAATTTCGAGCAGCTTTTTACCGAATACATAAATCAGGTCCGTCCGGAGGTTATCATTTCCTCCAACGTCAACTTTCATTGCAGAATTCTGCGCATATTAAAAAAGATGGAACTAGACCGCAGCGTGGATCTTATGATATTTGACAACGTTTTTCAATCGACGGAGGATTTCATGGCCTACCATCCCTACATCATTGACCAGCAGCCCCGCGAAATAGGCAGAACCGCCGCAGAACTCCTGTGCCGGCTCATGGAGGAGGATATGGAGCCCGTGCATATTGCTCTGCCGGAAAAAATCTACCGGCTGTAGACTTGTTTCTCAGAAGTGTTTCATGTATAATACAAAAGAAGAAAGTTCGCAAAGGAGGCAGGATGATGAAGCACTTTAACGTAACCGGTTTATGCACGCCAGAGCATGATTATATGGCGGACATTTCAGGAAAGCTGACGCAGATCAAGGCGATGGTTGACGCAGGCGAGTATTTCACCATCAACCGTGCCAGACAATACGGCAAAACTACCATCCTGCAGGCGCTGAAGGACAAATTAAAGGATCAATATATTGTCGTAAAAATCAGCTTCGAGGGATTGGGTGAACAGTTCTTTTCGGAAGAGTCCCGCTTTTGTACCGGGTTTGATGAAATTTTCGGGCGCGGCCTATCCTTTTCCTCCGCCACCGAGGCGGACCGGAACTGCTGGACGCAGGATATCAATATCCCCGATAATTTTCTCCGGCTATCCCAGAAGATAACCGCCTTCTGCAAAAGCAGAAACACGGTGCTTCTGATCGACGAGGTAGACAAGGCGTCGGACAACCAGACATTTTTGCATTTTTTAGGTATGCTGCGGGAAAAATATCTGGCCAGGAAAGCCGGGGAAGATACTACCTTCACCAGCGTCATTCTCGCCGGAGTCTATGATGTGAAAAATATCAAACTGCGCATGCGCGAAAAAGGCTTTGCCGCCATGCAGGAAGGAGAAGGAAAATACAATTCTCCCTGGAACATTGCGGCAAATTTTAAAATTGACATGTCGTTTTCCGTCTCTGAAATCAGCTTTATGCTGTCCGATTATGAATCGGAGCATCACACCGGCATGGATATTGCGCGCGTGGCATTGGAGATCTGGAATTATACCCACGGCTACCCATTCCTGGTAAGCCGGATCTGCCAGGAGATCAACGAGGCCGCCTTAGCCTGGACAGATCAGGGCATTCAGTCAGCCGTAAAAGGGATTCTTCAGGAAAAAAACACACTTTTTGACGATATCGCCCACAATCTGGAGAACAACGAGGATCTGCGTTCCTTTATGTATGAACTCCTGATCTTAGGCCAGGAAAAACATTTCGAGCGCACCAACCCCACCATAGACCTGGCGGCAACCTTTGGCTTTATCCGCAATGAAGAAGGAAGAGCCGTCATCCATAACCGCATGTTTGAGATAAAAATAACAAATTATTTTATTTCAAAAAATATGATTCTACCACATTGAATCCCAGACTACTTCCGAGCGCAGATAAAGCACAGAAAGATTCTTACAGCAGAAAAAAGGGCCTGCGGTGTGAGTTCGACACCACAGGCCCCTGTTTGGAACTATCGATTTCTCGACAGCCCCTCTCTTTTCCGATCGTCAACAGCAAATATATTTGCCGTTTTCCATATCTTTATTTTTTCACCTTCAAAAAGCCCAACCGTTCTTACACCGGATAAGCCCCAGTCTCCCCGTCGGCCACGGTGGGGTCCACCTTGGTCTTCTGGGCCTGACGGTACTTGAAGAATTCCGTAGCCACCTGGGGGAACAGCGCGTAGGAAAGTACGTCCTCGTCCTGCTCCTTCCACTGGGCCATCTCGGCCTCCAGCTTGTCAAGCTCCGGCTCCAGCAGGTCGGCGGGACGGCAGGTGATCACCGGCTCGTCGCCGATGACCTTCTTCACCACCTCGGGGTTGAAGGGCTTTACGGTCTGGCCGTACTCGCCGCGAAGGACCGCCTTGGTCTCCTTGGTGGCCACCTTGTAGCGCTCGCCCATCAGCACGTTGAACACCGCCTGGGTGCCCACGATCTGGCTGGAGGGGGTGACAAGGGGCGGCTCGCCCAGATCCTTCCGTACTCTGGGGATCTCCTTTAACACTTCCTCGTACTTGTCCTCGGCGTGCTGTTCCTTCAACTGGGAGATCATATTGGAAAGCATGCCGCCCGGTACCTGGTACAGCAGGGTCTTGATGTTTACGCCAAGAACCTTGGGGTTCATAAGGCCGCTTTCCAGAGCTTCCTCCCGCAGGGGACGGAAGTAATCAGCGATCTCCGCCAGCAGGTTCTGGTCAAGGCCCGTGTCATAGGGGGTCCCCTTGAAGGTCTCCACCATCACCTCGGTGGCCGGCTGGCTGGTACCGAGAGCGAAGGGGGACATGGCCGTGTCAAGGATGTCGCAGCCGCTCTCCACCGCCTTTAAGTAGGTCATGCTGGCCACGCCGCTGGTATAGTGGGTGTGAAGCTCAATGGGCAGGCTGGTGGCGGATTTCAGCGCACTGACCAGCTGCTGTGCCTCATAGGGAACCAGAAGTCCCGCCATATCCTTGATGCACAGGGAATGGGCGCCCATATCCTCCACCCGCTTGGCGATGTCCATCCAGTAATCCAGGGTGTAAGCGTCTCCCAGGGTGTAGGACAGGGCCACCTGGGCGTGTCCCTTCTCCTTGATGGCGGCCTTTACGGCAGTCTCAAGGTTGCGGATGTCGTTGAAGCAGTCGAAGATACGGATGATGTCAATACCGTTGGCGATGGATTTCTGTACGAAATATTCCACCACATCGTCCGCGTAATGACGGTAGCCCAGGATATTCTGTCCCCTAAACAGCATCTGCAGCTTGGTTTTCTTAAAGCCCGCGCGCAGCTTTCTCAACCGCTCCCAGGGATCTTCCTTCAGGAAACGGAGGCAGGCGTCGAAGGTTGCTCCGCCCCAGCACTCCACGGCGTGAAAGCCCACCTGGTCCATCTTATCCACAATGGGAAGCATCTGCTCCGTTGTCATTCTGGTGGCGATCAGCGACTGATGGGCGTCCCGAAGGACGGTCTCCGTGATCTTCACCGGTTTTTTCACTTGTTC
This sequence comes from uncultured Lachnospiraceae bacterium, assembly GCA_944376745.1. Lineage (GTDB taxonomy): Bacteria > Bacillota > Clostridia > Lachnospirales > Lachnospiraceae > 14-2. Next base: position 4,325 of record CALWDR010000058.1, read on the forward strand.
ATTTATGATTTGTTCGGACATAGTTCTCCTCCTAATTATGATGATGTTGGGGCCAAACGGAGTTTGGCCCCTATGATACCAGATTGCTCCGCACTTCGTGCTCCCGCAATCTTCCAAAACATTCATAATCCGCACATTTTTCTCCGAAAAATGGCTACTTATTCATGTTTTGGACGGGTCAATCAGTCAGAAAACCTCTTGCAAGCAAGCTTGCATCGGCTTTCTGACCGTTTGACCCTGGTATCATCATATTATACTCCAAAGATAGCCATAAAGGTTCCTGCCGCAACCGCGGTGCCGATCACGCCTGCCACGTTGGGTCCCATGGCGTGCATGAGAAGGAAGTTGGTGGGATCCTCCTCCGCGCCCACCTTCTGGGCCACCCGGGCCGACATGGGAACGGCGGAAACGCCTGCCGCGCCGATCAGCGGATTCACCTTTCCTCCGGTCACCTTGCACATGATCTTACCAAACAGCACGCCTCCGGCTGTGGCAAAGGCAAACGCCACAAGGCCCAGAATAAAGATCTGGATGGTCTGCAGATTCAGAAATGCCTCCGCGCTGGTGGTAGCGCCCACGCTGGTTCCCAGCAGGATCACAACGATGTACATCAGCGCGTTGGAGGCCGTCTCCGTCAACTGGCGCACCACACCGCTCTCCCGGAAGAGATTTCCCAGCATCAGCATACCGATCAGGGGCGCGGTGGTGGGAAGGATCAGCACCACCACAACCGTTACCACGATGGGGAACAGGATCTTCTCCAGCTTGGAAACCGGACGCAGCTGGTCCATGCGGATCAGGCGCTCCTTCTTGGTGGTGAGAAGCTTCATGATGGGCGGCTGGATAATGGGCACCAGGGCCATATAGGAGTAAGCCGCCACCGCGATGGGGCCGATGAGTCCCGTCTGCTGCAGCTTGCCGGCCAGAAACAGGGAGGTAGGCCCGTCCGCGCCGCCGATGATGGCAATGGCCGCCGCCGCCTTGTCGGGAAAGCCCATCAAAATGGCGATCAGGTAAGCCGCATAGATGCCAAGCTGGGCCGCCGCGCCCAGAAGGAAGCTCTTGGGGTTAGCGATCAGGGGACCAAAGTCCGTCATGGCGCCCACGCCCAGGAAGATCAGGGAGGGCAGAATGGACCACTCATCCAGCAGATAGAAATAATGCAGCAGGCCCGCCGCGCCTCCGTCGGCCTCCTCAATGGTCATCATAATGTCCGGGAACATATTTACCAAAAGCATACCAAAGGCGATGGGCAAAAGCAACAGGGGCTCAAAGCCCTTGGCGATCGCCAGGTACAGGAAAACACAGGCCACCAGGATCATGACAAAATTCCCCCAGGTCAGGTTGAAAAATGCCGTCTGGTGTATGAGGTTCCCCAGTGTTTCTACTACGTACATAAAGGTCAACCTCCTAGATTATTCGTTCATTGTCGCCAACAGATCCCCGGCTTCCACGTTCTGTCCTTCGCTCACGTTGATGCTTGCAACCACGCCGTCCTTAGGCGCAACCACCGGAGTCTCCATCTTCATGATCTCCAGGACCACGATGGGATCGCCCAGCTTCACCTGCGCGCCCACAGAGGACTCGATCTTAAATACCTTTCCGGCTGCCCCTGCGTCGATCCGAATGCTGCCCTCTCCGCCTGCCGCCGGAGCCGCTGCGGGAGCGGGCGCTGCCGCAGGTGTGGGCGCTGCCTGGGGTGCCGGGGCTGCCTGGGGCGCTGCGGGAGCCACGGGCGCCATTCTGGGCGCTGCGGGGGCCACTCTGGGTGCCGCGTAAGCGGCGCCCTGTCCGTTCTCTTCTACGGTAACATCATACACATTTCCATTGACTGTGATCGTATAATTTTTCATTGCTATAATCCTCCAAATTTTTCTTATCTTCGTTTGATGGAACGCACTACGAAATCATCCGTAGACTGTCCGGTGTGGGCGGCGATGGCCGCCGCGATAACTGCTACAAGCTCCAGGCTGTCTGCCGTCGGCGCGGGAGCCGCTGCCGGTGCGGGAGCCGCCGTGGCTCTGGCTGGCGCCGTCCTGGGCGCTTCCTTCTTCTCTTCACTTCCGCCCTTCAGCCGCCGCTCCGCCTTGTTGATCAGGGAGAAGCAGGAAATGATCAGGCAGATGATGATCAGCACGGCGAATACGGTTCCCATCCCCATCAGGGTATTGAGGCCGGCCTTCTGCATTTTCTCTGCGGTGGTATATACCAGGTCCACCGTCATGTCCTCCGTGGACATATCCCGGTTGCTGTATACCATAGTGAAAATGACCGGACGGTTTTCAAAATCCAGGGTCAGCTCCGCCGTGGTGCTCTTTCCGGTCTTCGTCACCGAAAAATCCTTCACGCCGATATATTCGCCCGCCTGTTCGCTGACATCCATCCAGCTTTCAAACAACGCTACCTGCTCCTTCAGCCCTTCGTTGGCCTCAAACAGAGCTACCTGCTCCGCCTCCGAATAGGAGTTTATCTCCGTTACCAGTTGTTCGATCTGGGCCATGTCGATCTCCCGGAGACTCTCCCAGTAGCCCACGGAAGTCTCCTGCAATTCCGCGTAGCTCTTCCCGTTGTAATCCATGGTCTTGGGGTCTTCCCCGCAGGCGGTCAGCCCCAGGAAGCAAAGGCAGAGCAGGAGCATGGCTAAAATTCTTTTTCTCATATTCCTCACCTTCTACTTCGCTCCATGTTTCTTCATGGGTCCTTCCACTCGTTTGCTGTATAACATTTCAAATGCTGCCACCGCGTACTTTCTGGTGGTTTCCGGCTTGATGATCAGATCCACATAGCCTCTGGCCGCCGCGGTCTGTACGCTGGACTGCAAAGCCTCATACTCCCTGGCCTTCTCCTCGATGACGGAGGCGTCCTCCTTCTCGTACATGATCTTCGCCGCCAGCTTGGCGTCCATCATGCCCACCTTAGCGCAATCCCAGGCGTAGACCAGATCCGCGCCCAGAGCCTTGGAGTTCATGAGCACATACGCGCTGCCGTAGGCATTTCCAATGAGGATATTTACCTTGGGGACCGTGGCTCCCGCAAAGGCCTGGGTCAGACGGGCCATAGCCCTGGCAAGGCCCTTCTCGGAACACTTGGAGGCCGCAAGGCCCTCGGCGTTGGTCAGGGTCAGGACCGGGATCTCAAAGGCGTCGCAGAAGGAGACGAACTCCGCGGCCTTGTTGCAGCCCCTGGCCGTGAGCGCCGCGTCAAACTCCTCCGTCTTATTGCCTTCCCCGTCATAAATCTCCGTGCAGTTGGCTACCGCTCCCACAGTCATGCCGTTCAGCTTGATAAATCCGGTCACCATGTCCCGGGCATAGTCCTTCTTGGTCTCCACGAACACGTAGTCGTCGGAAATGGTGGAGAGCAGCAGGCGGGTATCCCCCTTCATGCTCTCGATCCCCTCGCAGAGCCGGTTCAGATCGTCCGTGCAGTCGCCGGTTACGGTACCGTCATACTGGTTGCCGGGAAGCATGCACACCAACTGGCGTATCGCCGCAAAGATCTCCTCCGCCGTGCCCACGCCGTCCACAAAGCCGTTGTGGGCGCTCTGGTATCCGGCGCTGGCGGTATCGCATTTTTCCTTGGTGTTCCCGGGGATGGCATTGGGTGAATTTACGAAGATCCTCCCCTCATTTTCCACAAAAGTGAAATCAGAAAGGGCCGGAACCACGGTAAGTCCGCCGCCGCAGCTTCCGAACACGGCGCAAAACTGCGGAACCACGCCGCTTGCCATGGACTGCTTCGCGAAAATCTCCCCCAGTCCCTCAAGGGCATCCACCGACTCCTGCAGACGGATGCCCGCGCAGTCGATCAGCCCGATCACCGGGGCCCCCATTTTGATGGCCATGTCGTAGGCCGCCGTGATCTTTTTGCTGTGCATTTCTCCGATGGTGCCCTTCAGTACGGCTGCGTTCTGGCTGTAGACATAGACAAGATTACCGTCGATCAGGCCGTAGCCGGTGATGACTCCGTCGGACGGGGTGTCGGCTTTTTGCAGATCAAAATCTGTGCTTCTGGCCGTAACCTGAGAGCCGATTTCCATAAAGCTCTTCTCGTCCAGCAGAGCGGTAATTCTCTGTCTGGCCAAAGTATCTGTGCTGTTACTCATATCCTACCTCCGTATATATCATTTAAAAAATTTCTCCGATTGTAATTATATTACTTTTCCTGGACTTATTCAATATAAAATTGTTAATAATTTCACGCTTTTTTCATACATATTTTTCCTTTTTCTCTGCTTCCGGGAATCTCTGTTCGGATACCGCTTCGGGTCGTCCGAAACCCCCGGCGGGCGAACGCCGGGCGAACCAAAAAGATGGCCGGAAGAACCAGGCAAAGTTCTTTCCGGCCATCCGGCTGTAATTCCCTATACGATTTTGGAGCGGGGACATCCGTCCCGGATCTCGGGCTTTCCTTCCCCGGATTCCATTTTCAGGCCCTTCCTAAATCTCCGGGATCTCGATCTCCACCTCGTGTCCTTCCTTGGCAGAGCGGCAGATGCCATCGATGATGGCCTGATTGTAGATGATCTGGCTGCTGGGCACGGGCGCCTTCCCGCCGTTCTTCACCGCGTCGATGAAGGAGCGCAGCTTCTTGTAGAACAGGGATACGTCCTGGCTGTCCTGGATCAGGGGGATCTCATAGGAGATCTGCTCTCCCGCCACTTCCTTGTAGACGGTGAGGGGCTTGTCGAACTCCCCGTTCCAGCACTCGGTGGAGGGGATGCGCAGCCCGCCCTTGGTCCCCAGGATCAGAGCGTCCCCGGCGGTGTCCATGTGCATAGCCCAGGAAATGCGGAAGTCCAGGATAATGTCGCCCTCCAGGCGCACGAAGGCCGCCGCGAAATCATCCACGCCGAACAGAGACGCGTACTCGGGATGGCCCTTGTAATAGTCGGGATTGGTCCCAAAATAGCTGGAGGTGTAGCCGGTCACCGTCAGGGGCTTTGGATACCCAACGGCGTTCAGCAGCATGTCAAGGGAATAGGAGCCGATATCACCCACCGCTCCGATCCCGCCGGTCTCCTTCTCGATGAAGGTGGTGCCGAAGGGCGTGGGGATTCCCTTGCGGCGTCCGCCGCCGGCCTGGAGATAGTAGATCTTGCCCAGCTCCCCGGACTCTACGATCTTCTTGATCATCTTCATGTTCTCGCCCATCCGCGGCTGGAAGCCGATGGTCAGAAGCTTGCCGGATTTCTTCTCGGCCTTCATGACCTCCAGAGCCTCCTCCAGGGTTACGGTGAAGGGCTTCTCCAGCATCACGTTGATCCCGCGCTCCAGGGCATGGATGGCGCAGGCCGCGTGCTGACAGTTGTAGGTGCAGATGCTCACGGCATCCAGATTCTTCTCCGCCTCCAGAAGCTCCACGTCGCTCTGGTAAATGCGGGCGTTCTCCACGCCGTATTTCTTGGCGAAGGCCGCCGCCTTGCCGGGCACCAGATCCGCCAGGGCCACCACGTCCACATCCGGCATCTTCAGATACTCCTCAATGTGGGCCTCCGCGATCCAGCCGGTTCCGATGATGGCCACCGCAACCCGGTGATTTACGTCGATGGCGTTCTCCTCATCATGGGAAAATTTAAATTCATCTAATCTCGCGTCACTCATTTCTCTTGTCCTCCTTCCGGGTTATCCTCTCGATAACCGCCGTTTCTTTTTTATAAGGTTTTCAGATAATCGATGCTCATCTTCGCGCATTCCAGGGGCGTCTTGCCCATGCTGGGCTCGTCCTGCTCCACGATGAGCCACTTGGCGCCGGACTCCTCGGAAGCCTTGATGATCGCCGGGAAATCCTGTTTTCCATAGCCCACGGGGCGAAGCTCAAAGGCGTCGGTAGATTCCTTCTTCTCGCCCTCGTCGATACCGATAAGCGCGTACATATGCTCGCTCTTCTCGCCCACGAAATCCTTCAGGTGCACGGTGAGCATCCGGCCCGCGTATTTGCGCACATATTCCACCGGGTCCGCGCCTCCCACATTGACCCAGCAGGTGTCAAGCTGCGTCTCAAGCAGGGTGTCCGGCACCTCCCGGTAGAGAATGTCCAGGGCGTACTCCCCGTCGATCTTCACAAACTCAAAGTCGTGATTGTGGTAGGCAAGCTTCATGCCCAGCTTCCCGCAGACCTCGCCCAGCACCCGGGCGCCGTCGATGACCTCCTGGAACCGCTCCTGGCCCGGACGGTACTCCTCCGTCAGATAGGGAATGACCACCTGTTTGCAGCCGATCTCCTTGTAGGCGCCGATGACGCCCTCCGGGTCCGCCATCATATCCACAAAGGGAACGTGGGCGGAAATGGGGTTTAAGCCGATCTCCTCACACAGGCGTTTCACCTCTGCCGGCTCCTTCCCGTACAGGCCCGCGAATTCCACGCCGTCATAGCCCATCTCCTTTACTTTTCTTAAGGTGCCTTCGAAATCTGCTGCCGCGTCCTCCCGGACGGAATACAGCTGAAGTCCGATTGGTAATGATACCATAAAAAAACCTCCTCTGATTTTCAATATTTATTTGTATTTTACTATATTGTCCGGTATAATGAAAGTCAAAGAAGAAAAATGGCAGGACAAAAGTTGCACTTTTTCATACTGCCAACAGAAATCATTTTTAAGGAGCGCCTATGAATTTTCATCTGGAACAGAGAGGCATCGCCTGCACGGCCTATCCGGGCACCGGCCTGACGCCTCTGCCTCATCTGCACAAGCATCTGGAAATTGTGATGTTGACACAGGGGGAGACCCTGGCCGTGGCGGATTCCCGAGAGGTTCTCATGGAGACCGGGGATCTTTATATCGCCTTTCCCAACCAGATCCACTACTATCTGGACCGGCTCACCCCCAGCAGGCACAACATCCTGATCGTATCCCCGGACATTCTGCCGGAATTCCGCCGGGAATTTACCAACTTTATCCCGGTGTCCCCGGTGCTGAAAGGTGCCGCCCAGAATCCTCGCGTGGTGTCCGCCGTGGAAAATATGGTGGACTCCTTTGCCGCTTCGGGCAAATACCTCAACGAGCAGATGAAGGGCAACATGCTGGTCCTTCTGAGCGAGCTTTTTGCCTCCATGCCCCTGGAAAAAAAGCCCGCCGCCGACACCAACCTGCTCTCCGACATCATCAAATATTGCTATGAGAATTATACGGAGGACATCACCCTGGACTCGATGGCCAGAGCCCTGCATGTGAGCCGTTTTTATATCTCCCACCTGTTCGGCAGTCAGTTCCACACCAGTTTCCGGGACTACATCAACTCCCTGCGCATCGGCCAGGCCAAGGAGCTCATGCGCCAGAAGGAGCTTTCCGTGACCGAGATCGCCTTCGCGGTGGGCTACAACTCCGCCAGAACCTTCGGGCGGTGCTTCCGGCAGCTGGAGGGGGAGAGCCCTACGGAGTATCGGAGGAGGCTTGTTTTGTAAGAAACAGGGGACTATGCGGTCACCCCGGCAGGAAAAAGTTCTGCATAATATATTGAAAATACCAGTCCTCCTCCATCTGTTCCACGCTCTCCTCCACGGTGATCGGGTATGTACCGATGCACTGCTCCTCCAGGAAATAGCTGGCCGTGCCGATCTGCGTGCCGGATTTTACCGGAGCCGTCAGGGACTTTGGCACATCATAGACCACGGTGATCTCCTCGGAATCCTTCTTTAACACCTTAAGCTCCGAATCCGCGATCAAGGGCTTCACATACGTTTTCTGATACAGCTTCCAGTCCTTTGGTCTGGCCCCCTCCACCAAAATATCGGAAAGCTCCTTCTCGTGCTCAAAGACCTCCTCATACCGGTACTGGTTCAGCCCATAGCTCATAAGCTCCCTGGTATCGACCCACTTGTAGCTCTTGTTGTTGGGCCAGCCGCAGGCCAGAAGGGCCACCACGAAGGTCCTCTCCCCCTGGCGCAGAGCGCCCACATAGCAGTATCCCGCATTGCCGGTAAATCCGGTCTTCCCCGTCAGGGCCCCCTCCATCATGGAGAGAAAGGAATTGTGGTTGCTGCAGGAATACTGCCTACTGCCGTTCCCATTGGAAAAAGAGTAGGCGGAGGTGCGGGTAATCTCAAGAAAAGTCTCATTTTTCAGGCAGTAGCTCAGCATCAGCGCCAGGTCCCGGGCAGTGGTTCCATGGACGCCCGTCTCGTCCTGGGCGTCCAGGCCGTTGGGGGTGATAAAATAGGTGTCCGTACAGCCGATCTCCCTGGCCTTCTCGTTCATCATGGCCGCAAAGCCCTCCACGCTGCCGCCGATGTGCTCCGCGATCACCACCGCGGAGTCGTTGTGGGACTCCAGCATCAGGGAATACAAAAGATCCCGGATCAGAAAGGTGTCTCCCGCCTGCATACCAAGGCGCACCTTGGGCTGGGAAGCCCCATATTCGCTGACCGTGGCCGTCTCCTCCATCTTCCCGCTCTCGATGGTCAGAATGGCAGTCAGTATCTTGGTGGTGCTGGCGTTCGGCAGGCGGGTACTGCCCTCCTTCTCGTAGAGGACCCGGCCCGAATCGGCGTCCATCAAAACGGCAGCCTTCGCGTAAAGCTGAAAGGCAGGCTCCTCCGGTGAAGGCTCCTCCGATAACAGTTCTTTCCGGCCCGGCTCCTCCGCCAGGAGAATTTTCGGGTTCTGAATGGTTTTTGCCGGCTGCTCTGCCGAAGCGGTCTGTAAAGGGGAATCAGCGCTGACAGCTGCCTGTGCCTGCAATCCACCGAAAATGAGCGCATGCCCGGTTTCAAAAAGAGCCATCTGACCAAGAAACGCCAGTGCGCACAGGAACGCTGCGGCAGATCTTGTACTACGTTTTCCTCCACAACCCACAGCGCCAGGCAGGCACGCCAACGGAAAGGATTTTTTTCTTATTTTTTTCATTTACACACCCGAAAAAGTTCTTTCCTATAACTGTATGTTTTCTCCCCTTTTGGCATACCCAAAAAATACCCTCTCCTGACAGCGGAACAAGAGAAGGTATTATATCAAACGACAAAAATAATTGCCGTTTGATATAAAATTTTCGCGCGGTCAGCGCAGGAAACGCGCAGACCTGTCCGGAGGGCCGCTGTTTCTCTACACATCCAGCTTCAGCTGCATTTCTTCCTCCGCCTGCTGCTTGAACTCCTCCAGCTGCTCCTGATTCAGCACCGGAAGCTCGTCCACGGAATGGACGCCGAAGGTCCGCAAAAATTCCTCCGTAGTGCCGAACAACAGGGGCCTTCCCGGCGCGTCCAGCCGTCCCAGCTCGCACACCAGCCCGTACTCCACCAGCTTGTTCACCGCGTGGTCGCAGGACACCCCGCGGATCTTCTCGATCTCCAGCTTGGTGACGGGCTGCTTGTAGGCGATGATGGACAAGGTCTCCAAGAGCACGTCCGTCAGCACATGGCGCCTGGGCTGCTTAGCAATGCGGATCAGATAGTCGTAAAGCTCCGGCTTGGTACAGAGCTGAAAGGAGCCGTCCAGCTCCATAATGCGGATTCCCCGGCCCTCCGCCTCGTACTTGTCCATCATGCTGCGCACCAGGCGGTACACGTCCTCCGTGGTGATCTCCAGGGCCGCCGCGATCCTCCCCGCCTCCACGGCTTCCCCCATGGCAAATAAAATGGCCTCGATGGCCGCCTCATATTTCTGCATCTCTATCATGTCAAAACTCCATTTCCGGTGTCAATTTCTGTCAAAATCTTTTTCTCGTCTGGCTGTCCGAACCGCTGCAGGCGCCTTCCCCCAAAGGCTCTTCTCAGGCCGCGATCCTGGATATAATATAAATATCGTCAAAGATATGCTCCTGGGAAACGGTGATCTTGCCCATTTTCATCAGCTCCAGAACCGTGAGAAAGGTGACGATCAGCTCCATCCTGGTGGGCTGGGCCATGAGAAGGGCCCGAAAGCTGAAGGAGCTGTGCCTCCCGGCGTAGGCCTCCACATAGGCCATCTTCTCCTCCAGGGACACCTCCTCCTTCTCGATCCTGCCGAATTTGGAGCGGACCGGATCGATCTTGTCCGCCTGCTTCTTCATGATGGACTTGAAGATCATGTTCAGCCTGGCCAGGGTCACGTCCCCCAGAAGCTCCTGAAGGTCCACCGGCTCCTCGTATTCCAGCACCTCCCTGGGGACCGTGGGCTCCTTGAACAGGACCCGCTGGGCGTCCACCTGCCGGTCCCGAAGCTCGGAGGAGATGCACTTATACATCTTGTACTCCAATAGCTTCTGCACCAGCTCCGCCCGGGGGTCCTCCTCCTCTTCCTCCTCTTCCTCCACGGGAAGCAGCATACGGGATTTGATGTCGATCAGCGTGGCCGCCATCACCAGAAATTCACTCATGACGTTCAGGTCCTGGCGCTGCATCTCGTTGATGTAGGCCATATACTGATTGGTGATCTCCACAATGGGAATATCGTAAATATTGACTTTATTTTTTTCCAGCAAATGAAGCAGCAGGTCCAGGGGGCCCTCAAACACCTGCAATTTTACCTGTAAATCCATCTCGTCGTCTCCTTGCGCCACAGGGCCGTAGCCGTTCCTGTCTCCAAACCGCCGCGGTCCGGCGCCCATCGCTTCTTTGTCATTTCTTCTCCGGGACAAGGCGCACCGCCACCAGCTCCGCCCGGTTGAACACGCGGATGTGGAAGGTGTGGGTGCCAAGGCCCCAGCTGACGATGACCCGCTTTCCCTCTATCTCGTAAAGCCCCCCGCTGTACTTGGGGAAAAAAGTAAGCTGGGGGGAAAGAAGGCTTCCCTTCCCGGGAATGCACACCAGTCCCCCGTGATTGTGGCCGCAGAGGGTCAGATCCGCCCCCCAGGCCGCGTAATCCTCGCTGTAGGCGGGATTGTGGGCCAGAAGCAGCTGAAACTCCTCCGATGCGGGCGCACCCAGCTGCTTCCTCACATATTTTTTCTTCAGGGGCGTATCCTTCCCCTTCTCATAATATTCCGCCGAGAGCTCCAGGCCGCTGACCCGGAGCCTGTCCCCCTTCAGCTCCTCCGTCTGGCTCTGGTTCCTTAAAATATGTACGCCCAGATTTTTCACCTTTTTCAGATATTCCCCGAAATCCTTGGACAACTTGGAATTTTTGCGGTCCGCCCGGCTCTCGTGGTTGCCGAAGCCGTAATACACCGGCGCCACCTTGACCAGCGCCTTTAAGGTCTTAAGAACCTTCTCGTAGGTCTTGGCCTGTCCGGCCACGATCAGATCGCCGGCCAGAAGGATCAGCTCCGGCTCCCATTCCCGGATCTTCGCAAGAAGCTTCTCATTGTCCTTCCCGTATTCAAAGCCGTGCAGGTCCGCCAGAAGCATCAGGCGGTGCTCCTTTCGCACTTTCGGGGAGACGATCTCGTATTCCGTCACGGTAAAACGCCTAAGCTCCAGATACTGCCAGAGCACCAGGCAGAGAATCAAAAAAATCAGTATCCCGATCACGATCCATCCTGTCATTTCTTTTTCCTTTCTGCCGCCGCCCGGTCCCCGGGGCTTGTCCCGCGCCGTGCGGCCCTTTTATCATCCTACCATGTTTCCGCCCTGAAAACAACGGAATTTTTCTTAAAAACGATCATATTTCCGGTGGCTTGCGATTACACTGTAAAGAAGCCCTTCGGAGGTTTGCCATGTACCGTTTGCTGTCCCTGTGCCTATCCATAAGCCTGCTGTTGTCAGGATTTCTATACCGCGAAGAGGAAGCCGCACCCCCGTCCGGGGAGCCCTCCGTCTCGGCGCCCTCGGCCCTGCTGATGGAGGCCTCCACCGGCACGGTCCTCTACGAAAAAGACGCCCACACGAAGCTCCGCCCCGCCAGCATCACCAAGATCATGACGCTGATCCTTATTTACGACGCCCTTGCCCAGGGAACCATCGCCCTTTCCGACACGGTGACCGTCTCCGAGTACGCCGCCAGCATGGGCGGTTCCCAGGTCTTTTTGGAGCCCGGCGAGACCCAGACCGTGGAGACCATGATCAAATGTATCTCCATCGCCAGCGCCAACGACGCCTGCGTGGCCATGGCGGAGCATATCTGGGGCAGCGAGGCGGAATTTGTCAGCAAAATGAATGCCCGGGCAAAAGAGCTTGGCATGGACGATACCAATTTCGTCAACTGCTGCGGTCTGGACACGGAGGGCCATATGACCACCGCCTACGACGTGGCCCTCATGTCCCGGGAGCTCATCAACCGCTACCCCCAGATCCATGACTACTGCACCATCTGGATGGAAAATATCACCCATGTGACCAAAAAGGGCTCCAGCGAGTTCGGGCTGACCAACACCAACAAGCTCATCAAGCAGTACCCCTACGCCACCGGCCTGAAAACCGGCTCCACCGCTCTGGCCAAATACTGCGTCTCCGCCACCGCCCAGAAGGATGACATCCGGCTCATCGCCGTCATCATGGCCGCCCCGGACTACAAGGTCCGCTTTTCCGACGCCACCACCCTTCTCAATTATGGCTTCGGCAAATGCCAGCTCTACGAGGACGCCAACACCGACGCGCCGCCGCCTCTGACCGTCACCGGAGGCACGAAAGAATCGGTCCCCCTGCAATATGAGGGTCCCTTCCGCTATCTGGACACCAAAGGCGCGGACCTTACTTCCATCACCAAGGAGCTCCAGCTCCCTGAGACAGCCGCTGCCCCCGTGAAAAAGGAGGCCGTGGCCGGAAAGGCCGTCTACAGGCTGGACGGCGCGGAGATCGGAAGCGTCAAGCTTCTGTACGCCGCCTCCGTCCCCAGGGCCCGCTTCCAGGATTACTTCCAGATGGCCCTGGATGCCTTCTTTCTATAAAATGTCGGCATACGTAGACCGGCAGCCGAAAGCAGCTTTCCGGCCTCCGGACTTCTGCTCACGCTGCCGGAAGCTTTCCGGCCTCCGGACTTCCGCTCACGCTGCCGGAAGCTTTCCGGCCTCTGGACTTCCGCTCCGGCTGCCGGAAGCTTTCCGCGCCCTTCCCCTACACCAGCGGGGCGATAAGCCGCAGCACGCTTAAGACCAGCCGCCTGATCCAGGACTGTTTCTTACAGAACTCCATGGTGATCTCCCTGGATCTGGCGAAAGTCTCCAAAGCGTCCTTCTTCACCTCCATCACCGCGGAGGAATCATACATCCACACGCCGCACTCAAAATGAAGGTAGAGGCTTCTGTAATCCATGTTGATGCTTCCCACGGTGGCGATCCTGTCGTCGCAGACAAAGGACTTGGCGTGGATGAAGCCCGGCGTGTACTGGTAAATGCGGATGCCGCACTCCAGAAGTC
>CALWDR010000059.1 GCA_944376745.1 uncultured Lachnospiraceae bacterium
ATCAATGATTGTGCGGCAGATATTCTGCTTGTTGTAATTAATTACAGTGTGGAAGACTAGACGCTTACGTGTGTGATTGAGGAGTATTTGATCTGAGTTTTTCGGCAGCCCCATTTTTTAAGTGAAAGGACGTGCCGATGAGTAGTTATTTTCACAGTTTAAACATATTTCCGGGCTATAATGCAGAGTAATGACAGAAAACCGGCAGAGCGGGTTGGGAGGAATGACGATGGAAAAATTGAAGATTCTGGTTGTGGATGACGAGAGCAGAATGCGCAAGCTGGTACGGGATTTTCTGATCCGGCAGGATTATGAGGTGATCGAGGCCGGCGACGGCGAGGAGGCATTGGATATTTTTTACAGCACCAAGGACATTGCCCTGATCATTCTGGATGTGATGATGCCCAAGATGAACGGCTGGCAGGTGTGCCGGGAGGTGCGGGAAAATTCCAAGGTGCCCATCATCATGCTGACGGCCAAGGGGGACGAGAGCGACGAGCTCCAGGGCTTTGAGCTGGGGGTGGACGAATATATTTCCAAGCCCTTCAGCCCCAAGATCCTGGTGGCCCGGGTGGAGGCCATCTTAAGGCGTGCCAACAAGCTGGACCGCAATGAGAGCATGGAGATGGGAGGCATTGTGATCAATCCGGAGGCGCACCTGGTGACCGTGGACGGACAGCGGGTGGATTTAAGCTACAAGGAGTTTGAGCTGCTCTCCTATTTTATGGAAAATAAAGGTATCGCCCTGTCCCGGGAGAAGATCTTAAACCATGTGTGGAATTATGACTATTACGGGGACGCCAGAACCATAGACACCCATGTGAAGAAGCTTAGAAGCAAGCTGGGCGCCAAGGGGGACTACATCAAGACCATCTGGGGCATGGGCTATAAGTTCGAGGTGGAGGAATGAGAAGCGCAGGAAGAAACAGGCGGTTTGTGCAGAGAAAACACTCCATAACCGCCAAGGTAACGGTGGTTATCATCAGCATTGTGGCCGGCACGGTGTTACTGTGCTGGCTTTTGAATACCGCCCTGCTGGAGACCTACTATGCCAACTACAAGCAGGACGGCCTGGGGGAGGCCTATGTGGCGGTGAACAATGCCGTCCTGGACGGGACCCTCTACAGCGAGGACGGGAATGTGGAGCTTGAGAAAATCGGCGCCAAGGCCAACATTACCATGGTGGTCTTAAATCCCGAGAGCAAGCTTCTCTACCGCCAGGGAAGCAACGATGACGATACGGTGCGCCAGCAGTTCTGGGAGATCCTCTTTATGACGGAGAGCGGCAGCACGGAGATCATCAGCCAGACGGGCAGCTATGACATTCAGAAATACTGGGACAGCCGGCTGGACACGGAATATCTGATCCTCCGGGGCAATCTCATCGACGGAAATCAGGTTTTTATGCGCACCGCCATGGCCAGCATCCGGGAGAGCGTAAATATTGCCAACCGTTTTCTGGCCTATCTCGGGATTCTGGGGATCGTGGTGGGAGCCGTGGTCAGCTTCTTGGTCACCAGGAAGATCACCAACCCCATCCTGCAGCTTGCGGATCTGTCCCGGCGCATGACGAATCTGGATTTTGACGCCAAGTTTCAAAGCAGGGGCAAGGATGAGATCGACTTTCTGGGGGAGCACATGAACGAGCTCTCCGCCACCCTGGAGCGGACCATTTCCGATCTGAAAAGCGCCAACAATGAGCTGTTGCGTGATATTGAGAAGAAAAATCAGATCGACGCGATGCGCAAGGAATTTCTGTCCAACGTCTCCCACGAGCTGAAGACGCCCCTGGCCCTGATCCAGGGCTACGCGGAAGGGCTGAAGGAATGCGTCAATGACGACGCCCAGAGCCGGGAATTTTACTGCGAAGTCATTATGGACGAGGCGGACAAGATGAACCGCATGGTGAAGCAGCTTCTGACCCTGAATCAGCTGGAATCCGGCAGCGAGATGGTCACCATGGAGCGGTTTGACCTGCGGGAGCTCATCGACGGCGTGGCCCAGTCCACGGCCATCCTGCGGGAGCAGAACGGCATCAGCCTCGCCATAGAAGGGCCGGAGCAGATCTGCGTCTGGGCCGATGAGTTCAAGACCGAGGAGGTGCTGACCAACTACATGAGCAACGCCATTCACTATGCGGACGGCGAGAAGCGGATCGTCATTTCGGTGACGCCCAGGGAGGACGTGGTACGGGTCAGCGTCTTCAACACCGGGCCCCGGATTCCGGAGGAGGACCTGGAGAATATCTGGACGAAATTTTACAAGGTGGACAAGGCCAGGACCCGGGAGTACGGGGGCAGCGGGATCGGCCTGTCCATCGTGAAGGCCATTATGGACTCCTTCCACCGCCAGTGCGGCGTCATCAACCATGGGGACGGGGTGGAATTCTGGTTTGAGCTGGACAGCAGGTGTTAGAGAGCGGATATAAAAACAGTAGGGAAAGAGGGTGCCGGCGGGCAGCCCTTTTTCTCTGTTTTTGGGCGGAGGATATGGGCTGCGGACCACAAATGCAATCTGTGGAGGGGATATAGTGGAGAATATATCAGTTGTAAAAAAAATAATAGTAACGAGGAAAAAAGAAGTTGACAGATGAATAATTATATGATATTCTAAAAATGAAATTATTACAAACGTTTGCATTCAGTAATATGACGGTACATTTTGTGAACAAAACGACAAATTAAGGATGAAATGGACGGAAGAATCGTTTTGTTTTGGAGGATCGGGAGAAATGGGCGGAGTAGGACAGGGCAGAAAAGCAGGAGTCATTGTTTTTTTGCCATAAAATGCAAACGTTTGCAAAAGAAGAAAGGAGGAGGAGGGAAGCGTTATGGGCGGACTGAAGAAAAACAGAGAAACGGTCCGTGATATGGACGCATTCATATGGAGCCAAAAGAGTTTCCTCGTTTTTGCAAACGGGGAGGAGCAGGGGATTCCGGAAATGGGGTATGGAAGCTCCGGAATTCTGAGAGAACAGAAAAATAAAAAGGAGGAATTACGGATGAAAAAAAGAATACTTAGTGTGATTTTGGTACTTACAATGGTATTTTCGCTGACCGCCTGCGGAGGTGACGAGGGGAAAGAAGATACGCCGGATACCAGTGAGGGCGGCGATACGAAGGACGACGGCAATGCCACGGGGGAAAAGATTGAAAAATATGATTCTCTGACTCCTGTCAGGATGGTTCGTATAGTACCCAACAGCGCAACCCAGGATTATCAGGAAGGGGAGGACGCTGAGAACAACGCATGGACACAGTTATTTGAAGAAAAATACAACATCGATTTAACTTACGACTGGCTGGCGGCAGACCAGGCGGATTATGATTCTAAGGTAAACCTGTTTTTGTCCTCCGGCGAGCTGCCAGATATGTTCAGCGTGAACGCCACACAGTTTGCCCAGCTGAGGGACGCGGACCTGATCCAGCCTTTGGATGAGGTGTGGGAGATGTATGCCAGCGAGAATGCGAAGAATCTGATCGAGGTGGAGGGCGGAGAGAAGGTAATTCAGGCATGCACCTATGATGACAGCCTGATGGCAATCCCCTTTACCGGGACGCCGAAGGAGGGAGTACCTCTTTTGCATATCCGACAGGACTGGCTGGAGAATCTTGGATTGAGTGTGCCGGAAACCATGGATGATGTAATTGAGATTGCTGAGGCTTTTGCCAGCCAGGATCCGGACCAGAATGGCCAGGACGATACCTATGCCATTGCCATGAACAGTACTTTGTATTCCTCGGACAACCTCGCTTTCTTCTATGCCAATGAATCTTATCCCAACAACTATGTGATGAAGGATGGGGCGCTGACCAATTCCATAACGGATGAGGGTACCAAAAAGACGCTGGAAATGCTGGCAGACTGGTATGACAAGGGTTACATTGATCCCGAATGGTTCACCAAGGATCTCGCGAAATCCTATGAGCTGATCAGCAACGGGAAAGTAGGGATCTTCTTCGGGGCATTTTCCAGCGGTTTGTATCCGCTGCAGTCCCAGCACACGCTGGAGCCGGACAGCGACTGGCTGGTAATGGGGATTCCGGGTTATGACGGCGAACTGATCACGGCGCCTTATACCCTGGGTGTGAATTCTTACTATGTGGTATCCAAGGAATGTGAGCATCCGGAGGCGTTGATCATGATGCTCAATGAGTGGGTGGATCTGTTCTATTATAATACGGACGATGATATACAGCTTCAGTATATCAACAGCGCTTCGGGAGCGGAGATCTGGCAGAACGCGCCGGTGCAGGCTTATCGTGGCCTTAAGAACATGCAGTGCGGCCTGGACATCACCGCCTATTACAACGGCGAACTGACCATGGAGGATCTGACGGCTGAGGAGCGGGGATATGTGACCTCCATCGAGGGTTACAAGGCCGGAGACGAGTCCCTGTGGGCTTGGAACAAGATTTTCGGTGTGGACGGAGCGGCAACTATAGTGCAGGAGTATATTGACGCAGACGCATATATCTTTGACGAGAACTGGGGTACGCCCACCGAGGCCATGACCACCAAGGGAACCATCATCAACGACTATATGCTGAAAACCTTCACTTCCCTGATCAACGGAGAAATGTCCTTTGACGACTGGGATTCCTTTGTGGAAGAATACAAGAGTCTTGGATATGACGAGATTCTTGCCGAGCTTACGGAATGGTACGAATCTCAGCAGTGACGTCCCAAGGGTCATGCATGTGTCCGCCTGGAACCGTTCAGGCGGACACTGTTTTTCTAGGAGGTGGAAAGATGCGAGCAAAGAAGAAAAATGAGAAATACAGGGAAAAGCGTACTCTTGCAAAATTTAAGAATCAACTGCCATTGCATGTCATGCTGCTGCCGGGTGTTGTGACATTGATCATTTTCAGTCTGGTGCCCTTGGTGGGGTTGAAGATCGCTTTTGAGAAGTTTATACCGGCCAAGGGATTCTTTGGAGAGCAGCAGTGGGTGGGCTGGGATAATTTTGAGTTATTCTTTGATATGCCCAATGCGTTCAGCATCATTCGCAACACTCTGTTCATCGCGGTGGGAAAAATCATCGTGAGTCTGGTGGTGGCAGTTACCGTTTCACTGCTGCTCAATGAGATTCGTGCCAGAAAATTTAAGAAGACAGTGCAGACGATCATTTACGCGCCCTATTTTTTGTCCTGGGTTATCTTCGGCGGTATTCTGATCACGATCCTTTCTCCGTCGGAGGGGGTTGTCAACGGCATCATTAAGGCCATCGGTTTGGAACCGGTGTTCTTCCTGGGAGACGAGAAGATCTTCCCCTTCACGGTGATCTTTACGGATGTCTGGAAGAATTTCGGAATGAGCACCATTGTCTATCTGGCCACGTTGACGGGGATCGATCCGGGCCTGTATGAGGCATCGGCCATAGACGGTGCCAATCGGTGGCAGCAGGCCATCCACATCAGCCTTCCGGCCATGGGGCCTATCATTATGCTGCAGGCCATTCTGAGCATCGGAGGTGTTTTGAACGCAGGCTTTGACCAGATCCTGGTGCTGTATAATCAGCAGGTCATGTCCACAGGCGATATTATCGATACCTTTGTATACCGCATGGGTCTGGTGGATATGCAGTACGGCCTGTCCACGGCGGTGGGTGTGTTCAAATCGGTCATCACGTCTATTTTGATGGTGCTGGGTTATTATCTGTCCTTTAAGTTTACGGATTATCGGGTTTGGTAGGGAGGCGGCGCTATGGTTAAGAAACGAACGGTTGCAGGTACGATTTTTGATATATTTAATTACATTTTATTAGGCAGTCTGGCGCTGATCTGTATTCTGCCCATTATCCATATCCTGGCGCTTTCCCTAAGTGACAGCGCGGCGGCGTCCGCCGGACGGGTGGGGCTTTTGCCGGTGAATTTCACCACAGCGGCTTATGAATATCTGATGGGGAAGAAAGATTTCTGGCAGTCGGTGCTGGTTTCCCTGAAACGGGTGGGGATTGGATTGCCTTATCACCTGATCATGACGATTATTATCGCCTATCCGCTCTCCAAACCGGCCAGCAGGTTTTATGGCAGGAGTATTTATGTGGGACTTCTTATTTTTACGATGCTTTTTAACGGCGGATTGATCCCCACCTACATGGTATATAAGGAGATGGGGCTTTTGGATTCCATCTGGGTGCTGGTGATCCCCAGTGCGGTAAATGCCGGAAATATCATGCTGATGATGAATTTTTTCCGCAACATTCCCAAGGAACTGGAAGAGTCGGCCATCATAGACGGAGCCGGACATATCCGTACTTTACTGCAGGTCATCCTCCCGGTATCCCTGCCCTCCATTGCCACGATCACTCTTTATATTGTGGTGGCTCACTGGAACGATTATTTCAGCGGAATGATCTACATGAATTCCGCCTCAAATTTCCCGCTGCAGACGTATGTGTATAACATTATCAAGCAGGCAAGCAGCCTGACCATGAACCTGGGGATGGAGAGTACCGGGGAGAACTGGAGGCTTTTGGCGAAGATTTCAGACCGGACGGTCCGTTCGGCTCAGATCTTCATCACAGCGTTCCCCATTCTGGCCATTTACCCGCTGCTGCAGAGATACTATATCAAGGGTATCGTTGTGGGAAGCGTGAAGGGATAAGGAGGGGGACGCAGTGAAGATTGTGATCGGATCTATCCAGTGTGAGGGCAACAGTCTGACTCCTGTCCGGACAACCTTTGCGGATTTTGACTATGCCGCGGGGGAAGCCATGTATGAAAAGGTGCAGGTCATGGATTTATTGCGGGAGCATGACTGTGAGATCATACCCACCATTTATGCCCATGCGCTGCCCGGAGGCCCTGTGGTCAAGGAGGATTTCCTGCGTCTGGCAGGGGAACTGGTGGAGGCCATTCCCTCGGAGAAAATCGACGGGATCTGGCTGTATCTCCACGGGGCCATGTACGTGGAGGAAATCGGTTCCGGAGATACCTATCTGCTGAGAGAGGTGCGAAAGAAAGTGGGGGATGAGGTTCCTATCTCCGTGGCTATGGATTTTCACGCGGACAATACGGATGAGATCGTGGAGCTGGCCAACTGTATCACGGGATTTCGCACGGCACCTCACTGCGATCACCGGGAAACGCAACTGCGGGCTATGCGGCTGCTCTTTCGGTGTATCGAGGAAAAGATCCTGCCAAAGCCCCAGCTTGCCAGGGCGGATGTGGTAATCTGCGGGGACGCGGTACAGACCGCTTTGGAACCTTTAAAGAGTATTATGGAAATGGCCGAGGAGTTTGAACGCGCGATTCCGGGGATGCTGTGCGTTCAGGTATTCAACGGGCAGCCCTGGATCGATGAGCCTTACATGGGACCCAGCATCGTGGCAACCCATGCATTCGATGAAAAAGTGGCCCTTGACTGCGCGAAGCGGCTGGCGGACAGGTTCTATGCGGTGCGGCATGACTTTAAATTCCTGATTGAAGCCCGGGAACCGGGGGAAGCGGTCCGGCTTGCGATGACGGCACCCCAGAAACAGGTATTTCTCTCGGATTCCGGTGACAATACCACAGCCGGCGCGGCGGGAGACAACGCTTATATGATAAACCGCCTGAAGGAGGCGGGAGCCAAAAGCGTACTGGTGGCTGGGATTGCCGATGCCGCTGCCTGTGAGGCCTGTTATCGGGCCCGGCTGGGGGATGTGCTGACGCTTACGGTGGGAGGCAGTCTGGACCCCGCCAGCGAGTCGGCTGTGATCACAGGGAAACTGGTGTACAGAGGGGATATGTTATCCTACACCGGCGGAAACGCGGGCCCCTCGGCTACCCTTGACTGTGGTGACATGACGGTGGTGGTGACAAAGAACCGCGCTGCCATGTGCCGGCCGGACATTTTCGCATCCATCCATCTGGATTACAGCCGCTTCAAAATCGTGGTGGTAAAGCTGGGGTATTTATTTCCGGAGCTGGCGGCCAAAGCAGAGCGGTCCATTCTGGTATTTACGCCGGGGAGTTCCACGGAGCGGCTTGCGGATATGCATTTAAAACGGATTCGGCGGCCCATGTTTCCGCTGGACGACAATTTCAGGATATCGGGAGGAGAGCCGTGAGCTTTCCCGTGGGAGAAAGCATGGCGGGAAAACCGGAAAACAGGAGAGTGAAGTATGAATGTAAAAGAACGGGTAGCGCGGGCCTTTGCCTTCGAGAAGACGGACCGGATAGCGCGCTATGACATTTTTCTGCCGGAGTTTGTGGAAAACTGGCAGAAGGAAAAGGGGTTGCCGGGAGCAAATCCCTATGACTATTACACAGATATCGACATCGGCACGGTGTTGGCGGATCAGGAGGGCCCTCTTTTGAGCAGTGCCAGACTCCTGGAGGAGCGGGACAGGCGAAAGCTGATCCGGGACGGCTGGGGACGCGTGGTGGAGCAGCGGGAGAATGCCTACTTTGAGCTGGAGATTTCCTCTGTGCTGGAAGAAAAAGGGACGTTGGATACCCTTGTCTTTGATGATCCGGCCAAGGACAGCAGGTATCTTGGGCTGGCCCGCAGGGCAGAGGAGAACGCGCAGCGCTTTGCGCCGGTCTCCGGTGTGCTGGGCCTGTATATGGGAAGCTTTCGCATGCGGGGACAGGAGCAGTATCTCATGGATATGGCGGATGATCCGGAATTCTGTATCGCCCTGGCAGAGCGGCTGGGGGAGTTTCTCAAGGTGCAGGGGCTTAAGGTGGCGGAGATGACGGATACCAAGGATACCGCCATCTGGGTCTACGATGAATTTTCCGCCCAGAGAGGCCCCATGTTTTCCAACGCGTGTTACGAGCGGATCTTCATGCCGGTGTATCAGAAGATGTTCCGGTTTTGGAGAGAACATGGAATCAAGAATATTGTGCTCCACTGCGACGGAAACTGCGCTCCTTTGATGGATTTATTGTTGGAGACAGGGTTTAACGGCTATCAGAGCCCGGCGCCGTCGGCGGGAATGTGGCTGCCGGATCTGAAGAACAAGTACGGGAAACGGCTGGTTCTGATCGGCGGGATGGACAACATCCATACCCTGGCCACGGGAACTCACAGCCAGATTGCCTATGAGGTGGAAAAAGTCCTGGACGCGGCTTTGGATGGAGGCGTTATCATAGGAACGCATTCCATCGATAAGGATATTCCGGTGGAGCATTATGATTATTATGATTCCCTGCTTACGGGAAAATGAGAAACCATCGCCGACACGGCGGTAAAATAAAATTTTATAAAAAGTGGAGGAACGAATTATGGCCTATTACAACATGGCAGAAACAGAAAAGAGAATCGGAAAGGTACGCGAAATTTTAAGAAACAAGAACCTGGACGCAGCCCTTGTGTATTTTGACGAGCTGAATGTGGCCAACGGCTGGTATCTGACCGGCTGGTGCGGGCAGTTCGAGAAGGGGTCTGTCCTGGTGCCGGTGGAGGGAGAGCCCATTCTCCTGGGCGGACCGGAGTCTGAGCCCTTCGCAAAAATGAACTCCGCCATCACAAAGGTGCGCTGCTTCCCGGTATTCATGGTTCCCGACGAGGAGTATCCCAACGCGACCATTTTGAATTTTGGACAGTTAAATGAGGAGCTGAAGCGGGAGGGAACCGTGCTGAAGCGTATCGGCTTTGTGGGGACGGCGACGATTCCGCACCAGGTATACTGTGATTTCGCCGCGGGCTTTGAGGGTGTGGAGATGGTGGATATTACCGACGAGTACGAGACGCTGCGGGCATATAAATCCCCCTGGGAGGTGGAGCAGATTCAGCAGTCCAATTATCTCTGCGATATGGCTTATGACAAAATGATGGCGGCGATCAGGCCGGGCGCTTATGAATTTGAGGTTGCGGCGGCGGGAGAGGCGATCTGCCGTGCCAACGGGGCCACCAGCTTCGCCTACTCCACCATCGTGGGCTCCGGGGAACGGGCCAAAGCCGTGGTCCCCACCGCCACCAACAAGCGCATGGAGGATGGAGAGCTTGTGATGATCGGGATCGCGCCCCGCTTTAACGGCTATGCCGGCACCTTTGGCGACACGATCCCCGTCAACGGCGTGTTCACCCAGAGGCAGAAGGATCTGCTCAATCACATGCGGGAGACCTTCCGGTTGACCAGGGAGATGCTAAAGCCCGGTATGAGCGGACGGGAGATTGACGAGCCGGGACGCCTTTATTATGAGAAGCACGGGCTGAAGGATTACATCGTATGCCCCTTCGCCCATTCCATCGGTCTGATGGAGGCGGAGTCCCCCTTCTTCGGGCCCAACGGCGATTTCGTTCTCGTACCTGGGATGACGGTGATGGTGGACGTAAGCTTCTTTGGACACCCGGATCTGTACGGCGGACGCATTGAGACGGGCTACGTGATCACGGAGACCGGCTGCCGCCCGCTGTCGCCCAAGATGCACGAGTATTTCATGAAGGATCTGTAAAGAAAAAGTGAGGAGCGTATCATGTCAGAGAAAGTATTAGGCTATCAGCATTATATGTTTATAGACGGCGATCTGCCGGGCAGCGGGGACGACCCCGAGCTGCCCGGCCATGAGGCCATGATGATCACCAATAAGAGCAGCGAGGATGCCCACATTCTGGTGAACCTTTATTTCTCGGAGAAGGAGCCGGTGGAGGGTCTGCACCTGACAGTTCCGGCAAAACGGGTCATCTGCGTGCGGATGGATCTTCCCATCTGTGAGGAAAATTACCAGATTCCTTTCGGGCAGTATTCGGTGGAACTGGATGCGGATATCCCCGTCTGCGCCTGCTTCGGGCGTCTGGACCGCCGTCATAACCTGGGTTATTACACTACGGGCTATTGTGCCGTATAGCGGAAAAATAACCGGCTGCCCTTCGCAAAAGGAGGATAAAGGGGATGGAATCATTGGAGTTTATGAGGGAACGGGAAAAATGTGACGCGGGCTTTCTTTATAATACCCAGACACCGGAGCGGGAGGAACTGCATATATGCTGTATGGAACTATGTTATGCGTATAATCACATCCATCCCTCCGACAAGGCCGGGCGGGAAGAAATTTTGCGGAAGTTATTTGGAAAGGTGGGAGCGGCTCCTTATGTGGAGCCCACCATCTTCTGCGGGTTCGGATTCAACATTGAGGCGGGAGACCGTCTGTTTGTGAACAGCGACTGTGTGTTTGTGGACCCGGGGAAGATCATCTTTGGAAACGATGTGATGATCGGTCCCCAGTGCGGATTTTACACGGCGCTGCACGCTCTGGACGCCAGGCTGCGGATTGATGGATTCGAAGCCGCGTACCCGATCCATGTGGGAGATAATGTCTGGTTCGGCGGACACGTCACCGTATTGCCTGGGGTAACTATTGGAGAGAATGCGGTGATCGGAGCCGGGAGCGTTGTGAACCGGGATATCCCGGCCAATGTGCTGGCGGCGGGAAATCCCTGCCGGGTAATAAGGCCCATTACGGAGGCGGACCGGTATCGCTATCAGACAGTGGAGTATCCTGCTCATTTTGCTTACATGCAGTAGGGAGGGAAAAATGCGGAGAAAAGAGCCTGATTTTGAGAACATTTTAAGAGTTCTGGAGAGAAAAAAGACGGAGCATCCGGTACTGTTTGAGCTGTTTTTAAATATGCCTTATTACGAACGGCTGTCGGGAACGCCTCTTGCGGATGGGGCGGATGAGCTTGCCGTCTTGCGAAAAACCATGGAGGGCTATCTGGCGGCTGGCTATGATTACTGCACCACCCATGCCTCCGGCTTTCATTTTTACCCGGATGCGCTGGGGCCTCATGCCGTGAAAAAGAGCCGTTCGCTGAATGACAGGGCGGCGTTCACAGATTGGGATTCCTATGAGGCATACCGGTGGCCGGAGGTCCGGGATTATGACAGCGGCAGCCTTGCCGGTATCAGACCATATCTTCCGGAAGGGATGAAGCTTCTGGTGATGGGGCCTGGGGGAATACTGGAGAATATGATCGATCTTCTGGGCTATGACAATCTCTGTATGCTGCTGTACGATGAGCCCAAGCTGGTGCGGGAGGTGGCTGACCAGATCGGAAAACGGCTGCTGGATTATTATAAGGAAGCGCTGCAGTATGATACCGTAGGTTTTCTCTGCTACAACGACGACTGGGGATTTAATACTCAGACGCTGCTGTCGCCGGCGGATTTAAGAAGCTATATATTCCCGTGGGTAAAGCGGATCGTATCACTGGCCCACGCCTATGGGAAGCCCTGCATCCTCCATTCCTGCGGATATTTTCAGGATATTATCGAGGATGTGATCGGGGATATGGGCTTTGACGCCCGGCATTCCTATGAGGATAACATAATGCCGGTGGAAGAGGCTTATGAGGAATATGGGAGCCGGATCGCTATACTTGGGGGGATAGACGTGAATTTTATCTGTCAGGAGACGCCGGAAGCTGTTTACCGTCGGAGCCGGGAAATGCTGGAACGGACCATGGACAGAGGCGGATACGCGCTGGGAACCGGAAACAGTGTGCCGGAATATGTTCCGTATGAGAATTATCTGGCAATGCTTCGGGCTGCATGGGAGGCCTGAGTGTCAAAACAGAGGTGGAAGGTTGAAAAAACCAGTTTGTGAAAAGCAAAACGGAGGACGATATTATGAATGTATTGGCAGTTGGATGTCATCCGGACGACATGGAGATTAACTGTGCCGGTACACTGGCAAAGTGTGTACAGAGAGGGGACAATGTAACGGTCTGCCATGTGGC
>CALWDR010000060.1 GCA_944376745.1 uncultured Lachnospiraceae bacterium
AAAAAGGGGTTTCAGATTCTGGAACGGAATTATTATACCCGGTGCGGGGAGATCGATCTGATCGTCCGGGACGGCGCATACCTTGTGTTTGTGGAGGTGAAATACCGCGCCAGCCAGCGGGGCGGCCATCCCCTGGAGGCCGTGGACGCCCGCAAGCAGAGACGGCTTCGGAGGGCGGCGGCCCTTTATCTATTAAGGTGCGGATACCCGGAGAATACCCCCTGCCGCTTTGATGTGGTGGGAATCCTGGGGGAGGAGATCTTTCATGTGGAGAACGCTTTTGAAGGATAAATAGGAGTATGACATGACAGAATTTTTGCGGAAGAATCAGTTGGATGTGATCAGGGAAAAACAGATAACACTGGCGGACAATACCGTGCTTCCCCTCCTGTATTTTCCCCTGCTGGAAAGGGAGGAGTGGCTGGCACACTGCTTTACCACCCGGCAGGGCGGCGTCAGCCAGGGGATATTTTCCAGCATGAATCTAAGCTTCACCCGAGGGGATCAGCGTGAGGCGGTTATGGAAAATTTCCGCCGGACAGCTGCGGCCCTGGGGGCCGATCTGGGAAAATTTGTGCTGTCCGACCAGACCCACACCACCCATGTGCGCAAGGTCACCTGGGAGGACGCGGGAAACGGGCTTACCCGGGCGAAATCCTTCTTCGACACGGACGGGCTCATCACAGATGTGCCGGGGCTTGTGTTGTCCACCTTTTACGCGGACTGCGTGCCCCTGTATTTCGCGGACCCGGTGCATCGTGCCATCGGCCTCAGTCATTCCGGCTGGCGGGGCACGGTGGGGCGGATGGGAAAGGCCACCGTGGAGGCCATGGGCCGGGAATACGGCACGGACCCGGGGGATCTGCTCTGCGCCATCGGTCCCTCCATCTGCCGGGACTGCTATGAGGTCAGCCAGGATGTGGCGGAGGAATTTATGCGGGCCTTTCCGGAGGGAAGCCGGGAAGCGGAGATTGCAGGGGACGGCGCAACCAGTCCTGGCGGTGAGAAAGGACGGGAAGCGGATTCCGCAGGGGACGGCGTAGCCAGTCCTGGCGATGAGGAAGGCACGGGCTGGCAAGAAAGGCCGGGCTGGCGACAGCTTCTGACAGAGAAGGGCGGCGGAAAGTACCAGCTTGACCTGTGGCGGGCTAACGAGATGGTTCTTATGGAGGCTGGCGTGAAGCCGGAGCATATTGCCGTTACGAATATCTGTACTTGCTGCAATAGCGCCCTTCTGTTTTCCCATCGGGCTTCCAGGGGAAAGCGGGGGAATCTGGGGGCATTTCTCATGATCAAGGAGGAGAGAATATGAAAGCGTATGTAGATTATTGCCTGGAGGAGACCAGGAAAATTTTAGCCATCGACAGCCCCACGGGCTTTACGGACCGGGCGGCGGACTATGTGATGGAGGAGTATGAGCGCCTGGGCTACTGCCCCGTGAAGACGGAGAAGGGAGGCGTGCTCATCGACCTGGGCGGCAGAGAGCGGGAGAACGCCATTTTGCTGGAGGCTCACATCGACACCCTGGGCGGCATGGTGGCCCAGATCAAGGACAACGGGCGTCTGCGCCTGACTCCCCTTGGCAGTCTGAATCCCAACAACGGGGAGACGGAAAACTGCCGGATCTACACCCGGGAGGGCAGGGTCTATGAGGGAACCTTCCAATTGAACAATGCCTCCATCCATGTGAACCGGGAGTACGGTGAGACCAGCCGGGAATTTGACAAGATGGAGGTGGTCATCGACGAAAGGACGGCCTCCCGGAAGGAGACGGAGGAGCTGGGCATCATGGCGGGGGATATTGTGGCCTTTGAGCCCAGAACCACCGTCACGGACTCCGGCTACATCAAGAGCCGTTTCCTGGACGATAAGCTCAGCGTGGGGATCTTTCTGGGATTTGCCAAATACCTGAAGGACGAAAATATCACGCCCGAAAGAAAGATCTACCAGCACATCACGGTGTACGAGGAGGTGGGCCACGGCGCCTGCGGAACCGTGCCCGCCGGGACGACGGAGATCCTCTCCGTGGACATGGGCTGCGTGGGGGAGGGGCTCTCCTGCACGGAGCACATGGTATCCATCTGCGCCAAGGACAGCGCCGGGCCCTACAATTATGAGGTGGTGGGCAATCTGATCCGGGCGGCCAGAGACGGGAACATCGACTTTGCCGTGGACGTGTATCCCCAGTACGGCTCCGACGCCGATGCGGCCTTAAAAGCCGGCTATGATGTGCGCCACGGCCTCATCGGCCCCGGCGTATACGCCTCCCACGGCTACGAGCGCAGCCATGTGGACGGGGTGGAGAATACGTTGAGGCTGCTGGCGGCGTATCTGTTGTAAGGGGGATAAATGCTTAATCATCCGCCTCCTGGTCCGCACTGGTGGAGTACACCTGGCGCTTTCTGGCCATCTCGTCGCTCTCTAGGTACTCGTCGTAGGTGGTGACCTTGTCGATCATGGAGCCGTTTGGCAGAAATTCAATGATCCGGTTGGCCGTGGTCTGGACGATCTGATGGTCCCGGGAGGCGAACAGGATCACGCCGGGGAACTTGATCATGCCGTTGTTTAAGGCCGTGATGGATTCCATGTCCAGGTGGTCCGTGGGCTCATCCATGATCAGCACGTTGGAGGCCTGGATCATCATCCGGGATAAGAGCACTCGCACCTTCTCGCCGCCGGAGAGCACCCGCATCTTCTTCACGCCGTCCTCCCCCGCGAAGAGCATACGCCCCAGGAAGCCCCGCACATAGGTGGCGTCCTTGATCTCCGAATACTGGGTCAGCCAGTCCACGATCACCATATCCGTGTCGAAGATCTCCGTGTTGTCCTTGGGGAAATAGGACTGGGAGGTGGTCACGCCCCACTTGTAGGTGCCCTCATCTGGCTCCAGTTCCCCGGCCAGGATCTTAAATAAAGTGGTCTTGGCGATCTCGTTGCTCCCCACAAAGCCGATTTTGTCATCGTGGCCCACAATGAAGGAGATATTGTCAAGCACCTTGACGCCGTCGATGGTCTTGCTTAAGCCCTCCACGGTCAGCACCTCGTTGCCGATCTCCCGGCTGGGACGAAAGTCGATGTAAGGGTATTTGCGGCTGGAGGGCTTGATCTCCTCCAGCTCGATTTTTTCCAGGGCACGCTTCCGGGAGGTAGCCTGCTTGGACTTGGAGGCGTTGGCGGAGAACCGGGAGATAAATTCCTGCAATTCCTTGATCTTCTCCTCTTTCTTCTTGTTGGCTTCCTTCATCTGCTTGATGAGAAGCTGGCTGGACTCGTACCAGAAATCGTAGTTTCCGGCGTAGAGCTGAATCTTGGCGTAGTCGATGTCCGCGATGTGGGTGCAGACCTTGTTTAAGAAATACCGGTCATGGGACACGACGATCACCGTATTTTCAAAGTTGATAAGGAACTCCTCCAGCCAGGCGATAGCGTCAAGATCCAGATGGTTGGTGGGCTCGTCTAAAAGCAAAATGTCGGGGTTGCCAAAGAGGGCCTGGGCCAGGAGTACCTTCACCTTCTGGGCGCCGTTTAAGTCCTTCATTATGGCGTAATGCAGCTCCGTCTCGATGCCGAGGCCGTTTAAAAGCTGGGCGGCGTCGGATTCCGCGTTCCAGCCGTCCATGTCGGCGAACTCCGCCTCCAGCTCGCTGGCCCGGATGCCGTCCTCATCGGAGAAATCCTCCTTCATGTAGATGGCGTCCTTCTCCTTCATGATGTCGTAAAGCCGCTGGTTTCCCATGATGACGGTGTCAAGCACCGGGAACTCGTCGTATTTGAAATGGTCCTGCTGCAGGAAGGAGAGCCGCTGGCCGGGAGTGATGGTCACGTCGCCGTTTGTGGGCTCCAGCTGGCCGTTTAAAATTTTTAAGAAGGTGGACTTTCCCGCGCCGTTGGCGCCGATTAGCCCATAGCAGTTGCCCTCGGTAAATTTGATGTTCACGTCCTCGAACAGGGCTTTTTTTCCGATCCTTAAGGTGACATTGTTTGCGCTGATCATATATTTCGATACCTTTCTTTCCTAATTAAATGGTTTTTAGCAATCGCTTCTATTTTACCGTAAAATGAAAGTTTTGCAATAGTTTTCCAAAATATTTTTTTTCATGGGGTGGGGAAATCATAAGATTTATCGAGAAAATCCGTTGACAATGTAAGAAATTATCGGTATACTAGACACAGATTAAATAAAAAAGAAAGGAGACAATGACATGACAAACAAACTGAGGATCAGAAATTTACAAGTAAAGAACGATGAAATTGTCTCCCGGGATATTGCTGGTTGATTCCTGCTCGATGTGTCTGCACAGATTGTGTTGCCAATAGATGAGAGTAGAATGATGAGCCGTGGCTTCTTCTGGAAGCCGCGGCTTTTTATATCGGAAAAACCATGGGAAAGCCGCGTGGTTTTATTCGATGATCCGGCAAAGCCAGGCGCCAGGAAAAACGGCGTCTTTCTGATGCAGGCGGCATCAAGAAAAACGGCGTTCCGGCGTCTTCCTGCCGCAGGCAGGCATCAAGGAAAACGGTGCGCCGGCGTCTTCCTGCCGCAGGCAGGCACCAGGGGAAAAATGTCCCGGAGAAGGAAAAGGGAGGGGAACATGAAATTACCAAGAAGCTTTACGACTGCCGCGGAAAAGTACGGCGTGCAGAAAAAGGATATTCTGTTCGCGGCGGCAGCGGATTTTGATATGGAATACCGGTTCGCGGATTCCATTGTGGCGGTCACAAAGGACTGCCTGTTGATTGCCGCTTACCCCTGCGAGGGAAAGGCGGAGTACCGCCTGGGAGGCTACGGGGGCTGGCAGCTGCAGGAGGAGGCCGCGCTGTCAAAAGAGCCTGCCCTCTGTCTCTATGAATGGAAGCGCGTTGCCAGGCTGGAGGTCCTCCGGCAGATCAGCAGCGGTGCGCTGCTGGCGGAGATCGACGGCGTGGAGCGGGACCTGTGCCATTTTTCCAACACCCGTATGGAGGCCTTCCTGCGGATCTGCAAGCTCGGGGATAAGATAAAAAAGCAGGAGGAGATCCTGCCGGAGGACCTGGACATCACCAAGGGGAAGGAGTGCTGCCCCAAGTGCGGCATGCTCTATCCTGACCAGGAGCGGAAGGTCTGCCCCAAATGCATGGATAAAAAATCGATACTATTTCGGGTCATGGCGTATTTTAAGCCCTATAAGGCAAGCCTTGCCGTCATGATCCTGTGTTATCTGGGCACAGCCGTGTTGAATCTGGTGTGGCCTTACCTAAGCGGGACCGTCCTGTACGACCAGGTGCTTGCCAAAAATGAGGCGTTTCTGGCAATGCTGCACATCCCGGCGGGCAGGTTTCTCACCGCCCTTGTGGTGATCACCCTGGCCATGATCCTCACAAAGGTGACGATCCAGGCGCTGGGAATCCTTCAGGGAGTTCTGACGGCCCGGATCGCCCCGGAGGTGGTGGGCAAGATCAAAAGCCAGGTATTTGCCTCCATGGGAAAGCTGTCCATCAGCTTTTACACCAGACGGCAGACCGGAAGCCTGATGACCCGGGTGTCCGACGACGCGGAGGAGATCTCCAGCTTTTTCATCGACGGCATCCCTTACTTTTTTATCAATGTGGGGACGCTGCTGGCCACCACGGTGATCATGTTCCTGCTGAATCCGCTGCTGGCGCTGGTGTCCGTTTGCCTGATGCCCGCCCTTGTGGTGATCAGCTTTCGGATGATGCCAAGGCTGTGGCATTATTATGGAAAGAGGCACCGGGCCAAGCGCAGGCTGAACGGCCAGATGAACGAGAATTTTACCGGAGCCCGGGTGGTGCGGGCCTTCGGCCAGGAGGAGCAGGAGATCACGCGCTTTTCCAAAAATAACGGAAGGGTGCAGGACGCGGAGCTGGACGTGGCACGGTACGACAATGCCTTTTTCGCCCTGTACTGCACCGTGGAGGACATCATCAGCTTCCTGGTGTGGGCCGTGGGCGGGGCCCTGATGATCGGCGGCTCCCAGATAGAACTGGGCATGCTCTTGACCTTTTCCGGCTATGTGGGCCAGATGAAGGGGCCGCTGGAGTTCATGTCCCGCATCATCCGCTGGTACACCAACTGCATGAACTCCGCCCAGCGGCTGTTCGAGATCATGGACGCCGTCCCGGAGGTGAGGGAGGTGCAGGACCCCGTCCGGCCACAGAGCTTCCGGGGAGAGATCGAGCTTAAAAATGTGACCTTCGGTTATGAGGCCCACAAGCCCATCCTGAAAAATGTCAGCTTCCGCGTGGAGGCGGGGGAGGTCTTCGGCATCGTGGGCCGCTCCGGCTCCGGCAAGTCCACCCTGGTAAATCTGATCTCCCGCCTCTATGATGTGGAGGAGGGGGAGGTGCTGGTGGACGGCGTCAACGTAAAGCAGTACGGCTTTCGGGAGCTTCGCAGGAATATCGC
This sequence comes from uncultured Lachnospiraceae bacterium, assembly GCA_944376745.1. Lineage (GTDB taxonomy): Bacteria > Bacillota > Clostridia > Lachnospirales > Lachnospiraceae > 14-2. The sequence continues at coordinate 6,404 of CALWDR010000060.1, forward strand.
CATGGTGTCCCAGGATACCTATATTTTCATGGGAACCGTCGCGGAAAATATCGCCTATGCCAGGCCGGAGGCCACCAGGGAGGAGATCATCCAGGCGGCGGTAAAGGCAAATGCCCATGATTTTATCTGCCGGATGCCCTACGGCTACGACACCATTCTCGGCTCCTCCAGCCGCGCCCTGTCCGGCGGGGAGAAGCAGAGGATCTCCATCGCCAGGGCCATCCTGGCGGACCCGAAGATCCTGATCTTAGACGAGGCCACCTCCGCGGTGGACACCGAGACGGAGCTGGCCATCCAGAAATCCCTGGAGCGGCTGGAAAAAGGGCGCACCGTGCTGTCCATCGCCCATCGCCTTTCCACCCTGCGAAACGCCGCTCATCTGATCGTGCTGGAGGAGGGCCGGGTGACGGAGGCGGGCACCCACCGGGAGCTTTTGGAGCAAAAAGGAACATTTTATAAATTAAGCGAGCTGCAGACCAAGGCATTGGCCATGCGGGGGCTTGAGTAGGAGGAGCATATGAAGGACGAACGTGAAAATACGGCGCCGGATCTTCTGGATCTGCAGGAATTTGACGAGGAGGCGCTGAAAAAGGAATCGGAGGAGCTTCTGGAAATGCGTTTCCTGACCGGGAAAAACGCGCATTTTTCCCGGACGGCGGGGGGCTTTCTCGCCTTAAAGACCGGGGAGAAGGAATATGCAAGGGTGGGCGTTTATCTGACCTTTCCCCTGACCAATCCGGAGGAATTTATCTCCATCCGGGAGGCGGACGAGAAGGCCAGGGAGATCGGCATGATCGAGAAGCTTTCTCAACTCGCAAGGGAGCAGCAGGAAATGATCCGGGAGCAGATCCGGCTTCGGTATTTTATGCCGGTGATTACCAAGGTGCTGGACGTCAAGGACGAGTACGGCTATGCCTACTGGCACGCGGTCACCAATTTCGGTGTCTGCCGTTTCACCACCCAGATGAGCGGGGAGGCGGTGGTGGCGCTTAATGATTCCCGCCTGCTGGTGACGGACATCGACGGGAACCGCTATGAGATTCCGGATTTTTATAAGCTCAGCGTGCTGGAGCGCAAGAAGCTGGATCTGTTTATTTAAGGCGGGAGGAGCCTCCAAAGGGGAATGGGAGGATGTCCGGCTGCCTGCATCTTTGAAAGGAAAAGGTTTTACCAATGAAACTATTATATGAGTTAAGCCAGCCGCAGATGGAGGCCCTAAAGCTTGCCCCCGGGGAGAGCCTCTGGTACTGTGTCCCGGTGGACCTGCGGTTTGACAATCAAAAAAAGCTGGCGGGGGAGGAGTACGCCGCCAGGACCTGGCTGGCGGTGACCCAGGAGCGGTTCCTGGTGCTGGATGAAACCGGCGTCACCGCCTCCTTCCTCCTTCGGGACTGTGAAAAAATAAAATGCGAGCACCAGGTAAACAGCGGCATTGTGACGGTGACCACCAAAGAGGGGCAGGCCGTCTGCGCCGCTCGGTTCTCCATGCGCCATATCCTGCGGGTCTCCTACGTGGCAAGAGGCGCCCAGGCCCTTCTGGACGCGCTGGAAAAAGGCGCAGGACCGGAGGGGGCGGAGCGGGTGACCAGCTCGGAATATGAAAAATACTGCGAGAACTGCGGCAGGGCCCTTCCCGGTACCAGCAAATGCCCTTACTGCCAGGGAAAATCGGATCTGTTCAAGCGGTTTCTCACTCTTTGCGAGGGCAATCTGGGAAGGCTTCTGCTGATCGCCCTGCTGATGATCCTGATCGCCGCCGTGAACCTGTTAAACCCCATGGTACAGCAGAGGTTTATCGACAACACTCTGGCCACGGGCCGGGGAACCTTTCGGGAGCTTTGGAGCTTCGTGGGGATTTCCTTTTTCCTGCTGATCAGCCTGATCCTCCTGGAGGTATGCCGCTACTGGAACTGCGTGAAGCTTGGCACTACCATCAGCATGAACCTGCGAAGGAGACTGTATTATAAGATCCAGACCCTGTCCCTTTCCTTTATTAATAAAAGGAAGCCGGGGGAGCTGATGAACCGGGTGTCACGGGATACCAACCAGATCCGCAATTTTATGGAGGAGGTCTTCGGGGATATGTTCTCGGTCCTTCTGACCATGATCGTATCCCTGGTGATGATGTTTCTCATCAGCTGGCAGATGACCCTCATGTCCGTGGCGTTTATCGCGGTGGTGTTTGTCACCATCCGGGCCTTCTGGCACCGGATCCACATGATCTATCACAAGCAGTGGCTGAAGGCGGATGCCTTAAGCAGCGGCCTGCAGGACATCCTCTCCGGCATGCGGGTGGTGAAATCCTTCGGCAAGGAGGAGCGGGAGGCCCAGCGTTTCACGAAGATGACTCGGGAATACGCGGCGGTCAGCCGCAAGAACGAGACCTTCTGGGCGGTGTTTTTCCCTATCATGACCTTTTTCCTGGGAGGCGGGACCTACATCGCGGTTTTCTTCGGCGGCATGGATGTGCTGGAAGGGGAGCTGTCTCTGGGACAGTTGGTGCAGTTTATCACCTACTGCGGCTATCTGTTCGGGCCCTTAAGCTGGATGACCCACCTGCCCCGGGCCGTGATGCAGATGATCACCAGCCTGAACCGGATCTATGACGTGCTGGACGAGGAGCCGGAGATTGCCGACAGGGAGAGCAGCCGGGAATTTCAGATAGAAGGCGCCTTTACCTTCGAGCATGTGTCCTTTGGGTATCAGAATTATGAGCCCGTTCTGGAGAATGTAAGCTTTGCGGTGAAGCCCGGGGAGATGATCGGGCTGGTGGGTGCGTCGGGGACCGGCAAATCCACGCTGATCAACCTGATCATGCGCCTGTATGACGTGGACCAGGGGCGTATCACCATTGACGGCGTCAACATCCGGGATATCAAGACCGAGTGCCTCCACTCCCAGATCGGGGTGGTGCTCCAGGAGACCTTCCTGTTCTCAGGCAGTATCCTGGCCAACATCCGCTTCGCCAGGCAGGATGCCACCCTGGCGGAGGTGATCAAGGCCGCCAAGGCTGCCAACGCCCACGATTTTATCTGCAAGACCCCGGATGGCTACAACACCTATGTGGGAGAGCACGGCTACAACTTATCCGGCGGGGAACGTCAGCGCATCGCCATCGCCAGGGCGATCCTCAACAATCCCCGGCTGCTGATCTTAGACGAGGCCACCTCCGCCCTGGATACGGAGAGCGAATTTCTCATCCAGCAGGCCCTGGACCGGCTGGTAAAGGGCCGGACCACCTTTGCCATCGCCCACCGGCTGTCCACCCTGCGCAACGCCGACCGCCTGGTGGTCATCGACAGGCACGGCATCGCTGAGATGGGCTCCCACAACGAACTGCTGGAAAAGAAGGGGATCTACTATAACCTGGTAACGGCGCAGCTTGCCATGGCGGAGGGAAAATAGCCG